>CAMDAM010000045.1 GCA_945888575.1 Asaia bogorensis | reverse complement strand
TTTCCGCGGTACTGTTCCCAGGTGAGGGTGAATTCGGGCTGGCGGCGGTCCAGCTCGATGACGCGGTTGTTGGGCTGGGCGATGCCGCGGAAGGCGGCTTGCAGGGTGGCTGGCTTGATGCCGGAGCGGGCGGCTTCGGCCTTCACGCCCTCGATGTAGGACGGGAAGGTGCCTTGCGGGCGGCTTGGTGCCAGGGCGGGCGCAGGCGTGGCCGGGGGCGCGGCCGGGGGTGTGGCGGCGGCGACCTGAGCAGCGGGCTGGGCCTGCGGCGGTGAGGCGGCGCAGGCGGCGAGGGCCAAAGCGGGGGCGGTCAGCAGGGTGCGACGGGGGAGCATGGCGAGGATGTGCCATGGCGGAGGAGTCGGCGGCAATCGCGGCGGTGGGCCCTTCCGCGGGGGGAATGGCTGCATTCAGCGCCGGGCTGACCCTGCCGCCTCGGCGATGCGAAGGTTCTCGACGTAGGCGAGGCGTGTCGGGTCGAGGCGAGCCGCCTCGGCGAAGTCGGCGAGCGCGAGGCGGCGGTTGCCGGCACGGACATGGGCGAGGCCGCGCTCGTTGCGGATATCGGCGCGCGTGGGGGCGATGGTGACCGCCTGGTCGAGGTCGGCGATGGCGGCCGGCAGGCGGCCGGCACGGTGCAGCACGTAGCCGCGCATCAGCAGCGGGTTGGGCGCGGTGGGCAAGAGGGCAACCGCCTGGTTGGCATCGGCCAGGGCAAGGGCGTGGCGGTTGTTGCGGGCATGCACGGCTGCGCGCAGCAGGTAAGCGCCGCCGACGGTTGGCATGCGGGCGATCACCTCATTGTAGTCGGCCAGGGCGCCGGGGTCGTCGCCCATGCGGTGGCGGATCTCGCCGCGCTGCAGCAGGGCGACGAGTGAGGTGGGATCCAGGCGAAGGGCGGCTTCCGCGTCGGCCAAGGCGCCGGGTAGGTCGCGTCGGTCGGCGAGGAGTGCGCTGCGGATCCGATACAGGGTGGTCTGGAGCCCCGGCGAATGTTGGCTGGAGGCGAGGGCGGCGGTGCAGGCGGCGATGCGGGCCTCTGGCGTCGTGGGCTGGGCGGGGCCGATGCAGGCCAAGGGGGCTGGCGGGAGGGATGTGGCGGCGCGCGGCGGATCGAACGCCGCGGGGTCCAGGCGCCCGATCTGGACCGAGGCGGGCGGGGTGGTGCAAGCGGCGACGGCGGCGGCCAAGACAAGCGGGCGGAGGTGCATGGCGGGGTCCCGGGGGTGAGGTCGATGGTGTTCCGGAATGTCGGCCGCTTCAAGGGCGGCTTGCAGGGCGGCGCGTTTGCCGGAATATGGCGGGGACGAAGGGGAGCCACGCCATGTCGATCACCAAGACGCTTTCGGAGTTCTCGGCCAACATCCAGCTGGACCGGCTGCCGCCGGAGGTGGTGGAGCGGGCGCGCTACCTGGTGCTGGATCTCGTGGGCAACATGGTGCGGGCGCGGGTGGATGCGGAGAGCACGCCGCCCTTGTTCGCGGCGGCGAAGGCGCTGGGGTTGGACCATGGCGATTGCGCGGTGTTCGGGGAGGCACGGGGGTGGTCTCCGGCCGGGGCGGCGTTGCTGAACGGGGCTTTGGCGCATTCCTTGGACTTTGATGACACGCATGCGGCGGGGTCGTTGCATCCCGGGGCGCCGGTGATTCCGGCGGCGCTGGTGGCGGGCGAGATGGCAGGGGCTTCGGGGGCCGAGGTGCTGGCGGCGATCGTGGCCGGGTATGAGGTGACGTGCCGGGTGGCGCTCGCGCTGCCGGCGGGGGCGCATTACCAGCGCGGGTTCCATCCGACGGCGACGTGCGGGGCGTTCGGGGCGGCGGCGGCCGCGGGGCGGATCTTCGGGCTTTCCGGGGATGAGATTGCCTCGGCGATGGGCATCGCGCTTTCGCAGTCGGCGGGGTCGTTGCAGTTCCTGGCCAATGGGGCGTGGACGAAGCGGTTCCAGGTGGGCTGGGCGGCGATGGCCGGGCTGACGGCGGCGACGCTGGCGCGCGAGGGTTTCAAGGGGGCGGCGTTCGCGCTGGAGGGGAAGGCCGGGTTCCTGGCGGCCTATGCCCCCTCCCCTATTCCCGAGCGGGCGGTGGAAGACCTCGGCGTGGTGTTCGAGCTGATGAAGACGGCGGTGAAGCCGTATCCCTCCTGCCGGTATGGGCATGCGGGGATCGACGCGATGCTGGCGTTGCGGGCGGAGCACAAGTTCAAGCCGGAGGAGATCGAGGGGATCACCTATGGCACGTCGCGCTCTGGGATGATCCTGGTGGGCGAGCCGCGGGAGAAGCGCATCGATCCGCAGAATGTGGTGGATGGGCAGTTCAGCGGGCCGTTCGTGCTCGCGACCGCGCTGGCGACCGGGGCGATGGGGTGGGACAGCTATGCGGAGCTGCAGAACCCGGTGATCCGGGCGCTGCTGCCGAAGGTGATGTGCGAGGACGATCCGGAGATCGAAAAGGAATTCCCGGCCAATATGTCGGGCAAGGTGACGGTGCGGGCGCGCGGACAGGTGTTCGTGAAGACGGTGGTGGTGCCGAAGGGCGAGCCGGACAATTTCCTCAGCGAGGCGGAATTGAAGGCGAAGTTCGCGGGGCTGGTGGATTCGGTGCTGGGGGTGGAGCGGTCTGCGGCGCTGGCGAATGCGGCGCTGGCGATCGATACCTGCAATGACGTGGGCTCGCTGGCGCGGATGAGCGTTCCGGTGGGCTAATTGGCGGAACGAACTGATATCGGAACGAAAAGGGCGTGGGTGGGTGCCCTGCCCTCTTCGGGTTTTTGAAGAGCGGGACGGGTTGGACGTGCTGGACGGACCAGATGGTGGGCAGGGGCATGGGGGAAGGCGCGTGCGACGTGGCGCGCGTGGCCTGGACGCATTGCGGGCGTGCGGTAGACTGGGTGGAAGCCTGGGCTAAGGTTTGGGCGCACTGGGGCTGGACGGAGTCCGGGTGTTTGGGCGTGGTGCGGGTGCGCGGGGATTTGTGCCAAGCCTGGGCGCGGTCAGCAGGGAACGGGGTGGCCGAGTGCCGCGCGGGTTCGGGGCGCGGGGGGATCTGGCCATCCTCCCAGGCGCGGAACAGGCGGGCGAGGGATTCCACCAGGGCGGCCAGGGCGAGCAGGAAGCGGGCGTGCAGCATCGCCCGCGCGCCGCGCCTTGCGGCGTAGGTCGCGGCTTTCGCGCGCATCTCCCCCGCCATGGCCAGGGCCATGTCGGCGGCGGATGTCGGGGCCTCCGGTGCGGGTGAAATTGACAACATTCCGTTAATATAACTGACGTCAACGGCGTTGGAAAGTGGAAATAACTACGTACGTAGTCGGGGTGACGGCGCCGTTGGTGATATCGGCGGGGCGGTGCAATGCCGAAGGCGGCATTGCACCCTACGCCTTTGATTTCGAACGGATCAGGCGGCGGAGAGTTTCGGGGGGCGGGTGAAGAACCAGGGGTGGCCGTCCCGGTCGCGGGCGGCGTAGGTGCGGCCGTATTCGGCGTTCCTGGGAGGGTGGACGATTTCTGCCCCCGCGGCGGCGGCGCGGTCGTGATGGGCGTCGATATCCTCGAGGTAGACGAAGATGCCGGCGGTGGCGACGGTGCCGGGCATGTCGGCCGGTGGGCGCATCTCGGGTGGGTTGGCCCCCTGCCCTAGCATGATGTGCTGGCCTTCGAGCGCCATTTCGGCGTGCAGGCCGCCGGATGGGGTTTCGCTGCGGGTTTCCTCGGTGAAGCCGAAGGCGCCGGTGAGGAATTCGATGGCTGCCGGCACGTCTCGGCAGATGAGGTAGGGGATGACGCGGACGGCCATGGTGGGTTCCTGAGCTCGTGGGGAGGGCACGGTTCAGGAGGCTCAACGGCGGGATGGCGGTACGGTTGCCGATGTGGGTCGCGGCGGAGGGGTTGGTTCGGCGAAAGAGCCCCCCTCCGGCTCCCCCCGGCCAAGAGGCGAGGGGGGAGAAGTGAGTTTGCCTAGTGGCGGCGGGGGATGATGACGGGGACTTCCTCGATGCCGTGGACGAAGTTGCTGAACACGCGCTTCACCGGGCCGGTGACGGTGATCTCCGGGAAGCGGGCGAGGATTTCCTCACACAGGATCTTGAGCTGCATTTCGGCCAGGCGGTTGCCGACGCTGCGGTGGATGCCGAAGCCGAAGCTGAGGTGCTGGCGCGGGCGGGCGCGGTCGATGATGAAATCGTCCGCGTTCTCGATCATCTCCTCGTCGCGGTTGCCGGAGATGTACCACATGACGACCTTGTCGCCCTTCTTGATGGCGGCACCGTTGAGGTTGAAGTCCTCGACGGCGGTGCGGCGCATGTGGGCGAGCGGGGTTTGCCAGCGGACGATCTCGGGCACCATCGTCTCGATCAGGGCCGGGTTGGCGCGCAGCTTGTCGTACTGGTCGCGATACTGGTTCAGCGCGACGAGGCCGCCGGAGATCGAGTTCCGCGTCGTGTCGTTGCCGCCGACGATGAGCAGGATGCAGTTGCCCAGGAACATCTTGTCGTCCATGTCGCGCGTGGAGGGATCACGGGCCATCATGGAGAGCAGGTCGAAGCGGGGCGGGCCGTTCTCGCGCTGCTTGAACAGGGCGCGCATGTATTTCACGCACTGTTGCAGGATCTCGTTGCGCTCCTCCTCCGACGACACCTTGCCGCTGAGCAAGTCGGCGGTGGCGATGTCGGACCAGTAGGTGAGGAGGTGGCGATCCTCGAACGGGAAATCGAACAGGGTGGCGAGCATCTGGGTGGTGAGCTCGACGCTGACCTTTTCGACCCAGTTGAATTCCTCGTTGATCGGCAGGCTGTCGAGGATCTTCTGGCTGCGCTCGCGGATGAGCTTTTCCAGGTTCACCAGGTTGGTGGGGGCGACGATGGGGGAGACGGCGCGGCGCTGATCGTCGTGCAGCGGCGGGTCCATCGAGATGAAGCTGGGGCGGCGGAAGCTCATCGGAGCGTCGCGGATGGTAATGCCGCCGAGCTGGCTGTCGGACGAGAACACCTTGTGGTTGGTGTCTACCGCCATGATGTCTTTGTAGCGGGTGACCGACCAGAAGGCGCCGAAGCGGCTTTCGGGGCAGTAGTGGATCGGCGCATCCTCGCGCAGGCGGGCGAACCAGGGGCGCCAGGTGTCGTTCTGGTAGATGCTGGGCTGGGACACGTCGATCTTGTCGATCGGCGTGGTGCGGGCGGCCTCGGCGGCTTCGGCGAAGAGGTCGATGGGCGCGTCGTTCATGGCGGCGGCTCCTGGTTTGGACGGTTTCCCGGGGAGGAAGGATTCTTCTTTTTGTGAACAAAAAGAAGCAAAAAAACTTCATTCATTGCGTGCGTGCCGGGAGGTGCCGCGGGCGCAGGTGAGAAAAGTTTTTTGGTTCCTTTTTTCAAAAAAGAACATCCTTCCTTTCTTTGTTTGACCGAATGATTCACGTCTCCGGCGTTCCGCCTTCGACGATCATTCGGCTAGTGTTGCCCGGCAGGCATACGCACGACGAGGCCATCGAGATCGGCGGTGACCTTGATCTGGCAGGAGAGGCGGGAGTTGGGTTCCACGCCGTTGGCGAAGCTGATCATGGCGGCTTCGGATTCGTTCTTCTCGCCGGTCTTCGCTTCCCAGGCGGCATCGACATAGACGTGGCAGGTGGCGCAGGCGCCGCCGCAATCGGCGTCGATCCCGGGGACGCCGTTGTTGACGGCGCCTTCCATGACGGAGAGGCCTTCCTCCACCTCCACGGTGTGGGCGGTGCCGTTGTATTCGATAAAGGTGATCTTCGGCATGGGCTCTCTCTCGTGCGACGCGCGGCTCAGGCCGCGAGTTCCTTCAGGTTCGTAGTTTGGTCGGCCAGGGCGGCGGCGTCTATCACCTTGCGCTTCTGGATCAGGAGGCGGCCGGCCATGAACTCGGCGGGGGTGTTGACGGATTCAACGCATTGGACGTGGCCTTCGGCATCGAGATGGAAGACGGCGAAGGCGCTGGATGCGGGGTCGCCGCGGATGACGAGGCGGGTGACGTCGAAGGGGAGGCCGGCGATCTGGAGCTTGATGTCGTACTGGTCGGACCAGAACCAGGGGACTTCCGGGCTGGGCGCGGGGCGGCCGGTGATGCAGGCGGCGGCCTGGCGGGCCTGCTCCAGGGCGTTGGGGACGGATTCCAGGCGGCCGGTGCGGTTGTAGAGCGAGAGCGGGCGCTGGGTGAGGTCGCCGATGGCGAAGATGTCGGGGTCTGACGTGCGGACCTGGGCGTCGACGACGACGCCGTGGCGACATTCGAGGCTGGCGGCGGCGGCGATTTCCTCGTTGGGGATGGCGCCGACGCCGACGAGGGCGGCATCGCAGGGGAGTTCGGTGCCGTCGGCGAGTTGGACGGCTTCTACCTTGCTCTCGCCTTTCAGGCCGACGACCTGGGTGTTGACGTGGATGGCGACGCCGTGGGCGGTGTGGGCGGCGTGGAAGAAGGCAGAGAGGGGCTCGGAGGCGACGCGGGCGAGGAGGCGGGGTTCGCGTTCCAGCACGAAGGCTTCGGCCCCCAGCGCGCGGGCAGAGGCGGCGGCTTCGAGGCCGATATAGCCGCCACCGATGATGGCGATGCGGGTGCCCGGGTGGATGGCGGCCTTGAGGCGGTCCGCATCGGCCGCGGTGCGCAGTTCGAGCACGCCGGGGAGGGTGAAGCCCGGCAGCGGCAGGCGGCGCGGGCGGGCGCCGAGGGCGAGGATCAGCTTCTCATAGGGGATGGTGGTGCCGTCGGACAGCTGGACCTGGTGGCCGGAGCGGTCGATGGCGGTGACGGTGGTGGAGAGGCGGGTTTGGATGTTCTGTTGGGTGTAGAAGCGCTCCGGGCGCAGGGCCAGGCTTTCGGCGGTGGCCTCGCCTTTCAGCCAGGCCTTGGAGAGCGGCGGGCGTTGGTAGGGGGGGATGGGTTCGTCCCCGATCAACGTGATGGTGCCCTTGTAGCCGAACTGGCGCAGGGCCGCGGCTGCGGCGCCGCCGGCGTGGCCCGCGCCGGCGATGACGATTCCAGCAGTCATTTACTTCAGCAACACGATCGCTTCGATCTCGACCGAGATGTTGCCGGGCAGGCTGCCCATGCCGACGGCGCTGCGGGCGGGGCGGCCATTGTCGCCGAAGACCTCCACGAAGAGGTCGGTGCAGCCGTTGATGACCTTGGGGTGGTCGCCGAAATCGGGGGCGGCGTTCACCATGCCGAGGACCTTGAGGATGGTGTCCACGCGGTCGAGGCTGCCGAGGGCGACTTCCATGTTGCGGAGCAGTTGCAGGCCGCAGTCGCGGGCGGCTTCGTAGCCCTTTTCGATGGAGACCCCGGCGCCCACCTTGCCGGTGATCATGGCGCCATCGGGCTTCCGCGGGCCGACGCCGGAGAGGTAGAGGATGTTGCCGCCGATGCGGAATGGCACGTAGTTGCCGATGGGCTTGTTCGGCGGCGGCAGGACGAGGCCAAGCTCGGCGATGCGCGATTGGGCGGACATGGCGGCGGCTCCGGTGAGGGTCAGAAGCGAACGGAGAGGGCGAGCGAACCGGTCTGGTGCAGGCCGCCGCTCTGGTGGCGGAATTCCTGGGTTTGCAGGCGGTGGACGTAGGTGAGGCGGACACCGTGGAAGATGACGCCGAAGCCGGCCGAGACTTCGCCGACAAAGGGGATCTTGCGCACGGAGCGGCTGGTGGCCCAGGTGTTGCCTTCCAGCGTGAGGTCGTGCGCGACGGCGCGGCCATCGACACCGGCGAAGATGTACCAGGCGAGCGGGGCCGGGCTGTTGTAGTGGTCGCCGCCGGTGACGCCGGGGCGCAGGCGGGCGGGGCCGTAATCGGCCTGGAGGCCCTGGCCGAGGCGGATCATGACGCCGGATTGCAGGTAGGCGCGCAGATTGCCGGCCGAGGCGGTGAGGCTGGGGAGCCAATCGGTCTCGATGGGGCCGAGCTTGCCGATGGGGATGCGCCAGGTGCGCTCGGAGGTGATCTGGAGCAGCGGCTCGTTCTTGAGCTGGGTGGACCAGCCCTGGGACTGGCGCTGGCCGATCAGCTCGTGGAAGCCGTTCTGCACGCCCTCCCCGCCCGCGGCGGGGCCGACGACGCCGACGCCGAGGACGAGGGCGCTGCGGATGTCGTAGCCGGTTTGGGTCTTGCCATCCTGCAGCAGGCCGAAATGGCCCATCAGCACGCCGGCATAGGGGCGGTCGCCCAGCGGCGGGTTGCGGCGCTGGGTGAGGATGGGGGTGTAGATCTGGTGGGTGATGTCCACCGACAGGCGGGTTTCGCCCTGGCCCCAGAGGCTGGTGGCGAGGCCCTTCAGGCTATCGGGCACCAGGCGGGTGGGCGTGGTCCAGCCGAGGCGCAGGCCGTCGCTGTAGTATTTGTCGGTGCTGCCCTTGGTGCCGAGGGAGAAGCTGTCGTTCTCCATCTGCACGGTCCAGGTTGAGCCGTCATTGGCCGGCGCGGGCGCTGGCGTTTGGGCGGTAGCCGGCGCGGCCAGGGCGAGGCCGAGGGCGATGGCGCCGGGATAGAGCAGGCCGCGTGCGTTCATTCCGCCCTCGGTGAGTGGTGTTGTTCCTGTTTAGAGCCTTGTGCGGGCTTGCGAAAGAGGCGGGTCTGGCCGCAGGAATCACGACAACGCGGCGGCGGCCTCGCGCCAGCCGGCGTAGCGGGTGCGGGGCGGTTGCCAAGCCTGGCGGCGTGGGGTCCCCTGCCCTTCGGACTCGGGAGCGGCAGATGGAATACACGGTTTTGGGGCGGACGGGGCTGCGGGTGAGCGTGGCCGGGTTGGGGTGCGGCGGGTTCAGCCGGCTGGGGCTGGGGCGCGGCAAGAGCGAGGACGAGGCGGTGGCGGTGGTGCATGCCGCGCTGGACCATGGGGTGAATTTCATCGACACGGCGGCCGCCTACCAGACCGAGGAGGTGGTGGGGCGGGCGCTGGCCGGGCGGCGCGACGGGGTGGTGCTGGCCACCAAGAGCATGACGCGCGAGGGGCAGCGGGCGTTCTCGGGGGCGGAGGTGGTCGCCAGCCTGGAGGAGAGCCTGCGCCGCCTGCGCACTGACCGGGTGGAGGTGTTCCAGCTGCATGCGGTGCTGCCGCGGGAATACGACTACGTGCATGCCGAGATCGTGCCGGCGTTGCTGCGGGCGAAGGAGGCGGGGAAGGTTCGGCATATCGGGATCACCGAGACGGCGCCGAACGACCATGAGCACCGGACGCTGCGTCGGGCGATCGACCATTCCGTGTGGGACACGATGATGGTGGCGTTCAACATGATGCACACCAATGCGCGGGAGACGCTGTTTGCGCGCACGGCAGCGCATGGCGTGGGTACGCTGCTGATGTTCGTGGTGCGGAATGTGTTCAGCCAGCCGGAGCGGTTGGCCGAGGAGATGAAGGCGCTGGCGGAGGCCGGGACGTTGCCGGCGGAGGTGGCGGCGGATCCGCTGGGGTTCCTGCTGCATCCCGCCGGGGCGGCGAGCCTGACGGATGCGGCGTATCGCTTCGTGCGGCATGAGCCCGGGGTGGATGTGGTGTTGTTTGGGACCAGCGATATCGGGCACCTCAAGGAGAACATCGCCTCTATTTTGGCGCCGCGGCTGCCGGCGGCGGATCTGGCGTTGTTGCGGGCTCGGTTCTCGCATCTGGTGGGCGTAGGGCTGGACGGGCCGAAGGTGGCCTGATGTCGGCCGCCGCGCTGGAGCTGGTGCGGCAGGGCTTCGCGCTGCACCAGGCGGGGCGGGTTGGGGAGGCGTCGGCGCTGTACGACCGGGCGCTGGCGGTGGCGCCTGGGCTGTTCGATGCGCTGCACCTGCGCGGGGTGGCGGCCTGCCAGGCGGGGCGGCACGCGGAGGGGCTGCTGTTCCTGGAGCGGGCGGTGGCGGCGCGGCCTGAGGATGCGGCGGCGCGGGGGAATCTGGTGCTGGCACGGTTCGGCGTGGCGCGGGCGCTGCGCGAGGCCGGGCGGCTGGAGGAAGCGCTGGCAGCCTATGACGCGCTGGTGGCGCTGGCGCCGGAGCATGCTGCCGGGCAGTTCAACCGGGCCAATCTGCTGCGGGCGCTGGGGCGGTTGGAGGCGGCGGTGGCGGGTTACGATGCTGCCTTGGTGGCGCGGCCGGGGGATGCGGCGGCGTTGTTGAATCGTGGCGGGGCGTTGCTGGCGTTGGGGCGGGGCGAGGCGGCGCTGGCGGATTTCACGCAGGCGGCGGCATTGGCACCGGACGATCCCGTGCCGGTGGTGAACCGGGGGGCGGCGCTGCGCAGCCTCGGGCGGCGGGCGGAGGCGCTGGGCTGTGCTGAGGCGGTGGTGGCGCGGTGGCCGGGCCATGCGCCGGGGTGGGATTTGCTGGGGGTGGTCCTGGGCGACCTGAAGCGGCGGGAGGCGGCACTGGAGGCGTTGCAGCGGGCGGTGGCGCTGGCGCCGGAGGCCGCGGATATGCGCGGGCATCTGGCCGGGACGTTGCGCGATCTCGGGCGGCATGAGGCGGCTTTGGCCGAATACGATGTTGCGGTGGCGCGGGATGGCTCGGCGGGGCATCTGGCCGGGCGCGCGGGGGTCCTGATGGATCTCGGGCGCGGCGAGGCGGCGCTGACGGGGTTCGCGGCAGCGGTGGCGCGTGATCCGGCGGATGCGGAGGCGCATGCCTATGGCAGCCTGGCGCTGCTGGCGATGGGGCGGTGGCGCGAGGGCTGGGCGGAATACGAGTGGCGCGGGCGGATGCCGGGCTCCTTGATGGAGCGGTTCGGGGCGGAGGGCCGGTGGCGCGGCGAGGTGCCGGTTTCGGGGCGGCGAGTGGTGCTGTTCTGGGAACAGGGGCTGGGGGATACGCTTCAGTTCCTGCGCTTTGCGCCGCTGGTGCGGGCGCTGGGGGCCGTGGTGACGGTTTCGGTCCAGGACGCGCTGGTGCCGTTGGTTCGCGGGTTCGTGGACGGGGTGGAGGTGGTGGGCGAGGCAATGCTGCCAGGGCCGGGCGACCTGCATTGCCCGCTGATGAGCCTGCCGTTGGCGCTGGGGCATCCAGGATTTGTCTCGCCAGGGGGATACCTGGTGGCCGATCCCGGGCGGGTGGCGGGGTGGCGGTCGCGTCTGCCGGGGGATGGGCGGCCGCGCGTGGGGGTGGTGTGGAGCGGCAATCCCCTGCACGCGAATGATCGCAACCGGTCCCTGCCCTTCGCGGCGCTCGGTGGGCTGCTGGAGGCGGATGTGGAGTGGCTTTGCCTGCAGAAGGAGGTGCGGGTGGAGGAGCGGGCGGTGGTGGCGGACGGGCGGGTGCTGATCGAGGGCGACGGCATCTCGGATTTTGCCGATACGGCGGCGCTGGTGGCGCTGTGCGACTTGGTGATCGCTGTGGATACCAGCGTGGCGCACCTGGCCGGGGCGATGGGGCGGCCGGTGTGGCTGCTGGTGCCGACGCCGGCGGATTGGCGTTGGGGGACCGAGGGCGAGGGGTCGCCTTGGTATGCGGGGATGCGGGTGTTCCGGCGTGGGCGGGGCGAGGCGTGGGATGGCGTGTTGGCGCAGGTGCGGATGGCGCTGGAGGCGTGGCGCGCTACTCGCCAGTGACCTCTGGCACCAGGTGTTCCCGGAGCAGGCCGGCAGCGAGGCCGAAGGCGCGCTGGGCGTGGCCGAAGCGGCGGTAATAGCCTAGCGGGGCCCAGGGGACGCCGTTGGCATAGGTGGCGATGGCGACCAGGCGCTGGTTCGTTGCGGCATCCAGCGCCTCCATCTCCAGGCTGGCGCCGCCGGGGTTCGGTGGCGGGAGGCCGGCCACCTGGGCCGGGAGGTTGATCCACCAATTGGCCCGGCGCGTGTTGGTGATGGCGGCGCGTACGCGCAGGGTGCCGGGCGCCGCTCGTGCCGCGTCGGGCGCTGCGAGCGTGAAATCCCTGCCGAGTTGTTCGGCCAGGCTGCGCTGGAAGGCCTCGGTCAGTTCGGCGATCTCTTCCGGGCTGCGCGGGGGGCTGTCGGGGGCTGGGTGCCAGGCGACGGGTTCGATGATGATTTGGGCGTAGTGGGCGCGGGCATAGGCGGGGGCGACGAAGATCTGGTCGTGGGTGCGCGCGGGCGTGGGCGCCATCGCGTCGTAGCTGGTGAGGAAGCCGGTGCGGGTGGTCCCCTGCCCCGCGCAGCCGCCGAGGGCCAGGAGGGCGAGGAGGGCGTGACGGCGTGTGGGCATGCGGATGGTCCCCGGGCGGTTCAGCGGGAGAGGGTGAAGGCGGGCGCGCCGGCTTCATGGGCGGCGAAGCCGGGGCCGTGGCGGAGGAAGCGCAGGCAGCGCGTGCCGATGGGGAGGCCGATGGCGATGCAGAGCTCCTGGCCCTGGACGGACCAGGTGATGGCGCGGGTCACAGGGCCCTCGAACCGGCCGGTGCCGTTGGGATGGAGCGTGAGGCGCACCTGGCCGCCATCGGAGCGGGTGCCGGCCCAGGGCTGGCCATCCGCGAGTGCGGCGACGGCCTCCGTGACCGGGAGGTAGCTGGCCTGTTGCGCCTGGGCCGGGTGGGCGGGTGCCAGCAGCAGGGCGAGGATGGCGGCGGCGCTAGGCAAGCTCGATGGCCTTCGGTGCGGGGGCGATGCGGCCGTCCTCCATGGCGACGACGTGGTCGGCCAGATCGAGGATGCGGTTGTCGTGGGTGACCATCAGCACGGCGGTGCCGGCCTGGCGGGCGAGGCGGTGCAGCAGCTCGATTGCCTGGCGGCCGTTCTCGCGGTCCAGCGCGGCGGTGGGCTCGTCGGCCAGGACCAGGGCGGGGCGGGCGACGAGGGCGCGGGCGATGGCGACGCGCTGCTTCTGGCCGGTGGAAAGCTCGGCCGGGTAGGCGCCGCCGCGGTCTGCGAGGCCGACCGCGGCCAGGGCGGCGGTGCAGCGGTCGCGCCAGCCTTCCAGCGCCGCGGGGCCGTGCACCTCCAGCGCCATGCGGATGTTGCCCAGCGCGGTGAGGCTGAAATGCAGGTTATGGCCCTGGTGGATGAAGCCGATGCGGCGGCGCAGGGCCAGGCGCGTGGTCTCCGTGGCGCCGGTCAGCTCCGTGCCGAGGACGCGGGCGCTGCCGGATTGCACGGCCCGCAGGCCGCCGGCCAGGGTGAGCACCGTGGTCTTGCCGCAGCCGGAGGGGCCCATGAGCATGGTGAAGGCGCCAGCGGCAACGGAGAGGTCCAGCCCCTGCAGCACCTGGCGTTGCGCGGTGCCGGAGCCGAAGGCGTGCGACAGGCCGCGCAGGCGGATGGGGTCAGAAGACATCGGCGGGGTCCGCGGCGGCAAGGCGGCGCGTGGCCAGAGCACCGGAGGCGGCACACATCGCCAGCGTGAGGCCGAGGACGACGGCGGCCCGGGCCAGAGGCAGCGCGACCGTGAGTTCGGTGGCCGCACCGATCAGCGCGTAGAGGCCGAGGGACAGGGTGACGCCGGGTAGGAAGCCGAGGGCGGCGAGGATCAGGGCCTGTTCGAACACCACGCCAAGCAGCCAGCCTTGCGTGTAGCCCATGGCGCGCAGCGTGGCGTATTCCGCGAGGTGGTCGTGCACGTCGGCAGCGAGGATCTGGTAGACGATGGCGAAGCCGACCAGCAGGCCGATGACCACCCCGAAGCTGAACACCACGCCGATGGGCGTGTTGCGGCGCATGAAGTCCTGCATGTAGGCGGCGTATTCCGCCATGGTCATCACCTGCGTGTCGGCAAACGGCAGCGCTTCACGCAGGCGGGTGGCGACGGTGGCCGGGTTCTCCCCTGGTGCGGTGCGCAGCAGCACGGCGCTGACCGCGGCGGCGGTGCTGCGGGGGAACAGGCGCAGGAAGGTCTGGTCGCTGACGATGAGGCTGCCGTCGCTGCTGAACGAGGCGCCGAGCGTGAACTGGCCGACGAAGCTGATGGTGCGGCCGGTGATCTCGGCCTGGGCGGGGGCGCCGCTGGCCACGGCGGCGACCAGCGGGGCGAGCGGGGCGCGGGTCAGGCGGTCGATCAGGGCGGCGTCGGCGCGGCGCAGGAGGGTGCGCTGGGCTTCGACATCGGGGTCGTGGATGGCGTGGGCATCGGGGTCGATGGCGAAGACGGTGACGGAGGCGAAGCGGGCGCCGGGAGTGGCGCCAGGCTGGCGGATTTCCACCTGGCCGACCTGGAGCGTGGTGCCGCCGGCGACGCCCTCCACGCCCAGGGCCTGGAACAGGCGGCGCCGGGGCAGCGTGCCGAGCTGGCCGATGATTCGGGCATCGGGGCTCAGCAGGACGATGTCCGCGGCGAGCATGGAGACGGGTTTCGCGGCGCTGTCGAACAGCGCGCCCATGACGCCGAGCTGGAGGAAGATCAGCAGGTTGGCGAACGCCACGCCGGCGATGGCAACGGCGAGGCGGGCGGGGTTGCGGCGCAGTTGCAGCCAGCCGAGCGGCGTGCGGGCGCGCAGGGTGGCGAGGAGGCTGCTCATGGCGCGAACATTGCGGTGACCTGCAGGCGCGAGAGGCGGGCGACGCGCGCGCTGTCTTCGGGCGGCAGGGCAACCTGGACCTCCACCACGCGGGCATCGGTGGCGGTGGCGGGGTCGGCGTTGATCACGGTTTGCCGGCGGATGGCGTGGCCGATGCGCTCGACGGTGCCGGCGATTGGTGGGTCCAGCGCGTCGGCCCGCAGCGCCACCTTTTGGCCTGGGCGGATGCGGGCGATGTCGGTCTGGTAGACCTCGACCACGGCGCGCATGCGGGTGGTGTCGCCGAGGTCGAGGAGACCTTCGGTGCCGATGCGCTCACCGGGGCGGGTGCGGAGTGCCAGGACCGTGCCGGCGATGGGGGCGCGGATGTGCGCCTGCTCCAGGGCGGCCTGGGTGACGGCGAGGTCGGCTTGGGAGGCGTGGAGTTCCGCGGTGGCCACGGCGATGTCGAGCGGCGTGCCGTGCGGGGCTTCCTGGGTGCGGGCGAGTGCGGCCTTTGTCTCCTGCAGGGTGGCGGCGGCCACCGCGAGCTCGTGCGCGGCGCGGTCGTAGGCGGCGCGGGAGGCGGCGTTGGTGGCGACGAGGGTACGCTGGCGGGTGTGCTCGGCCTCGGCGAAGTGCATCGCGGACTGGGCGCGGGCCAGGGCGGCGGTGCGGGTGGCGAGCGCCTGGGCGTGGTCGGCGACCTGGCGGGCGAGATGGTGCTGGCGGAGTGCGACCTGGGCTTCCGCCAGTGCCACCTGGGCGGCGGCGCGTGCGGCGTTGTCGAGCGTGGCGAGGAGGTGGCCGGGGGTGACCTGGGTGCCCTCCTCCACCGCCAGGGTGGCGATGCGGGATGCGTCTGGGTTGCCGGGGGCGGCGATGCGCAGGATCGTGCTGGCGGGCTCGATCCAGCCCAGCCCGACGACGGATGGGGGGCGCGGGATGCGCGCCGGGGCGGGCTCGGGCGGCGGGGCCGGCAGGAGGTGCCAAGCCAGCGCGCCGGCCAGGGCGAGGGCGGGCACGGCGAGCCAGGCCAGGTGCCGCGAGGCTGGGCGCGACGGCAGTGGGGCGGGTGGTTCGGGCAGCGGGGTCATGCCGGCGGTCTAGCCGGGGCGGGCGGCGGGCGGATGACTGGCGGGTTCGCTCGCGTTACGGCCGGTAACCGATGTGCGCTTGAGCCGTCCCGTGGGCTGCGCCAGTTTCGGGGCATGAGCGACACGCAACATGTTCTCGTGGTGGACGACGATCCCGCGATCCGGCAGGGCGTGGCCCGGCTACTGACGTCGCACGGGCTGCGCGTGACGGTGGCGGCGGATGGGCCGGGGATGCGGCGGGCGATGCACTCCGTGCGCGTGGACCTGGTGCTGCTGGACGTGATGCTGCCGGGCCAGGGCGGGTTGGAGTTGTTGCAGGCGCTGCGAGCGGAGGGTGGCGCGCCGGTGCTGATGCTCTCGGCACTGGGCGGCGAGACCGACCGGGTGCTGGGGCTGGAGCTGGGCGCGGAGGATTATGTGTGCAAGCCGTTCAGCCCGCGCGAGCTGGTGGCGCGGGTGCGGGTGGCGCTGCGGCGCGGGGCGGCCAGCGACCAGCGGCGGCAGGGGCCGGCGGTGGCGGCGTATCGCTTCGAGGGCTGGGTGCTGGATGCCCGGGCCCGCACCCTCGCCTCCCCAAGCGGCGCGCATGTGGAGCTGACATGCGGAGAGTTCGAGCTGCTGCTGGCCTTCGTGGAGCATCCGAACCGGATGCTGACGCGCGACCAGCTGCTGGACCTCGCGCGCGGGCGGGCAAGCCAGGCGATCGACCGGGCGATCGACGTGCAGGTGATGCGTCTGCGCCGCAAGATCGAGGCGGAGCCGGCGGCGCCCGTGTTCATCAAGACCGTGCGCAATGGCGGCTACATCTTCACGCCGCTGGTGGAGAGGGGGGCGGCGCATGGCTGAGCCGATGCTCGGCTGGCTGCGCCGGCCTGGGATCGGGCGGCGTATCGCGCTGGCGATGGCACTGGCGCTGTTTGCTGTGCAGGTGCAGGCCTTCGTGCAGATCTGGCTGTTCGCGCGGGCGGAGGTGCACCTGGTGGGCACGCGCTGGCTGGCGGAGACGGCGCGCGATGTGGCGAACATCGCCTTTGGGGTGCCGGAGGCCGAGCGCGCGGCGGCGTTGCGCCGGCGTTTCGCGGGCAGCCCCGCCGAGGTGGCGTGGTCGCGCGCAGCCCCCTGGGACGGGTCGGAGGAACAGGTGGCGCCCGAGGTTCGGCGGCTGGCGGCCACGGTTCGCGCGATGGTGGACCCGGCGATGCGCGTGACGTTCCAGTCCCAGAGCCTGGAATACCTGTTTCCCTTCCGCTCCGTGCGCGTGGGCGTGCAGCCGCCGGAGGTCGCGGCCGGGCTTACCGCCAGCCCCCTGCCCCCGGATGCGCCAGAGGAGGTGTTGCCGGCGAGCCTGCGGATTGCGGTGCAGGGGCCGGACGGAAGCTGGGTGAGCATCACGCCGGTGGGGTTCGGCGACCTCGGCCTGCTGGCGGCGTTTCCGGTTTCGCCGCTGGCGGTGGGCGGGCTGATCATCGGGCTGGCTTCAATTGCCACGGCGCGCCGGCTGCTGGCGCCGCTGGACCGGCTGGTGGAGGCGGCCGGGCGGATCGGCACCGCGCGGGCCTTCGTGCCGGTGCCGGCGGAGGGGCTGGCGGAGTTCGGCGCGGTGGCGCGGGCGTTCGAGGAGATCCAGCACCGGTTGCTGCGCTTCGATGCCGATCGCACGCAGATGCTCGCGTCCATGTCGCACGATCTCGGCTCCGCGCTGACGCGGCTGCGCCTGGCGGTGGAGCCCGGCGCGGGACGGGAGCCGGACCCGGTGCTGCTGCGCGAGATCGAGGACATGCAGGCGATGGTGGAAAGCACGCTGGCCTTCGCCAGTGGCGAGGCGCGGCCTGGACCGCTTCGGCCGACGGACATCGCCGCGCTGCTGATCACCCTGGTGGATCATGCCGGCGATCTCGGCCATGCCTGTTCCTATCGCGGGCCGGACCATGCGGAGGCGCCGGGGCACCCGCCGGCGCTGCGGCGCGCGTTCTGGAACCTGATCGATAACGCGGTGAAATATGGGGGTACGGCGCGGGTGGCCCTGTCGGTCACACCCGGTGGCGTGTGCATGGAGATTGCCGATGACGGGCCAGGGATTCCCGCCGACCGGATGGAGGAGGCGCTGGCCCCGTTCCGCCGCCTGGACCCGGCGCGCGGTGGAGCGCAGCGCGGGGTGGGGCTGGGGCTGACCATCGCGCGGGATGTGGTGGTGGGCCATGGCGGCACGCTGGTGCTGCGCAACGTCGAGGCCGGCGGGCTGGTGGTGGAGGTGACGCTGCCGCGGGACTGATGCCACCGGGGGGGCGTGGCGGGACGGGCGCGGTTCGGTCTAGAATTACGGCGCGGGATGGGTGGCCGAGTGGTTTAAGGCAGCGGTCTTGAAAACCGCCGTGCGTTTACGCGTACCGTGGGTTCGAATCCCACCCCATCCGCCATTTGGTGACTGTATAATATTGATTTAACGCAGTTTTTTCTACGGCGCGTTTGGCGTTACCACGTTCATTACCTCACTTTGGCCTGATAGAAGGGCCGGATAGCGGGCTCGGAGTGGCAGGGGATCGGGCAGGCGCTGGTTTCGTCTGCATGGCCAAGACGAGTTGCCGAGTCACCTCAGCGTCCGCGCACGCCCGATGCGATGTTGCTGCCTCAATTCCTTCCCGTTTAAGGGCCTCGGCCAGCTTCCACCATCGATATTCGCCCTGCCGCCACTTGTGCGGTTCGCCAACATACTCCGCATAGGCGAGCATGGCACAAGAGAATGAAATATGCGGTGTGCGAATGCCGAATTTATCACACGTCTGTTTTATCAACGCCATTTCGTATTCTGCATTGTAGCAAATAACAGAACAATTATTCAGTATTTCAAAAAAATCCTGCGATATAAGGGGAAAGTCTTTTTCATTTTTTACCTCTTTACGAAATATTCCATGCACTTCGCTCGCTTCTGACTGTATTCTACCTTTTGGTTTTACCAGACAATTCATCAATATATTGCCAGATTTATCCACAATGCCGATTTCCAAAATTTCCGACTTAGGCCCTATTCCTGTCGTTTCCACGTCGAGGGCGATCCAATTTTCGGGCAGGTTCTTAATGCGCTCCAAATTCGGGAGCCTTGGTTGAGGGGGCGGTGCCCAGGTGCTGCGGGGCTTCTGTGCAACCGCTGGCGGCGCGAGGGTGGTGACCGCAGGTGTGGGGATCGGTGGGGAGGATCGGCGGCGCGCAATCAGCACTATGGCCGCGACACAAAGGACGGCTATCCCAATGAGGGCTTCCACGTTCGCTCACTCCTTCCGATGCCGTCGCAAATCATCGGGAGAAGTGGCGACGTTAACAAGCGCGTGGCGTTCCGTTTAAGAGACGGGACTTATGCCGGCACCGCCAGCTTCGCCCGCCACACACCCGGCGGCGGCGGCGGCAGCGGGATGTTGGCCTCGTTCTCCATCCCCTCGTTCATCCGCGCCACCATGTCGGCGGCGAGGGCATCGGCCAGGGCCTCGGCGTGAGCCTCCACCCCGAGCCGGTTCGCGGCCTCATGTGCTGCGGCGCCAGCATGTTCTACCGCCATACGCGCGGCG
This sequence comes from Asaia bogorensis, assembly GCA_945888575.1. Classification (GTDB taxonomy): domain Bacteria; phylum Pseudomonadota; class Alphaproteobacteria; order Acetobacterales; family Acetobacteraceae; genus CAMDGX01. The sequence goes on along the minus strand of CAMDAM010000045.1, from coordinate 278 downwards.
AACCGCTCGCTTGCCTGCGCGATGACGTACCTGCGCAAGTCCCATGCCTCCCTGCGGGTGCGGTGCCCGTTCAACGGGTCGAGGTTGTCCAGCAGCCATTGCGCTGCCGCCCGCAGGTCCAGCAGCCCGTCAGGGCACACCGGCAGCCCTCGCGCCACCCATTGCGACACTGCGGCAGGCGTCACCCCTATGTCGGCAGCAAAGGCGCTTTTGGCGATGGTGTAGACGGGTTCCGCATCCCAGGCGGGCAAGGGTGGCGGAGGAGGCGTGCGACGGGC
>CAMDAM010000044.1 GCA_945888575.1 Asaia bogorensis | reverse complement strand
ATCGTTTGCATATCTGCCGATTAGCCCTTTCGGCGCAGGAGGGCCACCCTGCCTGCGAGGGCGGCGCGTTCGCCGGGCGGCAGGCCGCGCTGCCAGGCAAGCGCCGCCACCGGGGCGAGCAGGGCGGGGAACAGGGCGAGGCGAAGCAGGGGAGCTTGGTCCGCCGCCAGCAGGGCCACGGCGAGGATCGCCAGCGTGGCGGCCAAGGCGGGGCCGAGGGCACGCAGCTCCAGCGCCAGCCGGGGATGGGCGCCGTGGGCCAGGATCAGGCGGCAGCTGGCGGCCAGCAGCATGCGCAGCGCCCAGGCGGCGGCGGCCCCGGCGATGCCGTGGGCGGCCAGGGCAAGCAGCAGAAGCGGCAGGTAGAGGGCGAGTTCCACGATCGCCAGGGCGGCATTGCGGGCGGCGCGGGCGGCCCCGTCGATCAGGGCGGCGGCGACGCCATCCAGCGCGAACAGCACCACGCCGGCGGCGAGCCACCGTGCGGCGGGGGTGGCCTGCTGGGCGAAGCCGGCGCCGAGCCAGGCAGCGAGAAGAAGATCGGCGAACAGCAGGCAGGCCAGTGCGGGCGGCAGCACCAGGGCGAGGATGGCCAGGGTGGCATGGCGGAACAGGCGGCCGGCGGTGCCGTCGTCGGTGGCCAGGGCGGCGGAGAGGGCGGGGAAGGCGCCGGCCAGCACGGCTTGCGCGAGGACTGCGATGCGGATCACGAGGTCGAACGGCGTGGCGTAGAGGGCGGCGGCCTCGGCCGAGAGGCGGGCGGCGATGATGAAGCGGTCCAGATGCTGGGCGGCGGGGGCGAGGATGGCGGAGACGGTCATCCACCCACCCTGGCGCAGCAGCGGCATCGCGGCGGCCGGATCGGGCCGGACACCCCGCAGGGCCGGCAGTTCGCGCAGGCACAGGCGCCAATAGGCCCAGGTCATCGCCGCGCGGCAGGCGACCAGCACCAGCGTGGCGGCCAGCAGGCTGTTCCACAGCGGCAGGATGGCGAGCGGGCCAAGATAGTACAGCGCCAGGATCGGCAGGTTGGCGAGGTTGGCGCCGGCGAAGCGCTGGTGGGCGGCCAGCACGCCCCACAGCCCGGCATTGACCAGCACCAGCGGGGCCGCCGCGGCGATGGTCAGCAGCGCGCCGCGTGCCTCCGCCCGCAGCGGGCCGGGCAGGTCCAGCAGCCCGGCATAGGCCCAGGCACCGGCGGCGCAGGCGAGCCCGGCGGCGAGGCCCAAAGCGAAGAGCATCAGTAGCCCGGTGAGCACGGCGCCGGCCACCTCCGCCGGCGGGCGGGCTTCGGCCAGGCGGGCGGCGACGAGGCGGGTCAGCGCGCGGCCGACGCCGAGATCGAACACGCCGAACAGCCCGACCAGGCCGAGGGCCAGGGTGAACAGGCCCCAGCGCGCCAGCCCCAGCGCCTGGATCAGGAATGGCGTGGCGGCCAGCGCCACGAGCAACGGCAGCAGGCGCCCGGCGATGTTCCACGCCGTGCCGCGCGCCAGGGTGGCGGTGGAGGTCAGCCGGCCCGGCGGCATGAACGGGCCGTAATGCGGGCTTGTGACGCGCCTGCGACTCCCCTAGCTTCGGTGCCAAGCGGGGCGATGCCCTGCACGTTACAAAATGGCACCGTGGCATTGAACCCGGGACGCCGAAAAGCTGGGGGGAGTCCGTGACGAGACGGCGTTCGCATGTCGTGCCTGTTCATAGCTGGAGCGTCGGGCCGTGAGCGCCGTGGCGCAAGCCGCAACCGCGCCGCGGGCGGCCCAGGGCCCGCTGATGCGGGTCTCCGGTGTGGAGATGCGCTTCGGCGGCATCGTGGCGCTGGCCGGCGTGAGCTTTGATGTGAACCGCCGTGAGATCTGCGGGCTGATCGGGCCGAACGGGTCCGGCAAGACCACGATGTTCAACTGCATCAGCGGGTTCTACCGCTATGTGGTCGGCGACATCACCTTCGATGGCACCACCATCAAGGACATGCCGCGGCACCGCATGGTGGAGCTGGGCATCGGCCGCACCTTCCAGAACGTGGCGCTGTTCCGCACCATGACCGTGCGGCAGAACATGATGGTCGGCCACCACTACCGCGGCACCTCCGGCTTCCTCTCCAACGCGCTGCAACTGCCGCAGGCGCGGGCCGATGCGGCGGAGGCGGCGCGGCGGGCGGATGAGCTGATCGAGCTGCTGGACCTCAAGGCACAGGCGGACCTGCCGGTGGGTGGCCTGCCATTCGGCTGGCAGAAGCGGGTGGAGCTGGGGCGGGCGATGATCGCGCGGCCCAAGATGCTGATGCTGGACGAGCCGGCCGCCGGCCTCAATCACGGCGAGGTGGACGAGCTGGGCGACCTGATCCTGCGCCTCAAGCAGCATTTCGACCTCAGCATCCTGCTGGTGGAGCATCACATGAGCCTGGTGATGCGCGTGTCTGACCGGGTGGTGGCGCTGGAGTTCGGCCGCAAGATCGCCGACGGCACGCCCGAGCAGGTGCAGCGCGACCCCGAGGTGATCCGCGCCTATCTCGGCGAGGGCGAGGAGGGCGGCCATGGTTGATCCTGTGGCGAGCACGCCCATCCAAGGGGGGCCCATCCTGGAGGCGAAGGGGCTGCATGCGGCCTATGGCCAGGTGCGGGTGCTGCACGGCATCGATTTCGTGGTGAACACCGGCGGCGTGACGGCGCTGCTGGGCGCCAACGGGGCGGGCAAGACCACCACGCTGCGGGCGATCTGCGGCATGGTGCGCTCCACCGGCGACCTGATGTACGACGGCAAGCGCATCAACAACCTGCCGACCGAGGCGATCGCGGCGATGCGGGTGGGGCATGTGCCCGATGGGCGCGGCACCTTCATGGAGCTGTCGGTGGAGGAGAACCTCCGCCTGGGCGGCTACACCCGCAAGGACTCGATCGAGCCCGACCTGGAGCGGATGTTCGCCTATTTCCCGAAGCTGAAGGACCGGTTCCGGCAGCAGGCGGGCACGCTGTCGGGCGGCGAGCAACAGATGCTGGCGATCGCCCGTGCGCTGATGATCCGCCCGCGACTGCTGCTGCTGGACGAGCCCAGCTTCGGCCTGGCGCCGCTGATCGTGCGCGAGATCTTCGAGATCATGAAGCAGATCATCGCCACCGAACGGACCTCGATTTTGTTGGTGGAGCAGAATGCCTCGCTGGCGCTGTCGGTGGCCGACATGGCCTATCTGCTGGAGACCGGGAAGATCGTGATGTCCGGGCCGGCGGCGGAAATCCGGCAGGACGAGTCGGTGCGCCGCGCCTACCTCGGGTACTAGGAGAAGCGACCGATGGAAGGCGTTCTGCACCAGATCATCTCGGGCATCGCGACGGGCAGCATCTATGCCTCGATCTCGCTGGCCCTGGTGATGATCTTCCTGGCCACCCACCAGATCAATTTCGCCCAGGGCGAGATGGCGATGTTCTCCACCTATGTGGCGCTCACGCTCATCCAGGCCGGCGTGCCCTATTGGGGTGCGTTCGTACTCACCCTGGTGTTCTCCTTCATCGCCGGCATGGTGCTGCAGCGAACGCTGCTGGAGCCGCTGGCGCGGGCGCCGGTCTTGGCCAGCGTGGGTGCGTTCCTGGGCCTGCTGCTGATCTTCAACAACATCGCCGGCTGGATCTTCACCTACACGCTGCAGCCCTTCCCGACGCCGTTCGGTGCGGGCGCCCCGATCCTGGGTGGGATGCTGTCGCGCCACGAGCTCGGTTCCACGGCGGTGACGCTGGTGGTGCTGGTCGCGGTGTGGGCGTTCTTCCGCTTCACCAAGCTGGGGCTGGCGTTGCGCGGTGCGGCCTACAACCCGGTCTCCAGCCGGCTGGTGGGCATTCCGGTGGCGCGCATGCTCTCGCTCGGCTGGGGGCTGGCGGCGGCGATCGGGGCCATCGCCGGCATGATGGTGGCGCCGATCGTGTTCCTGGACCCCAACATGATGGCGGGTGTTCTGCTGTATGCCTTCGCCGGCGCGCTGCTGGGCGGCATCACCAGCCCGCTGGGCGCGGTGGTGGGCGGGGTGCTGATGGGCGTGATCGAGAATATCGCCGGCGCCTATATCGTGGGCACGGAGCTGAAGCTGACCACCGCGCTGGTGATCATCGTGGTGGTGCTGGTGTTCAAGCCGTCGGGCCTGTTCGGCAAGACCCTGGCGAACCGGGTGTAGAGCGATGACCCAATCCAACTCCCGTTTTCTGCTGATCCTGTTCGTGGTGGCCGCGGTGGTGGTGCCGCTGGTGTTCGCCTCCGGCTACCAGCTGTTCCAGCTGACGCTGGTGGTGGCCTATGCGCTGTCTGTTCTCGGCAAAAACCTGGTGACCGGCTATGGCGGCCAGGTGTCGCTGGGGCAGGGGGCGTTCTACGCCGTGGGCGCCTATACCGCGGCGATCCTGATGGAGCATTTCAACGTGCCCTACTGGGCCACGCTGCCGGTGGCGGCGGTGGTGACGGGGATGGTGGGCCTGGCGCTGGGTCTGCCGGCGCTGCGGCTGGGCGGGCTGTACCTGGCGCTGGTGACCTTCGCCATGGCCGTGGCCGTGCCGCAGCTGCTGAAATACAAGCTGTTCGAGGACTGGACCGGCGGCGTGCAGGGCATCGTGCTGAACAAGCCGGATGCGCCGTTCGGCCTGCCGCTGGACCCGGACCAGTGGGTGTACCTGTTCACCCTGGCGGTAGGCGTGGTGCTGTTCGTGGCCGCCACCAACCTGGTGCGCAGCCGCATCGGGCTGGCGCTGATGGCCATTCGCGACCAGCCGCTGGCGGCCGAGGCGATGGGTGTGGAGCTTTCGCGCTACAAGACGCTGACCTTCGGCTTCGGTGCGCTGTTCACCGGCGTCGGCGGTGCGCTGGGGGCCATTGCCGTCGGCTTCGTCTCACCCGATAGCTTCTCCATCGCGCTGTCGCTGACGCTGTTCGTGGGCATGGTGATCGGCGGCGCCTCCTCCATTTCCGGGGCGGTGTATGGCGCGCTGTTCATCGTGTTCGTGCCGAATTTGGCGGAGGAGATCAGCAAGGCGATCCCCGGCGCGATCTTCGGCGTGATCCTGATCCTGTTCATGTTCTTCGCACCGGGTGGCATTGCGAGCCTGCTGGCCGCCCAGATGCGCCGGTTCCGGGCAGCCCGTTAGGGCTTCCTGCGTTGTCTGTTGTTCGATCCCAATGGAGTGATGCCTGAGATGAAGCGTCGTACTGTTCTGGCCGGCATCGGTGCCGGCCTTGCCATGCCGCATATCCGCCCGGCCGAGGCTGCCACCGTGGTGGGCGTGACCAAGACCGAGATCAAGATCGGCCACACCATTCCGTATAGCGGCAACGCCTCCTCCTATGGCGTGATCGGCAAGAGCCACACCGCCTACTTCAAGATGATCAACGACCAGGGCGGCATCAACGGCCGCAAGGTGAACTTCATCTCGCTGGACGACGCCTATAACCCCGCCAAGACGGTGGAGCAGGTGCGCCGGCTGGTGGAGCAAGACAAGGTGGCGGTGCTGTTCAACGTGCTGGGCACGCCGACCAACTCGGCGATCCATCGCTATGTGAACCAGCGCAAGGTGCCGCATCTGTTCCTGTCCACCGGGGCGGACAAGTGGGCCAACCCGAAGGACTTCCCGTGGACCATCGGCTGGCAGCCCAGCTACCACACGGAAGGCCAGATCTACGCCCGCTACATCCAGAAGGAGCGGCCGGGTGCCAAGGCCGCGCTGATCTACCAGAACGACGATTTCGGTAAGGACTACCTGAACGGGCTGAAGGACGCGCTGAAGGGCGACTTCGAGAAGGTGTTCACCAAGGTGCTCACCTATGAAGCGACCGACGCCACGATCGACAGCCAGGTGGTGAGCCTGAAGGAAAGCGGGGCGGAGGTGCTGGTGAGCGCGTGCATCCCGAAGTTCTCGGCGCAGCTGATCCGCAAGGCGTATGACATCGGCTGGAAGCCGCTGCACTGCATGTCCAACGTGTCGGCCTCCGTGGGTGCCACGATCAACCCGGCGGGGCCGGAGAAGGCGGTTGGGATCATTTCCTCCCAGTACCTGAAGGACCACAGCGACCCCGACTGGAAGAACGATGCCGGCATGAACGAATGGCGCGCTTTCATGGCGAAGTACATCCCGGAAGGCGACATCAACGACGCCGGGTATGTGTTCGCCTATGGCGCTGTTCAGTCGATGGTGCAGACGCTGAAGCAGTGCGGCGACGACCTGTCGCGCGAGAACATCATGAAGCAGGCCGCCAACCTGAAGCATGAAGTGGGCGTGCTGCTGCCGGGCATTTCCGTGAGCACCGGGCCCACGGACTTCCATCCGATCAAGCAGATGCAGCTGACGCGCTGGACCGGCACCACCTGGGAGCGGTTCGGCGGCGTGCTCGCCTCTTCCTGATCCCAACAGGCTGAGCGTGGGCGGCCCGGCACCGGGGACGGTGCCGGGCCGTTTCGTTTTTGGGCCAGGATGACGAAAGTTGCGGACTTTGGCGCCGGCCCCTCGCTAGACTTCCTCCAGCCCCTGCAACGACAGGGGCCAATAAACAGCGAGGAAAAAAGCGTCATGAAGCGTCGTACTGTGCTTGCTGGACTGGGACTTGCCGGCGTGGGTGGCCTGGCCGCCCCCGCGATCATCCGCCCCGCCCAGGGCGCCACCCTGGTGGGCGTGACCAAGACCGAGATCAAGATCGGGCATATCGTGCCCTATAGCGGCAATGCCTCCTCCTACGGGGTGGGCGGGCGCTCTCACTCGGCGTTCTTCAAGCGGGTGAACGACATGGGCGGCGTGGCCGGGCGGAAAATCAACTTCATCTCGCTCGACGACGGCTACAACCCGGCGAAGACCGTGGAGCAGGCGCGGCGGCTGGTGGAGCAGGAGCAGGTGGCCTTCCTGTTCAACCCGCTGGGCACGCCGACCAACACGGCCATCCATCGCTACATGAACCAGCGCAAGGTGCCGCATCTGTTCCTGGCGACCAGCGCGGACAAGTGGGGCGACTACAAGGCGTTCCCGTGGACCATCGGCTACGCGCCCAGCTATCGCACCGAGGCGCAGATCTACGGCAAGTACATCAAGGAACAGCGGCCCAATGCCAAGGCGGCGCTGATCTACCAGAACGACGATTTCGGCAAGGACTACCTGCACGGGTTGCAGGACGTTTACGGCAAGGACTTCGACAAGGTCTTCACCAAGGTTGTTACCTACGAGGCGTCGGACGCCACGGTGGACAGCCAGGTGGTGACGATGAAGGACAGCGGGGCCGATGTGCTGGTGACCGGCGCGATCCCGAAATTCTCCGCCCAGGTGATCCGCAAAGCCTTCGACATCGGCTGGAAGCCGCTGCACATCATGTCCAACGTCTCGGCCTCCATCGCCTCCACCATCACGCCGGCGGGGCCGGAGAAGGCGGAAGGGGTGATTACCTCCCAGTACCTGAAGGACCCCACCGACCCGGACTTCAAGGACGCGCCTGATATGAAGGAATGGCGCGAGTTCATGGCGAAATACCTGCCGGACGGCGATACCACCGACGCCAACTACGTTTACGCCTACAGCGTGGCCACCTTGATGCACATCGTGCTGAAGCAGTGCGGCGACGACTTCTCGCGCGAGAACGTCATGAAGCAGGCGTCGAACGTGAAGCGCGTGGCGCTGCCGCTGCTGCTGCCGGGCATGACGGCGGCGACCACGCCGACCGACTTCCGGCCGCTGAAGCAGTTGCAACTGGCGCGTTGGAAGAAGGATACCTGGGAGCGGTTCGGGAGCATCATCGGGGCTTAAGCAAGCAAGCGGTTCTTTTTTGAAAAAAAGAACCAAAAAACTTTTCCCCGTTCGATGTGGAGAGTGCGCACTCTCCGCATCAAACGGGGAAAGTCTTTTTTGCTTCTTTTTTCTTCAGAAAAAAGAAGACTCTTTCTTACGCCGCGTAGTACCCGCCATCGATGATGTGGCTCGCCCCGGTCATGAAGCTGGCGCGGTCTGACAGCATCCACACCACGGCCTCGGCGATTTCGTCGGCGGTGCCCAGGCGGTTCATCGGCACCTTGGTCATCAGCGCGTCGTAGCGCTCGGCCATCGAAGGGTCGGTCATCGGGGTTTTGATGTAGCCGGGGTTCACGCAGTTCACCCGGATGTTGTCTTTCGCGTATTCCATCGCCGCGGTCTTGGTGATGCCGACGACGCCGTGCTTGGCGGCGACGTAGTTGGTGGCCGAGGGCAGCCCGATCAGGCCGGCGATCGAGGCGGTGTTGACGATGCTGCCGCCGCCTTGCGCCAGCATGTGCGGGATCTCGTGCTTCATGCACAGGAACACGCCGGTGAGGTTCACGGCGAGCATGGCATCGAAGCTCGCCTGGCTCATCTCGTGGGTGCGCTGGCCGGTGGGGCCGACGTTGCGCGGCGAGATGCCGGCGTTGTTGAAGGCGCAGTCGAGCCGGCCGAAGGCGGCGATGGTGCGGGCGACCATGGCCTGCACATCGGCTTCCTTGGCCACGTCGCCGCCGATGGCGATGGCCTGGCCGCCGGCCTGGTTGATGAGCGCCACGGTGGAAGCGGCACTTTCCTCCGAGAGGTCGGAGACGGCGACGCGCGCGCCTTCCCGCGCCATGGTGAGCGCGGTGGCGCGCCCGATGCCCGAGGCGCCGCCCGTGACGAGCGCGGTCTTGCCAGCCAGGATTCCGGCCATTGTTTCCTCCGTTTATGGGCGCCCGTTCGGGCGCGTTCTCAGTTCCAGGCGCGCTTGAGGGCCGTCAGTTCCACGCGCGCTTGAGCGCGACCGCCATCGTGTCGATCAGCGACTGCGAGGCGCGGATCAGCTTTCCCATGGTGAGGAAGCCGTGCATCTGGTCGTTGTAGTGCACGTGGGTCACGGGCACGCCTTCGCGATCGAGGCGCCTGGCGTACTCCACGCCTTCGTCGCACAGCGGATCGTGCGCGCAGGTGATGACCATGGCAGGCGCGGTGCCGGAGAGCGAGGCGGCGCGCAGGGGAGAGGCACGCCAGTCCGCGACGTCGGACGGGGTGGCGAGGTAGTGGTCGATGAACCACTTCATGGTGGAGGCGACCAGCGGGTAGCCTTCCTTGATGCGCTGGTAGCTCTCGTGGCCCATGGCCATGTCGGTGACGGGGTAGATCAGCAGCTGGAAGGCGATCTGGGGCAGGTAGGCGTCGCGCGACATCAGCGCCATCACGGCGGCGATGTTGCCGCCGGCGCTGTCGCCGCCCACGGCCGCGCGTGCGGGGTCGATGGCGAGGTCGGCGGCGTTGGCGAGGATCCAGCGGGTGGCGGCGGCGGAATCGGAGATCGCGCCGGGGAACTTCACTTCCGGGGCCAAGCGGTAATCCACCGCGACCACGCAGCAGCCGGCGGCGTTGGCGATGGCGCGGCAGGCCTGGTCGTGGCTGTCGAGATCGCCCAGCACCCAGCCGCCGCCGTGGTAGTAGATCAGGACGGGCAGGGCGGCGCCAGGGGCGCTGCCGAGGGCGCGGTAGAGGCGCAGGCGCACGGGGCCGTTGGGGCCTGGGGCTTCCAGGTTGCGGATTTCCGCGACCTCGGCGGGCTCCGGCTGCATCACGGTGCGGCCGGCGGCGAAGAAGCCGCGCGCCTCGTCGGGCGAGAGGGTGTTGAAGGGCGGCCGGCCGGCGGCCTTGATCATGTCCAGCACGCGCTGGTCGTCGGGGTCTAGGATCATTGCCGTCGCTCCTGGGCCGGGCCATGCCCGCGGCGGCAGGAGAAGGTGCGGGCGCACTCCCGTTGCTTTGGCGGACGTTGGCGCCAGCATCCCCGGCCCCGGCGGCGGGGTCAACGGGGCAGCGGCGGGCGGTTCAGACCAGCAGCAGCCAGAGATAGATCAGGGCGCTGCCGCCCAGTATGGCCACGGCGACGCGCACGCGGCGCATTTCGCGCAACCGGCGCTTCTGGCGTGGCGAGGAGGGCCCTTGGCGCCTTGCGGTGAGTTCCGCAAGCTCGACCATGCTGGGTTCGGGCGCGGGTTTCGACACGGTTTCCTCTCGGGGCAGCTTCACCCGGGGAGAATCCCCGGGGCGCCCGGGAAACGGCGGCGGAAGGTGGGCGTTCCCGCCTCTCAGGCGGAACGGTGGGCGGCAGGGATCAGGCGATCTGCAGGTTCTGCACCGCCGCCTCCAGCTCCCCGAAGCTGGGCATGTGCTGGTTGGGGGCCATCTTGCGCCCGGTCTCCACGCTCACCTGCGGGGCGTTGCCGTGCAGGTGGGCCACCAGCACGGCGCGGATCACATCGTAGTATTTCGATTCCTCCTCCACCACGCCCTTGAGGCGCGTGGCGCAGGGCCCGACCATGCCATACGCCATCAGCACGCCCATGAAGGTGCCGACGAGCGCGCCGCCGATCATGCCGCCGAGCACGGCGGGCGGCTCGTTGATGGAGCCCATGGTCTTGATGACGCCCAGCACGGCGGCCACGATGCCCAGCGCCGGCAGCGCGTCGGCGATGCTTTGCAGGGCGTGGGAGGGGTGCAGCTCCTCGGCGAGGGTTTTCTTCAGCTCCCGCGTCATCAGGTCTTCGATCTGGTTGGGGTCGTCGGCGTTCATGCCCACCATGCGCAGGTAGTCGCACACCATGCTCGTGGCGTGGTGGTTCTTGAGGATGGCCGGGAATTTCTGGAAGGCGACGCTGTCTTCCGGCTTTTCGATATGCGCCTCCAGCGCCATGGCGCCCTTGGTGCTGGCAAGGCGCACGAAGTAGTACAGCAGGCAGAGCAGGTCCACGTAGTCCTGCTTCTTGTAGCTGGCGCCCTTCATGATTTTCCCGAAGCCGTGCAGCGTGTGCTTCACGTCGTGCATGCTGTTGGACATCAGGAAGGTGCCGACGGCGGCGCCGCCGATCGACCACACCTCGAACGGCAGCGCGCCCATGATGGTGCCGAACTTGCCGCCGTGGACGACATAGCTGCCGAAGACGCAGAACATCAGGAAGGCGAGACCGCCGATAACGAGCATGGGGCGGGGCTACCTTCGGCCGGGGCGGGTGCGTGGGGTCATGGGGTGCCTTTGGCGTCGCGCAGCACGGTGATGGCGATGCGGCGGTTGACGGCGGCAAAGGGTTCGGCGGGCAGCAGCGGGTCGCGGTCGGCATTGCCGGTGACGCTGCGCAGGCGCTGCTCGGCGATGCCCTGTTCCACCAGCAGGCGGCGGGTGGCGTTGGCGCGCTCGGCGGAGAGTTCCCAGTTGCTGCGATCGGTGCCGCGGAAGGGGGTGGCATCGGTGTGGCCGGCGATGGACAGGCGCTGGTTCATCTTGGCCACCACGGGGGCGACCTTCATCAGCAGGGCGCGGGCGCGGTCGTTCAGCACGGCGGAGCCGGAGGCGAACATCGGCGAGCGCTCCTCGTCCAGCAGCTGGATGCGCAGGCCCTCCGGCGTCTGGTCGATGGCGAGCTGGTTGGCGAGGTCTTTCAGGGAGGGGTCGTCGCGGACGGCATCGCGCATCTGCTCGGCGGCCTGGTCGAAGGATTCGCGCTCGCGGCGCTCCATCTCGGCGCGCATGGCGGCGTCGTCGATCGGGCGGCCGAGCACGGTGGGGTTGGAGGATTGCGTGCCCGAGCCGGCATTGGCGAGGCGCTGGGCCTGGCCGAGGGCCTGGGCCTGGTTGGGGGAGGCGACGGCGGCGGTGCCGCCGCCGGATTCGCGCGCGCCGGCCTGGGCGCTGGCGCGGGTGCCCTTGCCGCCGCCGGGGTCTGGCTGGTTGCCCTCTGGCCGACGCTGGTCCTCGGCGGCGCCGCGGGTGCTGGCGTTGGGGGCCTGGTCGAATTCGGGGTCGTCCTGGTCGTTGGACTGTTCGGACTGGCCGGGCACGACGGACTGGGCGCCGCGGTCGCTGACCAGCTCGCCACGCTCGAAGGGGGTGCGGCCGCCGAAGATGCGCCCGCTGCCGGAGGAGCCCTGGCTCATGACATTGGTGGGGGTGAAGTAGTCCGCGAGGCCCCGGCGCTGCTCCTCCGTGGTGGCGTTCAGCAGCCACATCAGCAGGAAGAACGCCATCATCGCGGTGACGAAATCGGCATACGCCACCTTCCAGGCGCCACCATGGTGGCCGCCCTCGATGACCTCCTCTTTCTTGATGATCACGGGGCGGCCCTTGCCGCCCTGCTTGCCCGCCATGCGCCCGTCCTTGCGGCCGCCGGTGGGGCAGCCCGGGCGCAGTGTGCGGGAGCTTGCTTAACCGAAGATTGAATGGGCGGGCGGGTTGCGCTGGTTTCGCCGAAGGGGCAGCCTGCATACGCAACGAACGGCGCGGCCTGCCCGGGCCGATCCAAGGGGGACCGGATGAAACGAACCGCATTTGCCCTTGCAACGCTGGCCCTCGCCGCCCTGGCCACCCCGGCGGCGGCGCAGCCCAGCCCCGAGGCCGTGGCGCGCGGGCGTACTTTGGTGGAGGGGATTGCCGGGTGCGGCAACTGCCATACCCCGAACGGGCCGCAGGGCAAGGTGACGGAGAAGAACCTCGCCGGTGGCTTCATGGAGGAGAACCCGGCCTTCCGCGCCGTGGCCGCCAACATCACGCCGGATCGGGACACGGGGATCGGCGCCTGGACGGATGCCGAGATCGCGCGCGCCATTCGGGAGGGCATTCGCCGCGACGGCCGGGTGATGGGGCCGCCGATGCCGTTCGAGCTCTATCGCAAGCTGTCGGATGCCGACACGGCGGCGATCATCGCCTATCTGCGCAGCGTGCCGGCGGTGCGCAATGCGGTGGGGCAATCCACCTGGAAGATGCCGCTGCCGGCCAGCTATGGCCCGCCCGTGGCCGGCGTGCAGGCGCCACCGCGCAGTGACCTGGTGGCCTATGGCGCCTACCTGGCCGGGCCGGTGGGGCACTGCACGGAATGCCACACGCCACTGGCCAAGGGGGCGCGGGACTGGACGCAGATCGGCAAGGGCGGGCAGCCCTTCAACGGGCCGTGGGGCGTTTCGGTGGCGCGCAACATCAGCTCCAGCAAGGAGCACGGCATCGGCGGCTGGAGCGATGCGGATATCGAACGCGCTGTCCGGCAGGGCATTTCGAAGGATGGGCGGAAGATGTTCCCGCCGATGGGCTATGCCTATTATGCCAAGATCGATGCCGAGGACATGAAGGCGCTGATCGCCTATCTGCGCACGATTCCGCCGCAGGACTAGCGGGGCGGCGGGGTCTTTTCCGGGTAGCGGCACCACTGGGTGGCCACGCAGCGCCAGCATTCAGGCCGGCGCGCCTTGCAGACGTAGCGGCCGTGCAGGATCAGCCAGTGGTGCGAATCGCGCAGCAGCTCCTTCGGGATGCGCTTGACCAGCGCATCCTCCACGGCGCGCTCGTTCTTGCCGGGGGCGACGCCGGTGCGGTTGCCCAGGCGGAAGATGTGCGTGTCCACCGCCATGGTGTCCTGCCCGAAGGCGACGTTCAGCACCACGTTGGCGGTCTTGCGGCCGACGCCGGGCAGGGCCTCCAGCGCCGTGCGGTCCTGCGGTACCTCGCCGCCGTGCTGCTCGATCAGCTGGCGGGACAGCTCCACCACGTTGCGCGCCTTGCCCTGCCACAGGCCGATGGTGCGGATGTGGCGCGCCACCCCATCTGAACCGAGGGCGAGCATCGCCTGGGGTGTTGGCGCCTCCGTGAACAGGCCGGCGGTGGCGCGGTTCACCGAGGCGTCGGTGGCCTGGGCGGAGAGCACCACGGCGACGAGCAGGGTGAACGGGGTGGTGTAGTCCAGCTCGCTGCGAGGGTTCGGATGCACGGCGGCCAGGGCGCGGATGAAGGGCTCCACCTCGGCGCGCGGCATCGGCGGGGTCTTGCGGGGCTTGCGGGCGGCAGTCTTGTTGGGGGCGGTCTTGCTGGAGGCGGGGGGCTTTGACATGAGGGGAACTCTCGCCGCGGCGGCGGGGGCGCACAAGCGGGGGCGGCGATGAAGACGCAGGAGCCGGTGCTGTTCGAGGCGGTGATCGTGCCGCATCGCAGCCTGTCCGTGGTGGGGTTGCGGATCCTGCTCGGGGGGGTGCTGGCGGCCTGCGTGGCCAGCAGCACGGCGTTCGTTCTGCTGGGGGCGTGGCCGGTGGGGGTGTTCGCCGGGCTGGAGCTGGTGCTGGCTGCGGTGCTGTTCCGGATGCACATGAATGCGGCGCGGGCGAGCGAGCTGCTGCTGCTGACGCCGGCGGGGCTGCGCATTGTGCGCACCAGCGCGCGTGGGCGGGTGGAGACGCGGGATCTGCCGGCGGACTGGATGGCGGTGCGGCTGGAGGAGCGGCACGGGCGGGTGCCGGCGCTGGTGCTGCAGTTGCGCGGCCAGGCGGTGGAGGTGGGGCGCGAGCTGGGGGAGGACGCCAAGCGCTCCCTGGCGGAGGCGCTGGCGGAGGCGCTGCACCAGCGGCGCAACCCGGTGTTCGACAATCCGCAGCTGCGCTGAGTGGTGTCGGCAATGATTGGTTGAGAATTGGATCCCTACGCTGCGGGCAAGACATTGCAGAGTGGAGCGGGCCCGTGCCGCCATTCCCCCCAGCCTCCGAGGCCGGCGCTTTTCCGGTTTTGTCGTTCCGCACCGAGGCCATCGCCCCGCGCCGGCTGGCGCCGCGGCTGGCGGCCATGCTGCTGGCCGCGGTGCTGCCGCTGGCGCTGTATCTGATGGTCTCCGCCGAGGCGACGCGGCATGCGACGCTGGGTTGGCTGGAGACGGAAGTGCAGGATGCTGCGGCGCAGGCGGCGGGGCGCGAGGCGGTGGAGCTGGCCCGGGTGGGGCGGCTGATGCAGGCTGGCACCGAGGAATTGGCCGACATGCCCGTGGCGATGCTGTGCGGGGCGGTGCGCCAGCTGCTGGAGGCGGCTTCCGTGCCCATGACGTCGATCGCTGTGCATCGCGGCGATGCGGTGCCTTTGTGTGGAACCATGGGTGCGGCGCAGGTGGGTGCCGCCTTGGCGGCCGGCGGGGCGATCACCATGGCCGGCGACCCTCAGGGCGGCTTGCTGCTGTCGCGGGCGATACCGGCCGGGGATGGCGCTGCGGCGGTGCTGACGGTGGGGCTGGAGGCGGCGCATCTGCCGCCGCTGGGGCTGCCGCTGCGGCGTGACCAGGCTGGGCGCGTGCTGGTGGACCCGGATGACGGGATGGTGCTGGCGGCGATGCCCGGCCATGCCGCGCGGGCCGGGCAGGGGCTGGCGATGCCGCGCCTTCTGGCCGCGCTGCGTGGCGGCCTGGCCGGTGTGGCGCAGGCGCGGGACGCGGTGGATGGGCTGCGGCTGGTGGGCCATGCGGCGCTGCCGCTGGAGGCGGCGGGGATCCGGTTCGCCGGGCGGGCCGCGCTGCTGATCGAATTGCCGTACGATGCTCTGCTGGCTGAGGCTGATGCGCGGCGGCGTGACCAGCTGATTGCGGCCGCCACGCTGGCAGCGCTGGGCGCGCTGATCGCCTGGGTGATGGGGCGGCATTGGGTGATGCGGCCGCTGCGGGCGTTGCAGGGTGAGGGGGGGGAGGCCGGAGCCTCCCACGAGGCGCGGGCGTTGGCGGCGCTGCGGCCGGCGGGCACATGGCTGCGCCACCAGGGCGACATGGCCGCGGTGGCGGAGGCTGCCGGGGAAATGTTCCTGCGGCTCGATCCCGATTTGCGGGTGACCTTTGCCTCTCCGGCCACACGAGCGCTGCTGGGCTATGCGCCGGCGGAGGTGGAGGATGCCGAGCTGACGAACGAGCCGGGCTGGGAGGCGTGCCTGGTGCAGATCGCGGCGCTGCGGCAGGGCGAGATGTCGCCGGCGCCGAGCCGTTTCATGGCGCGACGGCGCGATGACGGGGAGGTGGCGCTGGAAGTGCGGGCGCGACGGCTGTCCGATGGCGGCTTCATGCTCGCCTGCCGCGACGTGGGCGTGGAGATGGCGTTGCAGCGCGAGCTGGAGGAGGCGCAGCGGGGCCTGGCGGCGCTGGCGTTGACCGACAAGCTGACCGGGCTGGCCAACCGCAAGCGCTTTGACGAGGCGCTGGCGCAGGAGCTGGGCCGGGCGCGGCGGGCGCAGGAGCCGATCTCGCTGGTGCTGCTACGGCTGGAGGATTGGCCGGGCTGTGCCGCCAAGCTGGGGCCGCAGCAGGCCGAGGCGGCGCTGCAGCAGATCGGCCGGCTGCTGACCGGCGTGCTGCGCCGGCCCGGCGACTTCGCGGCGCGGCTGGACGAGGCGCTGTTCGCGGTGCTGCTGCCTACCACCGACCGGATCGGCGCCCAGCGCGTGGCCGAGCGGGTGCGGGAGGCGGTAGGCGAGGCATGGCGGCAGCTGTCTCATGCCGGGCTGGCAGCACGGATCGGCGCGGGTAGCGTGCTGCCGATCGTGGATGGCGGGGACCCGGCGGACGGGTTGCTGGCGCTGGCCGAGCGGGCACTGCGCGAGGAGGAAGCGGCGCATGGCACCGCGTTGCTGACGCCGCGCCTGGTGGCAGCGGCTCCCGCGGAGGCGCTGCAGGCATCCTGACCTGCGCTGGCCCGGCTTGCCTTGGCGCCGGGCGGCGCGCAGTCTCCGGCCCCTGAAATTTCGGCCAATGAGGGGACGGTCCATGAGTGATTCGAATCAGGCGATGAACGGCGCCGAGGCGCTGGTGCACACGCTGCTGGCCAGCGGGGTGGATACCTGCTTCTCCAACCCCGGCACCTCCGAGATGCATTTCGTGGCGGCGCTGGACCGGATTCCCGGCATGCGCTGCGTGCTGGGCCTGTTCGAGGGCGTGGTGACCGGGGCGGCCGATGGCTATGCCCGCATCGCCGGCAAGCCGGCCGCGACCCTGCTGCATTGCGGGCCGGGCCTGGCGAACGGGCTGGCCAACCTGCACAACGGCCGCCGCGCCAGCACCATGATGGTGAACTGCGTGGGCGACCAGGCGACCTATCACCGCCCGCTGGACGCGCCGCTGACGGCGGATACCGAGGGCTTCGCGCGCGGCGTCTCCGGCTGGGTGCGCACCGCGATGCGGGCCGAGGACGTGGGCAACGATGCCGCGGTGGCCGCCCAGATGGCGCAGGTGTCGCCGGGCCAGATCTCCACCCTGATCCTGCCTTCAGACACGTGCTGGAACCCGGGCGGCGTGGTGGGCAAGCCCCTGCCGGTGCCGCCGGCGCCAATGACCACGCCGCATGCGGTGAAGGTGGCGGCGCAGCTGCTGCGTGGTGGCACCAAGACCCTGCTGCTTCTGGGCGGCAACGCGCTGCGGGCCGATACGCTGGCTGAGGCGGCACGCATCTGTGCCGCGACCGGCGCCACCATGATGAGCCAGGGCAGCAACGGGCGCATCGAGCGCGGCCGTGGGCGGCACCCGATCAACGGCATCCCGTATCCGGTGGACCAGGCCGTGGCGGCGCTGAAGGATTTCGAGACCATCATCCTGGTGGGCACGCTGAAGCCGGTGATCTTCTTCGCCTATCCGAACAAGCCGGGCTCCCCGGTGCGGGCGGATGCGACGGTGCATCCGCTTTCCCGCCCCGAGCACAACCAGCTGCAGGCGCTGCAGGCGCTGGCCGAGGAACTGGGCAACCCGGCCGCCGTGGCAGCCCCCAGCTACGGCATGGTGGAAGTGGCGAAGGGCGCCATCAGCAGCGAATCCTTCGCCCAGTCCCTGACCGCGATGATGCCGGAGCAGGCGATCATCGTGAACGAGGCCGTCACGTTCGGGCGTGCCTTTGTCGGTGCGACCCATGGCGCCGCGCAGCATGACTGGCTGACGGTGACGGGTGGGGCGATCGGCGGCGGCATGCCGATCTCCACCGGGGCGGCGGTGGCCGCGCCGGGGCGCCGGGTGATCAACCTGCAGGCGGACGGGTCCGCGATGTACACCATCCAGAGCCTGTGGACCCAGGCGCGCGAGAAGCTGGACGTGACCACGGTGATCTTCAACAACCGCAAGTACCAGATCCTGATCGGCGAGCTGGCCAATGTGGGCGCCAATCCCGGCCGCACGGCGATGGACATGATGGACCTGGGCAACCCGGACATCGACTTCGTGAAGATCGCCGGTGGCATGGGCGTGGAAGCGGCGCGGGCGGAGACGATGGAGCAGTTCAACGACCTGTTCGCGCAGTCCTTGAACCGCAAGGGGCCGTTCCTGATCGACCTCAAGACCGCCTGAGGTTTGGCGCGGAGACGGCACGGGGGTTCTCCGTGCCGTCTCCGCGTTTTCGCGCGTTGCGGGCGCCGGTCGCCCAGTCTACCGCCGCGGCAGGGCCGGCTTGAAGTATTTGGTCACGATAACGGTGTGGAACACCCAGGTGCCGAGGCCGAAGCTGAGGCCGATGGACAGGCCGCGCAGCCAGGCCATGAGCACCCAGCCGCCGCCGATCGGGGTGCCGCGCAGGGCGGCGATGACGAAGAATCCCATCATGGTGGTTGCGGCCCCGGTCAGCAGGGCCAGCGGCAGGTTGCCGATCCTCACCCTGCCGACGAGCAGGCCGAAGGCGGCGCCGTAGAGCCCGCCCCAGAAGCATTGGTTGACCAGGGTCGGCAGGCCGAAGGCGCGCGCGTTGGCGGTGAGGTTCCAGACCAGCGTGGAGCGGGGGATGCCGAACAGCCCGGTGTCGCGCAGCAGCATGATCATGCCCTGGTGGAACACGAGCACGCTGAGCACGGCGGCGAGGAAGCCGATGGCGATGCGCTGGACAGCGGACATGGTGATGACCCCGTTTTGTTGGGAGAGTGATGCCCAAACGCGGGCCGAGTCCACTCCTGCGGGGTTTTCGGCTAAGGCAGGATGTGGTGTGGCCTTGAAGGGGGCATCTTGGGCGAGGTGAGCGGCGAGGATCTGGAGCGGCTGGCCAACCGGATGGCGCTGCTGGTGTCCGACGATGGCGAGGCCGACAATGCCGGCCGTGCGGTGGGCCAGTTGGCGCGGCGGCTGGGGCTCTCAGGCGGCGACCTGAAGGCCCTGGTGCTGGCCGGCGCGGGCAGCGGGTTCCGGCCGGGCAGTTCGCCGGCGACGCTGCGGCTGGAACAGGAGATCGATGCGCTGCGCCAGGAACTGCGCGACGCGCGCGAAGGCGAGCGGGCGGCGCGCGAGGACCGGGATGCGCTGGTGGCCGAGAACGGCGCCATGCGCGTGGCCATGTACCGCCGGCGCGCCGGGGCCAAGATGCGGAACTTGCTGCTGGGGCTGGGGGTGATCGGCGTGGTGGCGGTGGCGGCCGGGGTGGTGCTGCTGACGCCGGATCCGGCGCCGGTGCCGATGGGCGTGCCCATGGGGGGGCGCGGGGATGGCACGGCGCCAGCGGCGCGGGTGGCCATGGTGCGCGGGGCAGGGGCGGTTCTGTATCGCGGGCCCGACCGCTCCTCAGAGATCATCGGGCGGCTGGGGGCCGGCTCGCGGCTGCTGGTGCAGCGCACGGAATGGCGCAGCATGATGCAGTGGGTGCAGGTGGAAGTGGAGGGGCGCGTGGGCTACGTGGCCACCACTGAGGTTGAGATCTTCTAGGGTCAGGACTCATTTGTTGAGCCAGAAGATGACGGTAGCGGCAAGTGTGACGGCGCCCATGAAGATGTCGGCGCACCTGTCGTATCGGGTAGCGATGCGTCTCCAGTCTTTGAGCTTGGCGAATAGGTTTTCGATTGGGTGGCG
>CAMDAM010000043.1 GCA_945888575.1 Asaia bogorensis | reverse complement strand
GCCGCATACCGCCTTCACGACAGGAGAGAACGACCCATGTCCCAGCACGACGACGGCTTCGACGAGGCCGGCGCCCCAGCCGACCTCAGCCACGCCGGCGCGGTGGTGGACAAGGCGATCGAATACATGGCCAGCCAGAACATCGGCGAGCTCGCCATCGCCTCCGCCCTGCTCGGCGGGGCCATGGGAATGCTCTCGCGCGCCCTCTCGGAAGATGCGGTGATCCATGTGCTCAACAACGCCATAGCGTCCGTGCGGGCGGGCGAGCTGCGCAATCGGGATCACTAAGGCTCTTCTTTTTCTGAAGAAAAAGAAGCAAAAAGACTTTTATTAATGGCACTCGCAGTGACCACCCAGCACGCGCGCCAGTCGGAAAAGTTTTTTGGTTCTTTTTTTCAAAAAAGAACCGCTTACTTTCTTGTCACCTTCGCTTCCAACAACGCCCAAACCTCCTCCGCGCTGCCGGCAAAGTCGAACAGCGCCAGGTCCTTCGGGCTGATCAGCCCCTCCTCCGCCAGCGCCTCGAAGTTGATCACCCGCCGCCAGTAGCCTTCGTCGAACAGCACAATCGGCACCGGCGGCATCTTGCGCGTTTGCGACAGGGTCAGGATTTCGAACAGCTCGTCGAAGGTACCGAACCCGCCGGGGAACACCACCAGCGCATTGGCCCGCATCGCCAGGTGCATCTTGCGCATCGCGAAATAGTGGAAGCGGAAGGCCAGTTGCGGCGTGATGTAGCGGTTGGGCATCTGCTCCATCGGCAGGGTGATGTTGAATCCGATGCTCGGCGCCCCGGCCTCCTGCGCGCCGCGATTCGCCGCTTCCATGATCCCGGCGCCGCCGCCGGTGGCGATCACGTTGTCGTGCCAGCGGTCGCGCGGCGCCAGCGCCCCGCCGCGTTCGGAGGCGATGCGCCCGAAGGCGCGCGCCGCCTCATACCAGGCCACCTGACGGCGCATCCGCGCCATCGTCTCGGCGTTCCCCTCGGGCTGCGGGGCAAGTTCCGCCGCGGCAAGTTGCTCCGGAGAGGCCACGCGCGCGCTGCCGAACACGATGATGGTGGAGCGCACGCCCCAGTCGCGCAGCAGCAGGTCCGCCTTGGCGTATTCCAGCGCGAAGCGCATCGCGCGCATTTCCTCGCGCAGCAGGAACTCGCCATCCTGCGCCGGCAGCCGGTAGCTGGGCGAGCGCAGCTGCGGGCTGTCGTTCGGGTCGATCGGGTCCATGCGGGTCTCCTCCGGCGCAAGGTTGTCCGCCAGGGCCCGGCGCGCAACCCACGGGCATGTGCCCGCGTTGACCCGCCATGTCGCCAAGCAGGAAGATGCAATGACCCGGGCCGGGCGCTGGCTCCTCGCCGCGGGTGGCGCCATCGCGCTGCTGGGCCTTGGCGTGGCCACGGCACCGCGGTGGCTGCGCCCCATCCTTGCCGCCCGCGTCTCCGCCGCGCTGGGCCGCACCGTTGCCATCGAACGGCTGGAGATCCGCTCCTGGCGCCCGCCGCACGTGGTGCTTCACGGGTTGCGCGTCGCCAGCCCGCCAGAGCTGGCCGGCCTCGCCCCGGATTTCGCCACCGCACGCGAAGTCGCCCTCACGCTGGATCTGGCGCCGGTCTGGCGCGGCGGCCTGGCCAACCTGCCGGAGGTCGCCTTCACCGGCCTGCACGTCACCGCCGTGGAAGCACCGGACGGCGCGAACAACTTCACCTTCACCGTGTCCGGCACCGGCGGCGGCGGCCTCCCGCGCATCGGCACGGTGCGGAT
The DNA here is from genome assembly GCA_945888575.1 of Asaia bogorensis. Taxonomy (GTDB): domain Bacteria; phylum Pseudomonadota; class Alphaproteobacteria; order Acetobacterales; family Acetobacteraceae; genus CAMDGX01. Next base: position 17,926 of record CAMDAM010000043.1, on the reverse strand, counting down.
CGCAGACAGCACGGTGGAACTGAAACTGGCCCGCCGCCAGGTGCAGGCCCAGGTCGCGCTGGCCACGGAGGCGGACGGCGCCATCGTCGCCGACCTCAAGGGCGAGTATGCCGGCCAGCCGGTCACCGGCCGCATCCGCGGCGCCCCGGCCACCGCCCTGTCCGACGCCGCCGTGCCCTACGCCGTGGAAGCGCAGCTGGACAGCGGCAGCGCCCGCCTGCGCGCCACCGGCACCATCGCCGGCCCGCTGCAACCCGCCGCCGCGCAACTGCGCCTGGAACTCTCCGGCACCGACCTGCAGGGCTTGCAAGCCCTCACCGGTGTCCCCTTCCCGCCCACCCCCCCGTTCAGCCTGGCCGGCGCCGCCACGTTCGAGGGCGGCATCGCCAAGCTGGATGGCCTGCAGGGCCGCCTCGGCAGCAGCGACCTTCATGGCACCCTCGCGCTGGATCTCCGCGCCGACCGCCCCATCCTCTCCGGCACGCTGGCCTCCGCCCGGCTGGACCCGCAGGACCTCGCCGGTTTCATCGGCTCCCAGCCCGGCCGCGCCACCACGCCGGGCATCACGCCCGCCCAGCGCCAGGCCATCGCCCGCGCCGAGGCGAGCCCGCGCCTGATCCCGAACCTCCCGATGGACCTCCCGCGCATCCAGGCGGCCGATTTCCACATCGCCTACCGGGCGGAACGCGTCCTCGGCAGCTGGGCGCCGTTCGATTCCATGGCCACGAAACTGGACATCGAGCAGGGCCACATCCGCGTCACCGATCTCCGTATCGCCGTCGGCCGCGGGGCCATCACGGGCCAGATCGACATGACCCCCGGTGAGGGCGGCATGCGTACCCGCGCCGAACTCCAGCTCCAACGCCTCGACGTACGCCGCCTGCTCGATTCCGCCGGTGACATCTTCCAGGGCAACGGCCTGATCGGCGGCCGTATCGAGGTCGATTCGGTCGGCCGCTCCCTGGCCGAGATCCTGCAGCGCGGCACAGGTCGCCTCACCTTCGTCATGGCCGGCGGCTCCATGAGCCAGCTGCTGGTCGATCTCTCCGGCCTGCAATTGGGCGAAGCCCTGCTCTCCAGCCTGGGCCTGCCAAACCAAACCCGGGTGCGCTGCCTGATCGGCGACCTCGCCCTCGGCCGCGGCGCGCTCGCCACCCGCACCCTCCTGCTGGACACGGATGGCGACCGCACCACCATCCAAGGCAGCCTGGACCTGCGCACGGAGACCCTCTCGGCCGTGCTGCGCACCCAGGCCAAGCATTTCACTATCGGAACACTGGCCACCCCGATCCTGGTTGGCGGCACGCTCAAGAACCCGCAATTCGCACTCGAGGGCGGGGAGCTGGCCGTGCGCGGCGCCGCCGCCGTCGGCCTCGGCCTGTTGCTCGCCCCCGCTGCCTTGCTACCCACCATCCAGCTCGGCATCGGCGAGGACAACGCCTGCACCGCAATCGCCCGAGAGCCCGCCACGCGCTGAATCCCCGCCCCCGGCACACGCCCGCAGGAACCCGCGCGCCAAAGCGCCGTTCTCTTGCTGGCACCGCCGCCCGGGTGCCTCCCCGCGCAACCGTGGAGCGCAGCGCGATGGATATCGAGGTCGCCAAAGCCCCCGCCATGCGCCAGGAGGGCGACACCATCGTGGTGCCGGTCGTGGAACCAGTGCTGGTGGTCGCGCGCCGCCTGCGCCCGCGCGAGGAAGTCCGCCTCCACCGCGTGCCCACGCGGGAGGAGGTGCACCGCCTCCCCGGCAAACCGCCAACGGACGATCCCACCCCGTCCCGTGCCGGAACAGCCCATCAGGAGAACCACGAATGACCCGCATGATCACCGCGATGTTCGATACCCGCGCCGAAGCCGATGCCGCCGCCGATCACCTGGCCCGCGACCTCGGGCTCCAGCGCGCCGCCGTGCAGGTCCATGGCGGCGAGGCCGCAACGGGCGCCACCCCCCAAACCCCCGCCAGCACCGCCGCCGACGACGTCACGTTCTGGAGCGCACTGCGCGACCTCTTCGTGCCCGATGAAGACCGCCCAACCTACGCCGAAGGCATCCGCCGCGGCAGCTTCCTCATCACCGTCGATGTGGACGACACCGCCGTGGATCGCGCCATGGACCTCCTTGAAGCGCACGGCGCCGTGGACCTGGACACGCGCGAGGCGCAATGGCGCACCAGCGGCTGGACCGGGCAGCACGCCATGGGGCGCAAGGCCGGCGCCACCGATAAGGTGATCCCGGCGATGGAAGAACCCATCCAGGGCGGAAAGCGCGATGTGGAACGCGGCCGGGCCGGTGTGCGCTCCTACATCGTCGAACGCCCGGCCGACGCCAAGGGCGCACTGCTCCGCGAACGCGCCATCGAGGCGGTGAAGGTGGACGACGGCACCACCACGAAGGGCACGGACACTGCCCGCCTGGGCACCCGCCACGGCACGTCGCCAGACGGCACCTCCGGCAACCCGCCCGGCACCATGGCCAGCCGCGCCACCGGCCAGCACAAACCTGTCAGGCCGTAACCCCCACCTACCGCCCAGGGAACCCAAAAGGCGAGGCCGGCATTGCCGGTCTCGTGGGCGTTTCAACCCGCGTAGCAACGCGAAACCGGAGTGCGCAGCATGAGCGACAACAAACCCCAGGGCAGCGCCGGCAGCGCGCTCGGCGCCCACAGCAAGGACAGCCCGCACGGCGAATCGCAGCCCGGTTCCTGGCAGCAGGCCGGCGCCGACATGGCCGGCGAGGCGAAGGAGGGCATGGAGCGCGTTGCACACACCGTGCGCGACGCCGCCGCAACCGCCCGCGACACCATCGCCACGCGCGGCAGCCAGGCCATGGAAAGCACCGGCCAGATGGTGCGCGACCAGCCCATGACGGCGCTGGCCGTCACCGGCCTCGCCTGCTTCGCCATCGGCATGATGATCGGGCGTGGGCGCTACTAAGCAAGGACTCTTCTTTTTCTGAAGAAAAAGAAGCAAAAAGACTTTTCTGAATGGCACCCGCCTCTTCCTCTAGAGGCGGGTGCAAAGTCCCAAAAGTTTTTTGGTTCTTTTTTTCAAAAAAGAACCGCTTCCTTACGCCAGTGCCTTCTGCAGGCTCTCCACCAACCGGTCCACTTCCTCCAGCGAGTTGTAGTGCACCATGGAGGCCCGGACCACGCCGTTGCCCTCCAGCAGCCCCAGCCGCTCCACCAGCCGGCGCGAATGGAAATCGCCGAAGCGGATGCCGATCGGGTCCTGGTCCACCGCCGCCACGATCGCCGCGGAGTCCTTCCCCGCCACCTTGAACGCGATCGTCGGCACCCGCACCGCCGCGTCCGAGGTGCGCTCGCCGATCACGCGGATGTCGTTGCGGCTGCGCAGGAAGCCCAGCAGCCGCTCCGCCAGCGCCGCCTCGTGCGCCGCGATATCGCCGAAGCCGCGCTCCAGCGCCGCGCGCCCCGTGCCGCCGCCGAGCGATTCCAGATAGTCCACGATCCCCGCCGCGCCCCAGGCCGCCTCGTAGCTCGGGTTGCCCGGCTCCAGCTTGGCCGGCACCTTCTCGCGGCCGTAGAACCAGTGATACAGCCCGTCCAGCTCCAGCAGCTTGTCGTGCTTGCCGTACATCACCGCGAAATGCGGCCCGTACGTCTTGTAGAAGCTGAAGATGTAGTAATCGACATCCCAGCCCGCCACATCCAGCGCCCGGTGCGGCGCATAGGCCACCGCATCCACCACCAGGTCGGCGCCGGCCGCATGCACCCGCCGCGCGATCTCCGCCACCGGCATGATCGTGCCCAGGATGTTGGAGGCATGGGTCACCGCCACCAGCCGCGTGCGCGGCCCCAGCAGCGCGTCCAGGTCCGCCAGGTCCGGCCGCATCGTCTCGGGGTTGATGCGCCACTCCCGCACCACCACGCCCGCCTTCTCCAGCGCGCGCCACGGCCCGATGTTGGACTCGTGGTCGAAATCCGTCACCACCACCTCGTCGCCCGGCTGCAGGCGGGAAGCCATCGCCTTGGCCAGGAACTGCGTCAGCACCGTGGTGGAAGGCCCGAACACCACCTCCTCCGGCCGCCGCGCCCCGATCCACGTCGCCACTCGCGCCCGCGCCTCCGCCAGCCGGGCAGAGGCCCGCTGCGAATGGGCATAGCTTGCGCCCGTCTGCACGCTGGTGGTCAGCAGGTAGTCTGCCACCCGCTCCGCCACCCCGCGCAGCACCAGCGAACCGCCGGCATTGTCGAAATAGGCAAACCCGTCGGCCAGCGCCGGGAAGCAGGAACGCACATGGGCTAGATCAAGCGGCATCGGGAATCCTTTCGCAGGCCGCGCGAAAGGTAGCGCAATGCGGGCGCATCGCAATCAGGGGGCCGCAATCAGCCCTGATGCGGCTGCCCGGCGAAGCGCACCGGGGCGCCGGGATAATCCCAATGATCCCGGATCGGCGCGGGCACCACGGGCACCTCCGGCGCGTCCCGCTCAAAGCCAGTGCGATGCTGCCCCCAATCCCACCGGGACCGGTCCTGCCACGCCTCCCCAAACGCCTCCGCCTGGGCCAGCACCGGCCCTGCCAGCAGAAGGAAGCCCAGCGCGATCAGGCCGAGGAAGGGTCGGGCCATGGCAGGTCTCCTTGCCGCATTCGCAAGGCAAACGCGGCAGGCGCCATTCCGTTGGCGGCCGTTCCGCCCTCGGCAGGCCACGCCTCACACGAAATGCGCGGACAGCGGCCCCTCCAGGTTCCGGTGCGCCACCAGCACGCCCAGGAAGTCACCCTCCACCGCCTGCGCAATCCCGTCCGTCAGTTCATGGAACATCCGCCGCACCGCCCCCGGTTCCCATTCCGTACGGAGACGCCGCCGTGCCGGGAGCATCACACACGTGTCACGTTGGCATAACGCTTGCAAAGACCTCATCACCGGCGGAATTCACCCCGGCGCCCAAACGTGACACTGCCTTGCCAAACCCTGCCTTTCCGCAACGCTGCGTTTCAGCACCGCCTGTTTGATCCGGGCGACGCCAGGGTGACCCCGCAAGGGGCACCCTGGTTCCCCCACCCGGCCCCTTCATCCCCGCGCCCCAACCCCTCACTTTTATCCTATATTTTCCAATAGTTTGTTCCAAAGGATCCCGCATGCGCCGTCTTCCTGCCTCCGCGCTGCCGCCCCCCGCCGTGCTCAGCCGTGAAATCGCCGACGCCGCCGAAGAACTGGCCTGCCGCATCGACCACGGCGAATTCGACGACCTGGAAGAAGGCCAGATGGCCGATCTGCATATGCTCTCCGCCCTGATGGCCCAGTGGGCCGAACACGCCCAGGCGATCGAGGAGCGGCTTGCCCTCACCCACGGCACTGTAACCGCCCATCATGCGAGCGTTGCATTCTGCAACTGAGCCAGCGTGAATCCTCGCCACGCTGATTTGCGTCGCATTTTGCAAGAGTAACCGCACCCCGCATCCATCCACCAGGGATTGCCGCCGCGCCCGCCACGCCCGACACTGGATCGAAATCCAGGAGGAACATGGCATGGCCGCAAGCTGGCAGAATCAGGTCGCTCTCGTCACCGGCGGCGCTCGCGGCATCGGCCGCGCCACCGTCCGCCGCCTCGCCGCCGCGGGTTGCGCCGTGGCCATCAACTACACCACCCGGCCCGACGCCGCCGAGGAACTCGCCGCCGAGGTAAAAGCGGCCGGCGCCCGCGCCATCACCGTCGGCGCCGACGTGGCCGACCAGGCCGCCGTGCAGGCCATGGTCGCCCGCACGGAAGCCGAGCTCGGCCCGGTCACCATCCTGGTCAACAACGCCGGCATCGGCTGGCCCGCCACGCTGGAAAGCTGGGAGCCCGAAGGCTTCGCCCGCCTGCGCGCCGTCAACGTGGATGGCGTCATCCACGGCGTGCGCGCCGTCATGGCCGGCATGAAGGCCCGCCGCTACGGCCGCATCGTCAACATCTCCTCGGTCGCCTCCTTCGGCAACACCGGCTTCGTCGGCAACCACTTCTATGCCTCCACCAAGGCCGAAGTGAACCTCCTCACCCGCCGCTTCGCCTACGAGCTGGGCCAGCACGGCATCACCGTGAACGCCGTCGCCCCCGGCCTCACCCGCTCCGACATGACGCAAGGCAAGCGCAGCGCGGAGGAATGGGCCGAAACCACCGCCGCCTTCAGCAAAATCACCATCCTCGGCCGCGTCGGCGAACCCGACGAAATCGCCGCCGCCGTGGCGTTCCTCGCCTCGCCAGATGCCAGCTTTGTCACGGCGCAAGTGCTTACGGCCGATGGTGGGCGGACGGATTACATCGGACACTAAGCAAGCGGTTCTTTTTTGAAAAAAAGAACCAAAAAACTTTTATTTATTTGCGGCTGAGGCGCCCGGTCTTCCTCATGGAGGACCGGGCGCGTTGCAGCGCGAACGAATAAAGTCTTTTTGCTTCTTTTTCTTCAGAAAAAGAAGGCCTTCCTTCCCTTCGCGACCCCCAAAGAAAATTCTCCCACACCCCTTGCATCGCTAACGTTGGTGAATTATATTCACCTTCATGACCCAGGCACCCCCTTCCCTGGCCCAGCACTTCGCCGGCATGGCTGCCGCGATGGGCTCGATGGCCCAAGCTCGCGCATGGCGCGGGGAGGTGGCGCACGCCCTGATTCTGGCCTGGATCGGCGCCGTGCTGGGCTGCCTGACCATTCTGGCCGCCGCGTGGGAAGCCGGCCGCCAGGCCACCCGCCCCCAAAGCCGCGCCACCCGCACCCGCCGGGCCCGCATCGCGGCCCCTGGCATCCCCACACCCGTACTGCGTCCTCAAACCGTTCACCTGCCCGCATTCCGCCCGGCGCCCTCGCGCGCCCCGCCAACCCTCCAGGTCCTGCGTCCATCGCAACCACCCCACCCCATGCGCCGTTCGGGCCTCCCCTGGCCCGCGCATCCGCACGCCCTATTTGTTCCGTAATCGTAATTATACCAAACCGCCCCCGGCTTGCCCCCCACCCGCACTTCCCATACGAACATCCGCCCACCCGGAGCCTGCCGCCGCATGACCGACCGCCTGCGCATCGCCCATTGCGCCGACATCCATCTGGACGCCAGCGGCTACGGCCAGGCCCTGGGCGCCGAGGGCAGCGAATTCCACCGCCAAGCCTTCGCCAACGCGATCGAGGCGATGCTCGCCCACGACCCGCAACTGTTTCTCCTGGCCGGCGACCTGTTCGACAGCAACCGCGCCACCCCTGCCACCATCGAATGGGCCATGGCCACGCTCGCCGCCATTCCCATCCCGGTGCTGATGATCCCCGGCAACCACGATTGCCTGGAAACCGGCTCCATCTACCACCGCTACGATTTCAACAGCCTGCCCAACGTCCAGTGCATCCTGGCCCACGAAGGCGAAACCGTGACCGTCCCGAAGCTCGACCTCGCCTGCTGGGGCCGCGGCATGGTGGAGCACAACCGCCTCTACGCCCCCCTGGGCGGCCTGCCCCCACGCCCTGCCGGCATCCGCTGGTACATCGCCATGGGCCACGGCCTCTTCGTCCCGCACGGCGGCGACACCGACCGCTCCTCGCCCATCCACGCCCGCGAGATCGACGCCAGCCCCTGCGACTACATCGCCCTCGGCCACCACCACGCCGCCATGGAAATCGGCGAAGACCGCACCCTCGCCGCCTTCGCCGGCTCCCCCACAGACAAGGTCGGCCGCGGCCCCACCTACATCATCTGCGACCTCGGCGAGGACGCCCCGCCCGCCGTCATCGTCCACAAGGTCGAGAAGGGGTGGGTCTGAAGAAAAGGGAAGAAACCGCCAAGGCGCCAAGAACGCCAAGATAGCGCCAAGCCCTTCTTGGCGTCTCCTTGGCGCCCTTCGCGCCTTGGCGGTTTCCTTGCTGGACTATCCCGCCACGCGCCCCAGCCACGGCACCAGCGCCGCCAGGAACCCCTTGGTGTTCTGCGAAGGCACTCCGTGCCCCGCCTTCTCCACCGTCACCAGCTCGCCCTTCGGCAACGCATCCCGCAGCCGCTCCGCCGCATCGGGGGCCAGGATGTTGCTCGTCTCGCCGCGCACCACCAGCACCGGCAGATCGAACCTGCCGCAATCCTCCAGCGTCACGCTGTCCCCGGGCTTCTGGCCTGGCCGCAGCCCCAGCCGTCGCGGGGTGGCGTCGCACTTGCTGATGTACTTGCCGTCCACCCGCTCGAACATGTTGTACTTCACCGTGCGTTCGATGTGCTCGCGCGGCCGGTACGGATCGTATTTCCGCACGTTCTCGATGAAGTGCTCCAGATTGTCGAACTCGTTGTTGGCCGCCACGAACCCCGCGATCTGCGCCCGCCCGGCATCCGAGATCTCCGGCCCGATATCCACGATGCACAGCGCCGCCATGCACCCGGCATGGTCGCGCGCCAGCAGCATCCCGTTGCGCCCGCCCATCGAATGCCCCACCACAATCGGGGAGCCACCGCCGACCGCCGCCAGGAACGCCGCCGCATCCTGCGCCATCGCCCCGCCGGAATAGTCCACGTCCCGCGCCCACTCGCTGTCGCCATGCCCGCGCTGGTCCAGCGCCAGCACGCGGTAGTTCTTTGCCAGGTACAGGCTCACCAGGTCCCAGGAATGCGCCTGCTGGTGCCCGCCATGCAGCAGCACCACCGTCGGCGCGCCGGCCCGGCCCCATTCCAGGTAGTGGAAGCGATGCCCGCGCAGCACGATGTTCCGCGAGGCATAAGGCACGCTGGGATCATGCTCGATCCCCAGATCACCCGCTGATGTCAGCAGGCTGCGGAACTCGTCCGTCCCGGTCATGTCGAAGGCATCGCTGCCGGGGGCGGAGATATTCAGGTTCATGGCGTGGTCCCGCTGGTCGTTTCCCACTGCGACCATAGGGCGGGATTCATCGCGATGTCACCGTGCTGCGGTTCAGCTGCAACACAGCGCCGCTAGACAGGCCCCGCCCGCATCGGGCCGTTGAAGGAGAATTCGCGATGACCGGCATCTCCCGCCGCACCGCGCTGCGCGCCGCCTGGGGCACCATCGCCGCAGCCCCGGTGCTGGCCACCGCACTCGCCAGCCGCGCCCAAGGGGCAGACTCCCGCCCCACCCTCACCATCGGCGTGCAATCCTCCCTGCGCAGCCTGGAGCCGATGCGCGAGTTCTCCAACGTCTCCTGGCGCATCGGCTACAACATGTTCGAGGGCCTGCTGGCGGTCGACTACAAGGACGGCCTGAAGCTCAAGCCGCGCCTCGCCCAGTCCTACCGCCGCCTGTCGCCCACCATGGTGGAATTCACCCTGAAGGAAGGCGTCCGCTTCCACGATGGCGGCCTGCTCACCGCCGAAGACGTCGCCTTCTCCTTCGGCCCGGAACGCTTCACCGGCGAGAAGGCCCCCGGCGGGCCGATCGGCCGCATCTTCGTCGGCACCATCGCCCATGCGGAAGCCGTCGATGCCCGCACCGTGCGCATCGCCACCCGCACCACCGACCCGCTGCTGGAACAGCGCCTGGCCGGCTGGGGCGGGCAGATCATCAGCAAGCAGGCCTACCTCGCCGCCCCGAGCTTCGAAGCCTGGGAACGCGCCCCGGTCGGCACCGGCCCCTACAAGGCCAAGGAACTGCGCATCGACGTGCGCTGCGTGATCGAATCGCACGACGCCTATCACGGCGGCCGCCCGCCGGCGCGCGAGATCGCCTTCCGCGTGATGCCCGAAACCGGCGCCCGCGTGGCCGCCCTGGCCACCGGCGAGGTGGACCTGATCACCGAACTGCCGATGGACCAGATGGGCCAGGTGAACGCCATGCCCGGCCGCGAGGCCATCGGCGGGCCGATCCTGAACTTCCGCGTGCTGGTGTTCGACAAGACCAACCCGATCCTCGCCGACGCCCGCATCCGCCGCGCCCTGGCCGTGTCGATCGACCGCAAGGCCATCACCGACGCCCTCTACCACGGCGCCACCCGCCCCACTGCCGCCTACCAGCACCCCGCCTTCGGCCCGCTGCACGACCCCGCCCGCATCGGCTCCGCCTACGACCCCGAGCTGGCCCGCCGCCTGCTGCGCGAAGCCGGCTACAAAGGGGAGCCGATCCCCTACCGCACCCACCCCGGCTACTACACGCTGCAGCTGCCCACCGCGCAGGTGCTGCAGGAGATGTGGAAGGCCGTCGGCCTGAACGTGCAGCTGGAGGTGAAGGAGAACTGGACCCAGATCTTCGCCCCCGAAGGCCGCGGCATCCGCGACTGGTCCAACTCCGTGCTGTTCCAGGACCCCGCCGGCGCGCTCTCGCGCCTGTATGGCCCGCGCGGGCCGGTGCAGGGCAGCTACAAGGAATGGACCAACGCCGCCTTCAACGCCGACTGCGAGATCCTGGAAACCAACCTCGATATCGCCGAGCGCCGCGCCGCCTTCGCCCGCATGCAGGACGTCTACGAAACCGCCGATCCGCCAGGCACCGTGCTGCATGACCTGGTGATGCTCTACGGCAAGAAGAAATCGATCGCCTGGCAGCCCTACCCGGCCGAGTTCATGGATTTCGGCCCGGGCAACCTCTCCTTCGCAACCGCCTGAGGTCCATCCCCATGAGCAACGGCAACCTGGGGGTTGGCCTTTCCATCCCCGTCACCCACCCGAAATACGCCGATCTCGGCGCCAGCATCGACAACGCGCTCGCCGCCGGCGTGGGCATCGTGGAGCTGCCGCTGCACTGGCTCGATGTGATCGTCGGCGCCCATGTGCTGAAGCCGCGCGTGGCGGAGGTGGCCAAGATCGTCGCCGACCGGCCGGTGCGCACCACGCTGCATGGCCATCTCGGCATCAACCTGATGGAAGAGCCGCATTTGCTGGCCCTGCACACCGATGTGCTGAAGGCCAATATCGAGGTGGCCCAGGCGGTGGGCGCCATGCACCTGGTGATCCATGCCGGCTTCGCCCGCCAAGCACAGCAGATCGCCATCGAGCGCGCCTATGACCGCCAGCGCGAGGCGCTCGCCGCGATCGCCCCGATGGCCGAGGCGGCCGGCGTGGTGGTGTGCGTGGAATGCATCTTCACCTACGACCGCGAACGCCACCACCCGCTGCCCTCGCGCCTCGCGGCCGAACTCGCATTGATCGACCACCCCTTCATCCGGGCCACCTTCGATTTCAGTCATGGGTACATCCATTCCACCCTGAACGGCGCCGACTTCGTGGCCGAGGCCCAGGCCCTGGCGCCGTTTTCCAAGCATCTGCACCTGCACGACAGCTTCGGCCGGCCAAAGGATTTCTGGACCTATACCCAAACCGAAGACCTCGCCTTCGGCGCCGGCGACCTGCACCTGCCGTTCGGCTGGGGGGACATTCCGTGGAAGCAGATCGCCGAAACCTGCACCTTCCCGCAGGGCGTGGTGGGCGATATCGAACTGCAGCAGCGCTTCTGGTCCGAACTGCCGGAGACGATCCGGTTGGCGAAAGAATTCGTGGGGTCTTTGAAGACGAAGTAAGAATCTTCTTTTTGTGAACAAAAAGAAGCAAAAAAACTTTATGACTTTGCGCTCTTGACGGCTCGCGCCTCCCGACAAAGAGGAACGGGCGGTGGCGCAAGCGAACGAATGAAGTCTTTTTGCTTCTTTTTCTTCAGAAAAAGAAGAGCCTTCCTGCCCCTTGGGCTTTTCAATTCCCCCGCCTAGGCTGCCCGGAAAACGCTCTGGAGCCGCCCATGACTGCCCCCACCGCCGGCCGCCGCCTGTTCCTGGAATTGCTGAAGCAGGAGGGGGTGCGCGTGATGTTCGGCAACCCCGGCACCACCGAGCTGCCGCTGATGGATGCGCTCGCGGGCGAGGATGAGATCCGCTACGTGCTGGCGCTGCAGGAATCGCTGGTGATGGCGATGGCCGATGGCTACGCCCGCGCCTCCGGCACGCTGGGCGTGGCGAACGTGCATGTGGCGCCAGGCCTCGGCAACGCGCTCGGCCTGCTGTTCGATGCCCACAAGGCCGGCTCGCCGGTGCTGCTCACGGCCGGCCAGCAGGCGCAGGGCTTCGGCATCACGGAGCCGAACCTCTATGCCGAACTGCCGCCGATGGCGCAGCCCTTCGTGAAATACGCGGTGGAGGCCCGCCGCGCCCAGGACCTGCCACGCCTGATCCACCGCGCCGCCAAGACCGCCCTCGCCCCGCCGACCGGGCCGGTGTTCGTCTCCCTGCCGGTGGACGTGATGAACGCGGAGGCCACGATCGGCCTCGGCACCCCCAGCCGCGTCGCCCCCCGCATCGCCGCCGATGCGGCGGAGATCGCCAAGGCCGCCAAGCTCCTGGCGGCAGCGAAGAGCCCGGTGATCATCGCCGGCGACTGCGTGGCGCAGTCGGGGGCGGCGGCCGAGCTGGTGGCGCTGGCCGAAGCGCTCGGCGCGCCGGTGTGGCTGGAAGGCGAGCCCACCACCCTGCCCTTCCCGCCCGCCCATCCGCTGTTCCGGGGCCCGATCACGCGGCTGGGGCGGTGGATCAACAATATGCTCAGCCCGCACGACCTGCTGCTGTCGGTGGGGGCGGACATGTTCACCCTCTCGCTGCCGCCGGAGATCGAGCCGCTACCGGAGGGGATCAAGGTGATCCATATGGACACCAACCCGTGGGAACTGGCCAAGAACTTCGCCACCGATGCCGCGCTGTTCGGCGACCCGCTGCCCACCCTGCCGGCGCTCACCGCCGCGATGAACGATGCCCTGGGGGCGGACGGCATCGCCCGTGCCCAATCGCGCCGCACTGAGGTGGCCGCCGCGGTGGCCGCGGACCTGGCCAAGCTGACGGCGCAGGCGGAGGCGCTGATGGATCGCTCGCCGATCGCGCCGCTGGCGCTGATGAAGGCGCTGGGAGACACGTTGCCGGCCGAGGCGGTGCTGGTGGATGAGAGCATCTCCTCCGGCGCCGGGATGTTCCAGTTCCTGCGCAACGCCCAGCCGGGCGGCCTGTATGGCAATCGCGGTGGCGGCATCGGCTGGGGGTTGCCGGGCGCGGTGGGCGTGCAGCTTGCGCTGCCGGAGCGGCGCGTGGTGGCGGTGATCGGCGACGGCAGTGCGATGTATTCCATTCAGGCGCTATGGACGGCGGCGCATGAGAAGCTGCCGATGGTCTTCGTGATCCTCAACAACCGCTCCTATCGCATCCTCAAGCAGCGCCTCTCGGCCACCCAGGGCACCGCCGCGCAGCGTGGGCGCTATGTGGGCATGGAGCTGTCGGAACCCGCCATCGACTTCGCCGGGCTTGCCCGGTCCCTCGGTGTGGCGGCGGAGCGGGTGGAGACGATCCCGGCGTTCATTGCCGCGCTGAAGAAAGGCCTGACCGGCGATGGGCCGCTGCTGATCGACGCGGCGACGGAATCGACCTTCCAATAGGGGACCACGCTGGACTCCATACCAACTGGTTGGTATGGAACTTGGCATGGATGGTACGACGCTCCCTGATGCCCGCACCCGCCTTCTGCAGGCCGCCTTGCGGCTGGTGCGGGAGAAGGGGTGGGCGTCGGCTTCGGTGGACGAGCTGTGCGCCGCAGCCGGCGTGACCAAGGGCAGCTTTTTCCACCACTTCAAAACCAAGGAGGCCCTGGGCGTGGCCGCGGCCACGTACTGGGGCAACTCCACCGCTGCGATGTTTGCCGCAGCGCCCTACCATGCGCCGGCCAACCCGGCGGATCGGGTGCTGGCCTATATCGCTTTCCGCGAAGCCCTGCTGGGCGAGGACATCGCGGCCTGCACCTGCTTCGCCGGCACGCTGGTGCAGGAGACCTGGGCCAGCAGCCCGGCGATGCGCGAGGCGTGCGGTGCGGCGATCACCGACCATGCCGCCACGCTGGAAGCCGATATCGAGGCGGCCCGGCCGCCCGGCGCGGACTGGGATGCGGCGAGCCTGGCGCTGTTCACACAGACGGTGCTGCAGGGGGCCTTCGTGCTCGCCAAGGCGACCGGAACGATCGAGACGGCGCGGGGCCAGGTGGCGCATCTGCGGCGGTATGTCGGCATGCTCCTGCAGGGGGAACGGTGATGGACAGGTCGTACGGCTGGGTCGTGGTGGCCGCGGGGATCGCCATCACCTGCCTGGGGATGGGCGGCGTGCTGGCGCTGGGGGTGTTCCTGCCACCGCTGGAGGCGGCCGAGGGCTGGACGCGTACGCAGGTGGCGACCGCGTCGATGTTCGCCTTCCTGGCGATGGGGGTGGCCGGGTTCGGCTGGGGCGCGCTGTCTGACCGTTGGGGCACGCGCAGGGTGGTGCTGGCCGGTGGCGCGATCCAGGGGCTGGGCCTGGTGCTGGCCGGGAAGGCCGGGTCGGTGCTGGAACTGCAACTGGCCTTTGGCGTGCTGGGCGGGATCGGGGCGGGGGCCTACATGGCGCCGCTGACCGCCTCTGCCTCGCGCTGGTTCGAGCGCAACCGCGGGCTGGCCGTGGCGCTGGTGACGGCGGGGATGGGCATGGGCACGCTGGTGACGGCGCCGCTGGCGACCTGGCTGATCGCGGCCTATGGCTGGCGCATGGCCTTCACCGTGCTGGGGCTGATGGTGTGGGCGGTGGTGTTGCCGATGGCGCTGCTGTTGCGGGCACCGCCGGTGGTGGCCGCTTCAGGGCAGGCCGGGGGTGGGATGACGGCGGGTGAAGCGCTGCGCTCGCCGGCGTTGCTGGCCGTGGCCTTCACCTATTTCTGCTGCTGTGCCGCGCATTCCGGGCCGATCTTCCACATGGTGAGCTACGCCGTGGATTGCGGCATCGCGCCGATGACGGCGGCCACGCTGCTGGGCGCGCAGGGGCTGGCGGGCGTGGCCGGGCGGATCGGCGGCGGCATGGTGGCGGACCGGCTGGGCGAGAAGCCGACCATCCTGATGGCGCTGCTGCTGCAGGCCAGCGCGATCGCCGCCTATGTGACCATCAGCGCGCCGACGCAGTTCCTGGTGCTCGGCATGGTGTTCGGCCTGTCCTATGGCGCGGTGATGCCGCTCTATGCCGTGCTGGTGCGCAACTGGTTCGGCCCGGCGGTGATGGGCACGGCCTTCGGCGCGGTGAGCATGGCGGCGACTTTCGGCATGGCCACCGGGCCGGTGATCGGCGGCTGGCTGCGCGGCATCGGCGGCGACTATCTGTGGATGTATGCCGCCTCGGCCGCGATCGGGCTGGGGGCGCTGCTGATCGCCACCACCTTCCGTGCCCCGACGGCCCCGGTGCTGCGAACCGCCTGAGCCCCGCGGCCCGCCAAGGGCTGCATCTTGAAGGAGCCGACGCCATGACCGATCCGATCGGCGGCGCGCATGCGCTGACTCTCTCACGCCTGATCCCCGCCCCACGCGCGGCGATCTGGCGGTGCTGGACGGAGCCCGAATTGCTCAAGCAATGGTTCTGCCCGAAGCCGTGGTGTGTTTCCCACGCCGAGATGGATGTGCGGCCGGGCGGCAGCAGCCTGATCGTGATGCGCGGGCCGGAGGGGCAGGAGATGCCGAATCGCGGCCTCTACCTGGAGGTGGTGCCGGGGGAGCGGCTGGTGTTCACGGATGCCTTCACCTCGGCCTGGGTGCCTTCCGGCAAGCCGTTCATGGTTGGCACCATCCTGCTGGCCGATGCGCCGGGGGGCACGCAGTACGACGCGGTGGTGGGGCATTGGAGCGAGGCGGACCGGGCGCAGCATGATGCGATGGGGTTCCACCAGGGCTGGGGGATCGCGACCGATCAGCTCACGGAACTGGCGAGGCGCCTGTGATGAACGAGGTGGTCGGCCGCGAGGCATGGCGGGCGGCGCGGCTGGCGCTGCTGGAGCAGGAGAAGGCGCTGACGCGGGCGCGCGATGCGGTGAATGCGGCGCGGGTGGCGCTGCCGTGGGTGAAGGTGGAGAAGGACTACAGTTTCGCCACCGAGCGCGGGGCGGAGAGGCTGGGCCAGCTCTTCCAGGGGCGCAGCCAGCTGCTGGTGCAGCATTTCATGTTCGGGCCGGACTGGACCGAGGGCTGCGTGGGCTGCTCGCTGTGGGCCGATCATGTGAGCGCCGCGCTGCCGCATCTGGCGGCGAAGGATGTGACGTTCGTTGCGGTGTCGCGCGCGCCGCTGGAGACGCTGCTGGCGTTCCGGGCGCGGATGGGCTGGGCGTTCGACTGGGTGTCTTCCCTGGGCAGCGATTTCAACCACGATTTCGGCGTGACCTTCACGGCGGAGGAGGTGGCGGCTGGGGCGGAATACAACTGGCGGCCGGTGCAGTCGGCCGGCGAGTTGCCGGGGAACAGCAGCTTCTACCGCGATGCATCGGGCGCGGTGTTCCACACCTATTCCGCCTATGCGCGCGGAGCGGAGGAGATCGCCTCCACCTACATGTTGCTGGACATCGCGCCGCTGGGGCGCAACGAAAGCGGGCCGCAACCGATGGCCTGGGTGCGGCACCATGACCGCTATGCGGAACCGCAGGCCGGGAGCTGTTGCTGCTCGTGAAGACCGTCGTTGCTCTCCTCGGCCTGCTGGCCGCTACCTCCCCCGCGCTGGCGCAGGAGAAGCCCTGCCCCGCGCCGCCGGTGCGCAGCCTGCTGCCGGGCGGGCCGGGCTATGTCTATCCGGAGCTGAAGGCGAAAACGTTGGTGCAGGGCCAGGGGGCGGCGCGGGTGCAGTGGGTGGCGGCGAGCTGGTTCGGGCCGATGAACCGGCGGCTGACGGCGCTGGACTGCAAGGGTGCCGCGCTGGGCTCGGTGGAATCCGGCTATCTGCGGTCGATGAAGCCGGGGCCGGCGGTGCCCGGGGTAGGGGCGACCGTGCTGGTGGAGGCGACGACGGGCACGGGCACCGGGTATCGCGAGGACATGGTGCGGCTGGTGGCGCTGGTGGATGGCACGGCGAAGGTGCTGTGGGAGCAGGTGTCCTTGAAGAAGGACAGCGCGCAGCGTGGCTATGGCCATGAGGAGCGGTTCATCTGGCGGTTCGCACCGGATGGCGCGCGCATCGAGGTGACCGGCACGCGCCAGCAGGACGGCAAGCCGGGGCGAGCCGCCCTGCCTCCGGCGCGTTTCTGCTGGCAGGCGGAGGAAAGGGCGTTCGGGGGTTGCGGCTCAGGCGGCTAGGCGTGCGGCCGGCGGGGTCAGCATTCTGCGCAGCCCTTCGATCCACGGGTGCGCGGCAGTGACGATGGGCAGGCAGGTTGCCTGGCGCACCGGTTCGTGGCCGGGGAAGCGGGCGTGGAAGTCGGCCGCGTTGTGGAAGCAGTTGCGGTTCTGGTCCTCGAAATAGCTCTCGGCCCAGGCGCCGTTGGCCAGGACGCAATCATGCGGGCCGAGATCGAGGTGGAAGTAGTCGATGCTGTCGCCCTGGAAGGCGGGCTGGGTGATGGTGGTGCCGTTCACCAGCGCGCCGGCATGGGCGAGGACTTCGCCGACGAGCATGGCGTGGCCGGGGGAGACGAAGAGCGTGGTGCTGGGGATGCCCTGGCCGAGGCTGCCGGGGGCAAAGCGGATCGGGGTGTTCGTTGGGCCGGCGAAGCGGGGGTGGAAGCGCTGGGTGCCGATCCAGCGGATGGGGCGCAGGCCGCCGAATTTGGTGACGACAAGGTCTCCGGCGCGGAGCTTCTCCACCGGCACTTCGCCGCGTGCCGTGAGGATGAGGGTGCCGCGCAGGAAGCAGGTGGTGAAGGTGCCAGCAGTATAGGAGACCTGGTCGCTCACGGACCGGGTGGTGTTTCCACCGGTCGGCACCGCCAAGTAATAATTATTCAATGCGCCTTTGGTGATTATGTCTCCATCGCCGGTGTACCCAATAAATGTTTCTGGGTACGAACTTATGACTTCATTTACATCAAAACTATTATCTGCCCCATTTCCATCATCATATGCGGATATGTATAATTAAGAGCGTGTTTGAGAAGCGCTATATTACTACGTGATGCGCCTGATCATGGTCGCGGTTGCGGCGATGCGGATGAGGGTCTCGGCGACGTCGGTCCGCTGCTCGAAGTCGCGGACGAGGCGTCGGTTCTTGATCAGCCAGCCAAAGG
>CAMDAM010000042.1 GCA_945888575.1 Asaia bogorensis | reverse complement strand
GGGCAAGCACCCCGCAGGCGATGACGATGATTGTGGCCAAGGCCATGTCGGTGAATCCCCCTTGCGTTCAACGGGCGTCTGGACACGCCCGGCCGGCCCCCGGACAAGTCGGAGCTGTTCGGCAATACGGCCGCGGCATATGACAGAGAAGACAGAGGCAGGCAACCTGACGCCACGCAAGGAGACGGTTGCCAAGCCCCGCCGCATGCGGAATCCTGCCCCGTGGGGCGCCTGTAGCTCAGTTGGTTAGAGCGGGCCGCTCATAACGGCTTGGTCGCGGGTTCAAGTCCTGCCGGGCGCACCATATCCTGTCCGCGCGATTGCGCCGCCGCCGCCGCGCCCCTAGAACACCACCCCCGCCTCTCCCTGCCGCGCAAGGAGCCGAAGATGGCCGCCTACCAGTACGTCTATGTGATGAAAGACCTCACCAAGGCCTTCCCGGGCGGGCGCGAGGTGTTCAAGGGCATCACGCTCTCGTTCCTGCCGGGCGTGAAGATCGGCGTGCTGGGCGTGAACGGCGCCGGCAAGTCCACCCTGCTCAAGATCATGGCCGGGATCGAGACCGATTACGGCGGTGAGGCCTGGGCCGCGGAGGGCGTGCGCATCGGCTACCTGGAGCAGGAGCCGAAGCTGGACGACACCAAGACCGTCACCGAAAACGTGCAGATGGCCTTCGGCCCGCTGCGCGCCGCCATCGACCGGTTCAACGAGATCTCGAACCTGTTCGCCGAGCCGATGGACGACGACAAGATGAACGAACTGCTCGCCGAACAGGGCGACCTGCAGGAAAAGATCGACGCCGAGGATGGCTGGGAGCTGGAGCGCCGCATCGAGATCGCGCTCGACGCGCTGCGCTGCCCGCCGCCCGACAGCCCCGTGGTCAACCTCTCGGGCGGCGAGCGCCGGCGCGTGGCGCTGTGCCGCCTGCTGCTGGAAAAGCCCGACCTGCTGCTGCTCGATGAGCCCACCAACCACCTGGACGCCGAAAGCGTCGCCTGGCTGGAAAAGACCCTGCGCGACTTCGCCGGCACCGTACTGGTGATCACCCACGATCGCTACTTCCTGGAGAACGTGACGAACTGGATCCTGGAGATCGAGCGCGGCCGCGGCTACCCGTTCGAGGGCAACTACTCCTCCTGGCTGGACCAGAAGCGCAAGCGCCTGCAGCAGGAGGAAAAGGAGGAAAGCTCCCGCCAGCGGGCGCTGGCCGCCGAGCAGGAATGGATCGGCTCCTCGGCGCGTGCCCGCCAGACCAAGAGCAAGGCGCGCATCCAGAAATACGAGGAGATGCTGCAGAAGAGCCAGGAGATGGTCTCCGGCGTGGCGGAAATCGTCATTCCGCCCGGCCCGCGCCTGGGCGGCGTGGTGATCGAGGCGGAAGACCTGCGCAAGGCCTATGGCAACCGGCTGCTGATCGACGACCTGAACTTCAAGCTGCCGCCGGGCGGGATCGTCGGCGTGATCGGGCCGAACGGCGCCGGCAAGACCACGCTGTTCCGCATGATCACCGGCCAGGAAATCCCCGACAGCGGCTCGCTGCGCGTGGGCGAGACGGTGAAGCTGGGCTACGTGGACCAGAGCCGCGACAGCCTGGATGCCTCCAAATCCGTGTGGGAAGAAATCAGCGGCGGCACCGACGTGCTGTATATCGGCAAGCGCGCCGTGCCCTCACGTGCTTACGTGGGCGCCTTCAACTTCAAGGGCAGCGACCAGCAGAAGAAGGTCGGCATCCTCTCCGGCGGTGAGCGCAACCGCGTGCACCTGGCCAAGATGCTGAAGCAGGAAAGCAACGTGATCCTGCTCGATGAGCCCACCAACGACCTGGACGTGGATACGCTGCGCGCGCTGGAAGAAGCGCTGACGGAATTCGCCGGCTGCGTGGTGGTGATCAGCCATGACCGCTGGTTCCTCGATCGCCTTGCCACGCACATCCTCGCCTTCGAAGGCGACAGCCACGTGGAATGGTTCGAAGGCAACTTCCAGGACTACGAAGCCGACAAGCGACGCCGCCTCGGCGCCGATGCCACCGAGCCCCACCGCATCAAATACCGCCCGCTGCAACGCTAGGATACCGAACGTGGCACGGGGGGACGGAGGGGAAGGCCAAGGGGCTTTGCCCCCTGGACCCCCGACCAGGGCTCTGCCCTGGACCCGCCAGGGACCAGCGGTCCCTGGACCCGGCGTTTTCTTTCCGCCTTCGGCGGGGAGGGGCCGTCCGGGCGGTTCGCAGCGCCTCGATGGCCCCTCCCCGCCGAAGGCGGAAAAGGTCCCGGGGTCTGGGGCCGCCGGCCCCAGTGGGGTGCAGGGGCAAAGCCCCTGCTTGGGGGCCCGGGGGCGAATGCCCCTGGCCTTCCTTCCCTTCCTCCCCGCGCCATGATCGACATCCGCGCCCTGCGCACCGGGCGGCTTTGGATGCGGCCGGTCGGGTATGGTGATCTGCCAGAGCTGGTTCGGCTCAAGGGCGATCCGCGCGTGTTTGCCATCATGCTCGGCGGCGTTCGCACGCCGGAGCAGACGGCGCGCGAGTTGGCCGAGGAGATTTCCTTCTGGGGCCAGCATGGCGTGGGCATGTGGGCGGTGCGGGAGGCCGAAGGGGAGCGGTTCCTGGGCTTGGTTGGCATGCATGGCCGCCCGGATGGCCGCGGCGTGGCCCTGCGCTTTGCCTTGCATGCCGCCGCCCAGGGCCGCGGCTATGCCAGCGAGGCGGCCGGGGCGGGGCTGCGGTTTGCGCATGAGCGGGCGGGGCTGGCGCGGGTGATCGCGGTGGCGCGGGCCAGCAACATCGGCTCCCGCCAGGTGCTGGGCGCCATCGGCATGACGTTGTGCGAAAGCTACCAGCGCGATGGCGAGGAGGTGCTGGTGTACGAGAGCCTGGCGCGGATCGGCTGACACACCTGTTTCACAAATCTGTCGCCGTTTCGTTCGACGATCTGTCACGTATGCCGGGCTAGGCCTCCACTCCGACGCTCTCCAGGAGGGATCCCATGCGCCTGCCCCGCCGCTCGCTCCTCGCCGCCGCTGCCGCCATGGCGCTGCCCCTGGCTGCACATGCCCAGGCCCAGGACCTCAAGCTCGCCGTCACCGACGTGGTCGGGCTCGAGAACCTGCAGCGCGAATATGCGCCGTTCCAGAAGCTGCTCTCCGAGAAGGCCGGGGTGAACGTGATGCTGTTCCCGGTGCCCAGCCGCACCGCCGCCGTGGAGGCGCTGAATGCGAAGAAGGTGGATCTGGTGCTGACCGGGCCGGCCGAATACGTGGTGTTCAAGAAGCGCACCGACGCCAAGCTGGTGGTGGGCCTCACCCGCCCTGAGTATTTCGGCACCATCGTCACCTTGGCCCCCACCGGCATCGACTCGGTGGCAGACCTCAAGGGCAAGAAGGTGGCACTTGGCGATGTCGGCTCCACCTCGCGCCATCTCGCGCCCATCCAGGTGCTGGCCGATCTCGGCATCGACCCCGGCAAGGACCTCCAGGTCGTCCACATCAACCGCAATGTCGGCGTGGAGGCGATGAAGCGCGGCGATGTCGCCGCCATCGGCGTGAACCGGTCCGACATGGCCGGCCTGCGCAAGAAGTTCCCCGATCTCGTCTTCAAGACCATCGCCCGCGGCCGCGACCTGCCCAACGACATGATCCTCGCCGGCCAGCATGTGCCTGACGAGACGGTGGCCCGGCTCAAGAAGGTCTTCACCGAGCATTCCGACGCCCTGATCGGGGCGATCCTGCTCGGCCCGGACGAGAACCAGAAGTTCCAGGGCATGCAGTTCCTGCCGGCGATCAGCGACCGCGACTACAACTATGTCCGCCGGATGTACAGCACCATCGGGCAGCCGCAGTTCGCCGACTTCGTCGGCAACTAGGCCATGGACTCGCTGCCTGCCGCCACGGCGGGCATCGACCTTGCCGTGCACGGCGTGGCAAAGCGCTTCGGCGCGGCGCAGGTGCTCGAAGGGGTCGCGTTCACCGTCCCGTCGGGGCAGGCGGTGGCGCTGATCGGCGCCAACGGCGCGGGCAAGTCCACGCTGCTGCGCTGCTGCCTGCGGCTGATCGAGCCCGATGCCGGCACGATACGGCTGCTGGGCCGCGACGTGCGCACGCTGGATGCGGGCGGCCTGCGCGCGTTGCGCACCGAGATCGGCTTCGTGTTCCAGAAGCACAACCTGGTTGGCCGCCTCTCGGCGTTGAGCAATGTGCTGCACGGGGCCCTCGGCCGCGCCGCGTTTGGCCGCGCCTGGTTCCAGTCCCTCGCCCCGCAGGATCTGCGCGCGGAGGCGATGCACTGCCTGGAGCGGGTCGGCCTCGCCGACATCGCCACGCGCCGGGCGGACAGGCTCTCCGGCGGCCAGTCCCAACGCGTGGCCATTGCCCGCGCGTTGATGCAGCGCCCGCGCCTGATGTTCGCCGACGAGCCGGTGGCCAGCCTCGATCCCGCCGCGGGGGAGGAGGTGATGGCGCTGTTCCTCGATCTCATCCGGCGCCAGGGCCTCACCTTGCTGTTCACCTCCCACGACCTGGCCCACGCCATCGCCTTCGCCGACCGCGTCATTGCGCTGCGGGCGGGGCGGATCGTGCTCGATGCCCCCGCCGCCACGCTGGACGTGGCGCAGCTGCGCGCGCTGTACGACTGATGCAGAAGCACGCCCCGCCCCGCTTCGAGCAGCCCGGACTGCTGGCCTTCGCCATCTGGCTGGCCATCGTGCTGTTCTTCATTGCCTCGCTCTCCGGCACCCGCGCCTCGCTCGGCGATCTCGTCTCCGGCGTGCCGCAGATCGTGCGCCTGGTGGGCGAGATGCTGCCGCCCTCCACCGCGCGGCTTGGCCCGGTTGCTTGGGCGCTGCTGGAAACCTTCCAGATGGCCTTCGTGGGAACCGCGTTTGGGGTGCTGCTCAGCGTGCCGCTGGCGGTGCTCGCTACCCGCCATCTCTCGCCGCATCCGGTGGTGTACCACGCCGCGCGCACCACCATCGCCTTCTTCCGCACCGTGCCCGACCTGGTGTGGGCGCTGCTGTTCGTGGTCTCCGTCGGCCTTGGCCCTTTCGCCGGCGTGCTTGCCATCATCGTGGACAAGCTCGGCTTCTGCGGCCGCTTCTTCGCCGAAGCCATGGAGGAGGCCGATCGTGGCCCGCAGGAGGCGCTGGCCGCCATCGGCGCCCGGCGCAGCGCGCTGGTGGCCTGCGCCGTGCTGCCCGCCGCCATGCCCTCCTTCGTCGCCACCTCCCTGTTCAGCCTGGAGAAGGCCACGCGCTCCTCTGTGGTGCTTGGCCTGGTCGGCGCCGGCGGGATCGGGATCGAGCTGAAGGTGGCGATGGACCTGTTCAGCTACGACGAGGCCGCCACCATCATCCTGGCGATCTTCGCCCTGGTGCTGGTGGTGGAGCGCGCCAGCGCCTGGCTGCGCGGCCGCATGATGTAGCCTGCACGTAAGGTTTTGTTGCGCGAATCGAGCCAGTTCACGCAACGTTCCGCCCGAATGCCCCGACAGCCACGCCGGGGAAACCGGAAGAGGCGGCAATGAAAACCGAACTCGCCATGCTGGTGGGCGCCGTGGTCCTGGCGATGATCCAGGTCGTCGTTGCCGTGGTCGGCGCCATGCTTCAGGTGGGCCTGCCGGTGCTGGCCGGCAATCGGGAGAACATCCCGGATATCCTGGGCTGGGCCGGCCGCGCGGGCCGGGCCCATCGCAACATGCTGGAAAGCCTGGTGCTGTTCGCCGCCCTGGTGCTCACTGCCCACGCCGCCGGCATCAGCAACGCCCTGACGGTGCTGGGCGCCCAGCTGTTTCTGTGGGGCCGTGTTGCCTATGCCGTGCTGTATGTGGCCGGCGTGCCATGGGCCCGCACTGCCGCCTGGGCCGCCGCGGTGCTCGGGATGCTGCTGATCCTGTCGCAGATGGTGTAGGGGCGGCGGATTACTCCGCCGGTTCCACCGGCTCCGGCTTCTTCTTCTCGTGCTTCAGCTTCTCCATCGCCTGCTGCACGTGCCGGCTGAACACGAATTCCGCCGGGCGCTGCTGGGAGAGGTCGATGTCGGGCGCCATCGGGCCGGTGGTGCGGATGCCGCGCAGTTCCACCATCGCCGCCTTCAGCGGGTTCTTGATGGAATGGGCAACCGCGGTGGCCTCGTAGCCGGAATGCACCATGCAGTCGGCGCATTTTTCGTAGTTGCCGGTGCCGTACTTGTCCCAGTCCGTGGTTTCCATCAGCTCCTTGAACGTCTTGGCGTAGCCTTCGCCCAGCAGGTAGCAGGGCCGCTGCCAGCCGAAATAGGTCCGCGTCGGGTTGCCCCAGGGCGTGCAATGGAAGGTCTGGTTGCCGGCCAGGAAATCCAGGAACATGGAGCTCTGGTTGAACTGCCACTTCTTCTTGCCCGGCAGCGCACGGGAGAAGATGCCGCGGAACAGGTCCTTGGTGGCCTTGCGGTTCAGGAAGTGCTGCTGGTCCGGCGCGCGCTCATAGGCATAGCCGGGCGAGACCGAGATGCCGTCGATCCCCATCTCCGTCACATCGTCGAAGAAGCGGGCCATGCGCTCGGGGTCGGCATTGTTGAACAGTGTGGCGTTGATGATCACGCGGAACCCGGCGGCCTTCGCCTTGGCGATCGCGGAAACGCAGCGATCGTACACGCCCTCCTGACAGACGGACTTGTCGTGGTCGTCGCGGTTGCCATCGAGATGGACGGACCAGGTGAAGTAGGGGTCGGGCTTGAACTGCTCCATCTTCTTTTCGAGCAGCAGCGCGTTGGTGCACACGATCACGTATTTCTTGCGGGCGATCACGCCCTGCACCACCTGGTCCAGCTCCTTGTGCAGCAGCGGCTCGCCGCCGGCGATCACCACCACCGGGGCGCCGCACTCATCCACCGCCTCCAGGCATTCGGCCACGGACAGGCGCTGGTTCAGGATCTCGGCCGGGTAGTCGATCTTGCCGCAGCCGGCGCAGGCCAGGTTGCAACGGAACAGCGGCTCCAGCATCAGCACCAGCGGGTAGCGCTTGCGCCCCAACAGATGCTGCTTGACCACGTAGGCGCCCACGCGAAGCGCCTGGTGCAGGGGGATTGCCATGGTGCCGGTCCCGGTGCCAGAAGGAATACGAACACGACGTCGCGTTCACGTTTTCCCTTTAGGGTCGCGCCATGGGCCTGTCAACGACCGCCACCGCCCCGAACTCCACTGGCCGGACCTCCACCGCCCCGCGGCGCGATCCCGTGCAGGAACGCAGCCAGGAGACGGTCGGCCGCATCCAGGCCGCCGCAGCGCGGCTGCTGGCCGGCGGCACCGCGGCGCAGGCGCTCACCACCGCGCAGATCGCCACCGAGGCGGCGCTGTCCGTCGGCGCGCTGTATCGCTTCTTCCCCGACAAGCAGGCGATCATCGACGCGGTCGCGCTGGCCCATCTGGAAGCCTTCCAGGACGAGCTGGCCGGCCTGCTGCTGGCCGACCTGCCGGAAACCCCCGCGGCCTTCCTCGGCGCCGTCATCGACGCCTTCGCTGCCTATCTCGCCGCCCACCCGGATTTCCGCACCCTGGCCTATGGCACCCCCGCCCTGCCCGCCCGCGCCATCAGCCCCGCCCTGTTCGAGCGCGAGGCCGGGGAGGGCGCGCTGGCCGAATTGCTGCGCGAGTCGCTCGCCACGCTCTACGGCCTGGAGCCGGACGCGGACTTCCCGTTCCGCCTTCGTATCGCTGCCGAACTGGGCGACCGGCTGATCGCGCACGCCTTCGCCCAGCCGGAGCCGGCGCTGCGCCAGCGCATATTGGCCGAGGCGAAATCGATCCTGGCCCCCTACCTCTTCCCCGCGGGTTGACCGCCGCGAGCCAGATTAACGTTGCCGTTTGTTATCGTCACGATTTGTATCTTGCAGTTGTAAGCAACGGATTTTAACGTTTGGGAATTATGATGCCCTAACGCCACAATGCATATGTGGCGCAACACCTTGGCGGAAGGCGTGCCTTTCCGTACGGAGCCCGATGTGACGCCTGGGACCTATCTTCCGCATGTGGACCTGCTGATGCAGGCGTTGCGCATTTCGCGCGACAGGCTGGACGGCCGCAGCAAGGTCGCCGTGGATCCCCGCTTTCTCGTCCATGTCCTGCGCCAGATCGTCGCGGCCCAGCCCTTCGATGAATCTTTCTATCTAACTGCCAACGACGATATTGCCACCGCCCACAACCGCGGCGAGATCGGCGACCTGCACCGCCATTTCGTCGAGGCAGGCTTCCTCGAAGGCCGGATGGGCGCCGCGCCGGAGGTCGATTCCGCCTACTACCTCGCCACCTATCCCGATGTCGGCCGCGCCATCGCCGCCGGGCAGATCGCCTCGGCGGAAGACCACTATATCCAGCGCGGCGCCGCCGAAGGCCGCGCCCCCAACCCCGCCGCGGCCGAGCATGTCGAGCGCTGGACGACCGTCCTGAACCCCGAAGCCTAGGCCGCGCTCAGGCCAGGTGGCGTAGCGCCGCCACGGCCAGTTCCACCGCCAGCCGCGCGCCGCGGCGCTCCGGATCGCCCGCGGGGTCATAGGCCGCGATCCCCAGGCACTTCAGCGGCACCGCCCGCGCCGCCGCCTCCACTGAATCCTCTAGCGCCTGCGCCGTGGGCCAGTGCGGCGCATTGGTCAGCTGCCCCGGCACCGCCTCCGGCCCGGCCACATCCAGGTCGATGTGCATGTACCAGCCCCCCGCCGCCCCGGCGCGCGGCGCCAGTAGCGCCGTGGTGCGCGGCCCGGCATCCGCCCCCATCGCATCCGCATCCAGCCGCGCGAAGGGATGCGCCGCCAGCGCCGCCTCCTCCTCGGGGTCGAGGTCCGACGCCCCGATCACCGCCGCCGCTTCCGGCCGCACCGCCGGCACCAGCCCCGCCGCCTCACGCCAATCATCGAATTCCCAGCCCAGCGCCACGGCGAAGGGCATGCCGCCCAACAGCCCGGTGGAGGTGGTGCGCAACGTGTGGATGTCGCCATGCGCATCGAACCAGGCGACCCCCGCCGATCCGCAGGCCCGCGCCACCCCGCCCGCCGGCCCCACGCATTGCGTGCAGTTGCCCTGCAGCACCAGCGGCATCGCCCCGGCCGCGATCGCCGCCGCCACCTGGTCCGAGACCCATCCGGCGATGATCCCCAGGTTCGTCACCGGGTCCCGCGTCCGCGCCTCGCGCGCCAGCGACGCCTCCAGCGGCACCGCCACCTCATGCCCCGCTGCCTCCAGCGCCTCGGCCAGCCCAGCCTGCATCATGGCCGCGGGGCCCTTGGCCGCCCCCCAGCGCGCCACGTCGTTGGCGAAGGGAACCAGGATGGGTTGGATCAGCATGGCAGGCCTCAGGCAGGGGGAATGAAGGGCTGGGCCACGGCGCGGAACACATCCAGCCGCTCCAGAGCGGCGCACTGCGCCACCAGCGTCAGCAGGCGTTGCTCGGCCAGCAGCCCCGGATGCGCCTCGCGCACGAAGCGCCAGGCGCAGGCCAGCGCGATATCGGCATGGGACAGCGTGTCGCCGAACCAGAACCCCTCCGGCCGCGCCACCGCTTCCGCCTCCAGCGCCAGCGCGGTGGCGGCGATCTGCTCGCGGCAGCGCGCCACCCATTGCGGGGAAACCGTCTCGTGCAGGCGCATCTCGTAGAACAGCGCCACCGCCTTTTCGGCCAGCCCCGTCGCAAGGCCCTCGATACGCAGCGCCGCATCGCGCTGCGCCCCGCCGGCCGGGCGCATGGCCACCGTGGCGCGCCGGTCGATGTGGTCCAGCATCGCGTGGCTGTCCACCAGCACGCCGCCATCCTCCAGCACCATGGTCGGCACCCGCGTCAGCGGGTTCACCGATCGCAACCGCCTTGCGTCGCCGAAGCTGGACCAGGGATGGTGTTGGAAGCCGATGCCGGCATGGGTCAGCGCGATGCCCACCCGGCGCACGAAGGGCGAATCATACTGCCCGATCAGGTGAAGCGTGCCGGGCTGGATCTCGGGATCGTGGCTCATGCCCAAAGATGTGCCGCAGCCCGCGACACCTGACAACCTCAGGCGGCTACCAGGCCGCGTCCAGCAACTGCCGCACCACCGCGGGCCCATCGATCTTGCGCGGATTGGTGTGCACCATCCGGTCGTGCATGGAGCCCTCGGCGATCACGTCCAGCTGGTCCGCCCGCACGCCCACGTCGCGCAGCGTCTGCGGCAGCCCAAGCGCCCCCACCAGCGCCGCCACCGCATCCCCCGCCTGACCGCCCGGCATCCCCAGCGCCTCGGCCACCCAGCCCTGCCGCGCCGCGTTCACCGGCAGGTTGAACCGCAGCACATGCGGCAGCATCACGCAGGAGGTGTAGCCATGCGCCACCCCCGCCGTGCCGCCCAGCACATGCCCGATGCCGTGGCTCGCCCCCTTGGTGACGCCGTTCTGGGAGCCGACCATCGAAAGCCACGCGCCGAGCTGGCAATCGAGCCGCGCGGCGAGGTCGGCGGGATCGGCCTTGCACGCCCGCAACCCCTGCCCCAGCAGCCGCAGCGCGTGCAGGGAGGCCCCATCGCTCATCGGCTGGGAATTGCTGGAGCACAGATCCTCCACCGCATGGTCCACCGCGCGGATGCCCGTGGACAGCCACAGCCATTCCGGCGTGGCCACCGTCACCGCCGGATCCAGGATCACCGAGACCGGGATCATGCTGGAGGACGCATAACTCTCCTTGCGGGGCGGCCCGCCATCTTCGGGCGCCGTGTCGGTGCAGCCGGCGAAGCTGGTGAACTCCCCGGCCGACAGCGTGGTGGGGATGGAAACGGTACGGATCCCCGCCAGCGTCTTCGGCCGCCGCGTTACCCCATCGGGCCCGGTGATCGCGCGCAGCCCATCCAGCGCGCGCGGTTCGGTGATGCCGTTGGCCAGGCACATCCCGATCATCTTGGCCGCATCCGTCACGGAGCCGCCGCCCAGCGTCACCAGCAAATCCGCCCCCGCGTCGCGCGCCGAATTCGCCGCCGCCACCACGTCGATGCGCGGCGTATGCGCGCCGATCCGCGTCCAGGTGCCCGCAAGATGGTTGCCCAGCGCTGCCTGCGCGCGGGCCACGAAATCGGTCTCGCGGGACAGCGTGCCGCCCGCGATCAGGAAAACCCGCTCCGCCCCCAGCCGCGCCCGCTCCTCCGCCAGCCCGGCGGCGAAATCCTGGCCGTACAGCACCCGGTCCATGTTCGGGTAGCGATAGGTCCCAGCCGGCATCGTGCCCATCCGCATCTCCCTCAGGGTATCGTCGTGTTGGTGAAGTAGAACGAGGTCGGGCGCGTGCCCTGCAAGTCCCCTGCGGCGCGCATCGCCTCGATCATCGCCTGCCACCCCTCCACCGATTGCCGCCCCCAGCCCGGCGCACCGGGTGGCATCACCGTGCCCAGGAAGGCGCCCAGCGCGGCCTCGCAAGCCTCCTGCGTCGCCGTCATCCTGAAACGGGGCCGCGCCGCCGCACAGGCCCCGGCCGGGTCTGCCGCCGCATCCACGAACCCTGCCCGCACCGCCGACAGCGCCCGCTTCACCAGCCCGGGATTGGCCGCCAGCACGGTCTGGTTCGCCACGAACCCGAAGCCCATCAGCGGCACGCCGAGATCGGCCAGATCCAGCACCTCCGCCTCCAGCCCCTGCTCGCGCAGCGCCGTGCGCAGCACCAGCCCATCGCCGATCACCGCCTCCAGCCGCCCGCCGACCAGGTCTGGCAGCTTGGCGGCGCGATCCGTCGGCACCACCGTCATTGCGCTGATGCCGATCCCGTGCGCGCGGCGGAACAGCGCCAGCGCCGTGGTGTCGATCGAGCCCGGGGCGATGCCAAGCCGCAATCCCTCCACTGCCCGCGGCGTGGTCAGCCGCACCCGCCCCTGCACGCCCACCAGCGCCAGCGTGGTGCGCGGCTGGTAGATCGCCACCATGCGCAGCGGCGTGCCGCGGGCAATCGCCGCCGCCGCCACCGGCGCGGTTACGTGGCCGATGTCGAAACCGCGTTGCCCCACCAGCACCGCCACCATGTTGGGGCCCAGCCCGGCCTCGATCAGCAGCTCGATCCCCTCGCGCTGGAAATGGCCGCGCAAGACCGCCGTCAGGATTGGCACGTGGTGCGGCTGGTAGGCGGTGTCCACCAGCAGCCGCAACGGCTCCGCCGCGGCGGGCACGGCGCCGGCCAGCAGCATCAGGGCGGCAAGGGCCAGGCGTCGGGCGCGGTGCATGCGTCTCCGGGCGTTTCGTTTCAGGCGTCCGCCGTCAGATAGCCACTCCGCACCGCCCGCGCCAGCACCACCCGGCACGCCGCGCGTCCCATCCGCGTGATCCCGCCCTCGACCGGGCCGGCCATCCCCGCCATCATCCCGACCCCGCGACTCCCGGAGCCCCACGTGACCGACACGCAAGCCGACCTGATCCACGCCCGCTACCGCGACCCCGCCATCGCTGCCGGGCTGGAGATCAACCCGGTGCTGGAGACGATCCTGCGCCACAGCTCCTGCCGCGCCTTCCTGCCGGATGCGATCCCGCAGGCGAAGCTGGAAGCGATCATCGCCGCCGCCTCGGCCGCCGCCACCTCCTCCAACCTGCAGCTCTGGAGCCTGATGGTGGTGGAGGACCCGGGCCGCAAATCCCGCCTCGCGGCCCTGGCCGGCGGCCAGAAGCACATCGAGCAATCGCCCACCTTCCTCGTCTGGCTCGCCGACCTCGCCCGGCTGGACACGATCTCGCGCCAGAACCAGGACCCGGTGGAGGGCCTGCACTATCTGGAACTCTTCATGGTCGCGCTGATCGATGCCGCGCTGGCCGCGCAGAACGCCGTGGTGGCGCTGGAATCGCTCGGCCTCGGCTCCGTCTATATCGGCGCGCTGCGCAACCAGCCGGAGAAGGTCGCCGCCGAGCTGGGCCTGCCCAAGCTGGTGTTCCCCGCTTTCGGCCTGTCGATCGGCGTGCCGGACCCGAAGGGCGCCAGCGGCATCAAGCCGCGCCTGCCGCAGGGCGTGGTGGTGCACCGCGAACAGTACGACCCCACGCTGGATCCCGCCACCATCGCCGCCTACGACAGCCGCATGTCCGCCTTCCAGACCGAACAGCGCATGCCCGATGAACGCTGGACCCAGCGCGTGATCCAGCGCGTGAAAACCCCCGCCTCCCTCTCCGGCCGCCACCGCATGAAGGAGGCCCTGGCCAATCTGGGCTTCGAGCTGAAGTAGCCTGGGCTACCGGGGAGACCCCGCCAGCAGCGCCTTCGTGGCTTCGTGGCGCGGCCAGCCGAACACCGTGTCGGCCAGCCCGTCCTCCACGATGGCGCCCTGGTGCATCACCAGCACGCGCTCGCACAGGTGCCGCGCCACGGCCAGGTCGCGGCACACCAGCAGCAGTGCAACCTCCATGCGCTGCCGCAGCCGCTGCAGCAGCCCCATCAGGTCGGCCTGCGCCGGCGCGTCCAACCCGTCGAACAGCCCGTCCGCCACCAGCAGCCGCGGCTGGCCGCACAGGGCGCGGGCCAGCGCCACGCGCCGGCGCTGCGCCTCGCCGCGCGGCCCCTCGCCCAGCTGCCCCGGCACCCGCACGCCCAGTTCCAGCGCCATGCCCATCTCGGCCAGCAGCTGGCGCGCCCGCGTCTCGCGCACCCGGAACCGCGTGCGGCCCACGGCCAGCGCCTCGGTGACGATGTCGGACACGCGGCGGCGTGGGTTCAGCCCGGCCTGCGCGGGGTCGAACACCATCTGCACCGTGGCGGCGCGATGCCTGCGCGCCGCCGCGTCGTCCTGCGTCGCATCCACGCCAGCCAGCAGCACCTGCCCGGCATCCGGCCGCGCCAGCCCGGCCGCCAGCCGGGCCAGCGTGGTAGTGCCGCTGCCGGCCTCCCCCACCAGCGCCACGAACTCGCCGGGCGCGATGCGCAGGGTCACGTCCCGCACCGCGGCCACCGCCTCGCGCCGCCACAGCGGGCCGCGCGCGAACGCCTTGCCCACGCCTTCCAGCGCCAGCACCGGCACCTCCCCCGCCGGTCGCCAGGGCGGCGGCGGCACCGCGCCCTGCACCGCGATCGCCGGCACCAGGCCGGGCCGAATGCAGGCACTGCGATGCCCCTCCCCCTCCAGCGGCGGCTCGGTGCGCAGGCAGTATTCCGCCCGCACCGGGCAGCGCGGCGCGAACCGGCACCCGGCCACAAGTGCCAGCGCCCGGTCCGTCGCCGCCTGTTCCGGCAGCAGGTACAGCTCCGGCCGCGCCCCGCGCATCGGCGGATAGGCCAGCAGCAGGCTCTTGGTATAGGGGTGCCGCGGCGCCTGCAGCACAGGCCCGGCCGGGCCGATCTCCACGATGTCGCCGCCCATCATCACCGCCAGCTCGTCGCAGATCGCCCCGGCCAGCAGCAGGTCGCGGGTGATCAGCAGCATCGCCGCGCCATGGGTCCGCCGCAGCGCCTGGATCGCGGCCAGCACCCGCCCCTGCGCCGCGGCATCCAGCAACGCGGTCGGCTCCTCCGCCACCACCAGCTTCGGCGCCCCGGCGAAGGCCATCGCCACCAGCACCATCTGGCACTGCTCGTCGGACAGCAGGTGCGGCAGGCGCCCCAACACCGCCTCCGGCGTCGCCAGGCCCGTGGCCGCCAGCGCCGCCAGCGCCCGCTCGCGCAACGCCGCCCGCGCCACGCCCAGCCGCCGCAGATGCGCCGCCAGCTGCACGCCCGCCGTGCGCGCCGGATGCAGCGCCGCCCGCGGCGCCGGCGGCAGGAAGGCGATCTCCCGCCCCAGCACCCCGCGCAGCTCGGCCGCCGGCATTCCCGCCAGCTCCGCACCGAGAAAGGAGAACGACCCGTGCGCCATCACCAGGCCCGGCGGCAATTGCTGCGCCACCGCCTGCCCCACCACCGCGCCCCCTGCCCCGGCCTCGCCCACCAGCCCCAGCACCTGGCCGGGCGCCACGGCAAAGTTCAGCCCGCGCAGCACCGGCTCCACCCGGCCGCGACGGCGCGACTCCACCATCAGCCCACGCGCGACGAGCACGCTCATTCCCGGTCCTCCGACAGCGTGTCGCCGGCCAGCCGCGCCTCCGGCAGCGCCAGATCCATCGTGCGGCGCAACCCGTCGCCCAGCAGCACCGCGCCGGCCACCGCCGCGAACACCACCACGCCCGGCGCCACCAGGTTCAACGGCGCGAGGAACACCACCTCCCACCCATCCGCGATCATCCGCCCCCAGGAGAGCCGGTCGGGCGCGCCGCCCAGGTCCAGGAAGCCAAGCGCCGCCTCCAGCGCCATCGCCCCCGCCGCCACCAGGGCCAGCTGCGCGAACCCCGCCGGCAGCACCGCCGGCATCACCTCACGCCACAGCACCCGGTCGCGCGGGAATCCCAGCATCACCGCCGCCGCCACATGCCCACGCCCGGCCGCCTCGCGCAGTTCCGCCCGCATCACCCGGCAAACCGAAGGCCACGCCGACAGCGCCGCCGCCTCCGCCGCCCCGGCCCCGCCAGCCACCAGCAGCAACGCCAGCACCACGGGCGGGAACGCCCCCCACGCCGCCGCCAGCCACGCCACCGCCCGGTCCAGCCGGCCGCCCCGCCAGCCCGCCGCCAGGCCCAGCCCGCCGCCCAGCAGCAGCGCCCCCAGCGCCGCCGGCAGCGCCACCGCCACCGCAGTCCGCGCGCCGAACAGCAGCCGCGACAACACGCAGCGCCCCAGCCCGTCTGTGCCCAGCGGATACTGCCCGCGCAGCTCCATCGGCCGCAGCGTCAGCGACAAATCCTGCGCCAGCGGGTCATGCGGTGCCAGCAAGGGCGCCAGCGCCGCCACCGCCACCACGCCCAGCACCGCCAGCCCGCCCAGCACCACCCGGCCGGCGCGCATCCAGCGCGGCCAAAAATACCGGCGCAGCAGCCGCATCATGCCCGCAGCCCCGGGTTGAGCCCGCGGCACACCCCTTCCGCCACTGCATTCGCCAAGACCGCCAGCGCCGCGAACACCAGCCCCGCCGCCTGCAACACCGGCAGATCCGCCGCCCGCACCGCCTCCACCAGCAGCCGGCCCAGCCCGGGATAGACGCACACCGCCTCCACCACCGCCGCGCCGCCCAGCATCAGGCCGAACTGCCGCCCCAGCACCGCCAGCGCCGGCAATGCCGCCACCGGCAGCGCCTCACCGAACAGCAGCCGCGCGCCAGAGGCCCCGCGCAGCCGCGCCTGGGCCACGAAGGGCGCGCGATACGCCTCGGCCAGCGCAGCGCCCAGCACCCGCATCACCGGCGCCGCGAAGCCCAGCCCGAGCGCCACCGCCGGCAGCACAAGATGCCCCAGCGCGCTGCCGAAGGCCGCCAGATCGCCCGCCCGCAGCGCATCCAGCAGCACCAGCCCCGTCCCCTGCGGCCAGTCCACCCCCGGCGCCATCCGCCCGGCCACCGGCGCCACCGGCCAGGCCAGCGCGAACACCAGCAGCAGCACCAGCGCCCACAGCAGCAGCGGCACCGCCATCAGCAGCGCCGTCCCGCTCTCCGCCAGCGCCGCCCTTCCCTCGCGCTGCCCGGCCTCCCGCCGCAGCGCGAACAACGCCAGCCCGCCCGCCAGGCCCAGCGCCGCGCACACCGCCATCGCCAGCGCCACCAGCTCCAGCGTCGCCGCCAGCGCCTCGCCCACCAGCCGCGCCACCGGCACCCCCAGCTGCGCCGACAGCCCCCACGCGCCCGACAGCATCTGGCCCAGCCACAGCACGTATTGCACCGGCAGGAAATGATCGAGCCCGAACAGCGCCCGCGTCGCCGCCCTCTCCGCCTCCGGCACCCCTGGCGCCACGGCCATGGCCGCCACATCGGCCGGCAGCACCCGCAGCACGGCGAACAGCACCAGCGTGGCCAGCAGCAGCACCGGCACCGCCACCAGCAGCCGCCATCCCAGGCTGGCGATCACCGCCATGGCCAAGCCACCCTCACAGCCATGCCCCTCACAGCCATGCCATCGAATGCGGCAGGATCCAGCCGGTGGCGGAGCTGCGATGGCTCAGCGCCTTGGCCCGCGCCACCGTCTGCACCCCCTGCAGCAGCGGCATGCACGCCCCCGCCGCCACGGCCTCGCGCCCCAGCGCCTGCCACTGCGCGTCGCGCGCCTCCGGGTCCACCTCGTCCGCCAGCGCCGCCGCCCGCGCGCCCAGCGCCTGTCCACCCCAAAGCGTGAACGGCATCCCGGGGTCCAGCAGCGCGCCGATCCCCGTCTCCGCCGCCGCCCCACCGGCATCGAACGACCACAGCACCGCCTCCGGCAGCGTTCCCGCCCGCGCCCGCTCCAGGTGCCGCACGGGATCGATCACCTCCAGCGTCGCCTCGATCCCCACCGCGCGCCACATCGCCACGATCGCCCGCGCCATGTCGAAATCGCCGGGGAACGCCCCGCGCGTCGCCGCCAGCCGCACCCGCACCGGCTCCTTCGGCGAAATGCCGGAGCGCTCCAGCAGCAGCACCGCCTGGTTCGGATCATGCGGAAAGGTGAACCCCTCCTCGAACCCCGCCGAGCCCGGCAGCGCCGGCAATGCCTGCTTTCTGCCCACCCCATGCGTGAAGGCGCGCACCAGCGCCTCCTTGTCGATCGCGTAGTGCGCCGCCAGCCGCACATTGGGGTCGGCGAACCCGCCATCGCTGCGCGCCTGCAGCAGCACCAGCCGGCTCACCGGCCGGATCTCCACCTCCAGCCCCGGCACCGCCGCCAGCCGCACCAGCTCGCGCGGCCGCACGCCCACCGCCATGTCCACCCGGCCCGCTTGCAGTGCCGCCATCCGCACGCCGGGCTCGCGCAGAATCTCCAGCACCACGCGCCGCATCGCCGGCTTCGGCCCCCACCAGGAATCGTTGCGCTCCAGCACGATGCGCGATCCCACCCGGTGCTCCACCAGCCGGAACGGGCCAGACCCCACCACCGCATCCGCCCGATAGCCGCGCGGCACCACGAAGCTGCCCAGGAAGCCCAGCCACGGCACCGCCGCCGGCATCGGCGCATCGAAGCGCAGCACCGCCCGCCCCGGCCCCGGCGTCTCGATCGCCACCAGCCGGCGCCATACCCGCGCCGCATCCAGCCCCACCCCCGCCTGCAGCCGCTCCAGGAAGCTCCAGCGCAGATCGGCCGTGGTCACGCGCGACCCGTCATGGAACGCCGCGTCGTCGCGCAGCGCCAGCTCCAGGCTCTGCCCATCCGGCGCCATCTCCCAGGATGTCACCAGCCCGGGCTCCAGCTCCAGCCGGGCATCGCGCTCCAGCGGCGGGTCGAACACCATGCGGTACACCGGCTGCGCATCGGCCAGCAGCAGGCGCTGCGGGTCCCAGCCCGGCACATCCGCCGGCCACGCGATCGCCACGCTGTCGCGCTCTGCCGCCAGGCCCACCGCCCGCGCACGCCCCGCCACGCCAGCCCCTGCCAGCACCCCGAGCAGGCCGCGCCGCGAAAGCCCGCCCATCCCGTTCCCCTTCCAGCCCATCGCCCGCCTTCTAGCCCTGAACCACCCGCGCGAAAACCGTCCGCCCCGCGAAAGGAGAAACGGTTGACGCCCCCCCGCCGCGCTGGCTCAACTGCCCGCGCAGCTGAGGAGGTGGGGCGGTGGCGGAACGGTCCTTCGCGCGCGAGGTTCAGGATCTGCGCCTCGGCGCCGGCGAGACCTTCCGCGGCGAAGGCATCCTCGCCGTCACCAAGGCCCTGCTGCAATCCGGCGTCGGCTACGTCGCCGGCTACCAGGGCGCGCCGATCTCCCATTTGATGGACGTGCTGGCCGACGCCCAGGGCATCCTGTCCGAACTCGGCGTGCATTTCGAGCACAGCGCCAGCGAGGCCGCCGCCGCCGCCACGCTCGCTGCCTCGGTCAACTACCCGATCCGCGGCGCCGTCACCTGGAAATCCACCGCCGGCACCAACGTGGCGTGCGACGCGCTCTCCAACCTCGCCTCCGGCGGCGTGAAGGGCGGGGCGCTGATCGTCATCGGCGAGGATTACGGCGAAGGCAGCTCCATCATGCAGGAGCGCACCCACGCCTTCGCCATGAAATCCCAGATCTGGCTGATGGACCCCCGGCCGAACCTGCCCAGCATCGTCTCCGCCGTAGAGCACGGCTTCGCCCTCTCCGAAGCTTCCAACACCCCGGTCATGCTCCAGCTGCGCATCCGCGCCTGCCACGTCCATGGCAGCTTCCCGGCCAAGGACAACCGCAAGCCCGCCTTCCCGCTGGCGCAGGCGCTGGAGAACCCGGTGCGCGACCCCATACGCATCGTGCTGCCGCCCGCGAGCTACCTGCACGAGCAGGAGAAGATCAAAACCCGCTGGCCCAATGCCGTGCGCTACATCCGCGAACACGGCCTCAACGAAACCTTCGACGGCGATATCCGGGACCTCGGCATCATCACCCAAGGCGGCATGTACAACGGCGTGCTGCGCGCCCTGCACGGCCTGGGCCTCGCCGAGATCGACGGCACCACCCGCATCCCCCTCCACGTGCTGAACGTCACCTACCCGCTGGTGGACGAAGACCTCGCCGCCTTCTGCGCCACCAAGCGCGCCGTGCTGATGGTGGAGGAAGGCCAGCCCGAATTCCTCGAACAGGCGCTCAACACCATCCTGCGCCGCGCCGACATCCAAACCCG
Source organism: Asaia bogorensis (assembly GCA_945888575.1). GTDB lineage: Bacteria > Pseudomonadota > Alphaproteobacteria > Acetobacterales > Acetobacteraceae > CAMDGX01. Next base: position 367 of record CAMDAM010000042.1, on the reverse strand, counting down.
CATCGCCGGCAAGGATGCCCTGCCCATGGCCGGCGAGTACACCGCCCAAGTCCTGTCCGACGGCCTGCGCGCCTTCCTGGCGAAACACGCGCCCGACCTCCCCCTCGCGCAGCCGCCTGACCCGCGCCCCCTCCTCGCCCAGCCCGCCATCGCCGCCCTCGCCCAGGCCGTGCCGCCACGCCCGCCCAGCTTCTGCACCGGCTGCCCGGAACGCCCCATTTTCGCCGCCATGAAGCTGGTGCAGCAGGAGCTCGGCCCGCACCACATCACCGGCGACATCGGCTGCCACCTCTTCGCGCTGAACGAGCCGTTCAACATCGGCTCCTCCACCATGGGCTACGGCCTCGGCTCGGCGTCGGCCGCCGCC
>CAMDAM010000041.1 GCA_945888575.1 Asaia bogorensis | reverse complement strand
CGGCCTGGTTGCCGCCGGGCCCGTACAGCACCAGCGGCCGCTCATCGTCGGTCAGCACCGTCACGTGGCGCGCATCGGCATCGTCGTGCAAATCGGCCCCGCCCAGGCGCACATGGCGCAGCGCCGCCCCGAAGGTCAGCGCCAAATTGGCGGCGGTGAAGGTGCTCGCCGTCGGCCCGAAGGCCAGCACGGTGCGGTTGAACAGCACCACCTGGTCGCAGAACTCCGGCACGCTGCCCAGATTGTGGGTGGAGACCAGCATCAGCCGCCCCTCGCCGCGCATCTCGCGCATCAGCCCCACGATCGCCTGCTCCGTGGTCAGGTCGATGCCGGTGAACGGCTCATCCAGCAGGATCACCTGCGCCCCCTGCGCCAGGGCACGGGCCAGGAAGGCGCGCTTCTTCTGCCCGCCGGAGAGCTCACCGATCTGGCGTTTGCGAAGGGCGGCCATCCCCACCCGCTCCAGCGCCGCATCCACCGCCGCCCGGTCCGCCGCGCGCGGAATGCGCAGCAGGCCCATGTGGCCGTAGCGCCCCATCATCACGACATCCTCGACCAGCACCGGAAAATTCCAGTCCACGTCGTCGCTCTGCGGCACATAGGCCACCAGGCCCTGCTTCAGCGCCGCGTCCACCGCCAGCCCGCCGATGCGGATGCTCCCGCCACCGGGCGCCACGAAGCCCATCAGCGCCTTGAACAGGGAGGACTTGCCGCTGCCGTTCACCCCCACCAGCGCGCAGATCGTCGGCCGGTCCAGCACGAAGCCCGCCCGGTCCACCGCCACCACCCCGTTGGGGTAGCGCACGGTCACGTCGCGCACCTCCAGGCTGGCTGTCATGTGCCGAACCCGCGCGCGATGGTCTCCACCGTCACCTCCAGCAGCTTGAGGTAGGTGGGCACGGGCCCGCCGGATTCGCTCAGCGAATCGACATAGAGCACCCCGCCGTAGCGGGCCCCCGTCTCGCGCGCCACTTGCTTCGCCGCCCTGTCGCTCACGGTGCTTTCGCTGAACACCACCGGCACCTTGTTGCGCCGCACCGTGTCGATCAGCCGGCGGATCTGCTGCGGCGTGCCCTGCTGGTCCGCGTTGATCGGCCACAGATAGGCCTCGCGCAGGCCGAAATCGCGCGCCAGGTAGCTGAACGCGCCTTCCGACGTCACCAGCCAGCGCTGGGCCTCCGGAATACGGGCCAGCCGCGCCCGCAGCGGCGCCTCGATTGCCCGAACACGCTCGGCATAGGCGCGCGCATTGGCGGCATAGGTCTCCGCCTGCGCCGGATCGAGTGCGGCCAACGCCTTGCGGATGTTCTCGATGTAGATCAGCGCCGAGGCCGGCGACATCCAGGCATGCGGGTTCGGCTTGTCCTGGTACGGCCCCTCGCGGATCGGCATCGGCACCACGCCGTCAGAGACAACGGCACTCGGCACACCCTTCGCGGTGTCGATGAACTTCTCGAACCACCGCTCCAGGTTCATGCCGTTCCACAGCACCAGATCCGCCCCCTGGGCGCGCACCACGTCCTGCGGCGTCGGCTGGTAGTCGTGGATTTCCGCGCCCGGCCGGGTGATCGAGTCCACCACCGCCGCCGTGCCGGCCACGTTCTGGGCGATGTCCTGGATGATGGTGAAGGTGGTCGCCACCCGCGGCTTCCACCCCGGCGGCCGAACCGCCTGCGCCCAGGCCGGCGCTGCCGCCAACGCAGTGGCAGCGGCCAGCAGAAAGCGACGCGACACGATCTCGTGCATGCCCTTCCCCCATGTTCGCCGCGCGGCCCCCTGGCCGCCGCGGCCGTCGTAGCAGGAGCGACGATACGATGCCGTCGCCATACCATGTCCCCACGACACGAATATGATGCCAAGGCTACACTTTCTTCAAGCCCCCGATTGCCCCACCCAACCGGTTGATCCGCCACGCCGCTTTCGCCATGGTGCGCGCCGATACCAGGAGCCCGCATTGCCCCGCCGCCCCGCCGACGCGCAGCAGCGCCAAGCCGCGCCCGACCTGCCCGCCGAGCCCACGCAGGCCGGAAGGTTCGAACAGGCGCGCCGCGTGCAATCGATGGCGCTGCTGGAAGACTATGCGGAGCTGATCGCCGACCTGCACGCCACCGGCGGCGAGGCCCGTCCCACCGACATCGCCCGCCGCCTCGGCGTCACCCACGCCACCGCCATCAAGGCAATCACCCGCCTGAAGCGGGAGGGCCTGGCCACCGCCCGCCCCTATCGCGGCGTGTTCCTCACGGAAGAGGGCGAACACCTCGCCGCCCGCGTGAAGGCCCGCCATCTGCTGGTGGTGGAAGTGCTGCGCGCCATCGGCGTGCCCCCCGACGCGGCGGAGCAGGATGCCGAGGGTATCGAGCACCATGTCAGCGACATCACCCTGCAGGCCTTCGCCCGCTTCCTGAAGGGCCAGACCTAGCCGTCAGTCCCCCATCGGCGGCATCTTCGGGAAGCTCACCATCCCCTCCACGAAGGGGAACCAGTGCTGGGCGCTGTCACGGAAGATATGCGCCTGCGGCACGAAGTCGCGCGCATTGTCCAGCGTCCCGGCCTCGATCATGGTGATCCCCGCCATCGACTCGGCCTCCGACAGCAGGCGGGAGCCGCAGACCGGGCAGAACAAGATCGTCACGCCCTTGCTGCTACCGCCGGTATGCGTATGCCGCGTCAGCGCCCCGGTGACCGACAACACCGGCGCGGGCACCGCCACCACGCAGGAGAAGGCGCTGCCAGTCCCGCGCTGGCAGTCGCTGCAATGGCAGGTGCCGCTGAAAATCGGCTCCGCCTCCGCCCGATAGCGCACTGCGCCGCACAGGCAACCGCCCTCGAACACCGCCATTGTCGTCTCCCTCGCAACGGTGTCCCATCCTATCGGCGGGCACCATCGCGAAGAAGAAAAAACGATGGCGCAGCGGATCAGATGATCCCCTTCTTCTTCAGGCTCTCATAGGTCTTGCTGTCGATCCCCAGCAGGTCCTGCAGCACCTCGCTGGTGTGCTCGCCCAGCAGCGGCGGCGGGATGCGGTAATCAGCCGGCGTCTCCGAAAGCCGCACGGGGTTGGCGATCACCGTCACCTCGGCGCCGCTGGAGTGCTTCATCTGCACCTCCATGCCACGCGCCTTCACATGCGGGTCGTCGAACACCTGCTTCAGCGTGTTGATCGGCCCGCAGCCGATCTTCAGCGCCTCCAGCTTCTCCACCCACCAATCGGTCGGGTGCGTCTGCATCACCGGCGTCAGCGTGTCAGTCACCAGCTGGCGGTTGGCCACGCGCGCCGGGTTGGTGGCGAAGCGCGGATCGGCCAGCAGCTTCTCCAGCCCGAACGCGTCGCAGAACCGCTTGAACGTGGCGTCGTTGCCCACGCTCAGCACCATGTAGCCGTCCTCGGTCGGGAACACCTGGTACGGCACGATGTTCGGGTGCTGGTTGCCCAGCCGCGCCGGGTTCTCGCGCGTGGCCAGGAAGTTCATCCCCTGGTTCGCCAGCCACGCCACATGCGTGTCCAGCATGCCGATATCCACCTGCTGCCCCTGCCCGGTCTTTTCCCGATGGCGCAGCGCGGCGAGGATGCCGATGCAGCCATAGAGCCCGGCGAACAGATCGGCCACCGGCACGCCCACCTTCTGCGGCAGCCCATCGGGCTCGCCCGTCAGGCTCATCACCCCGCCCATGCCCTGGATCAGGCTGTCATAGCCCGGCCGCGGCGCATACGGCCCGGTCTGCCCGAACCCGGTGATGGAGCAGTAGATCAGCCCGGGGAATTCCTCGTGCAGTTGCTCATAGCCCAGGCCGTATTTCGCCAGCGCGCCGACCTTGAAGTTCTCCACCAGGATATCGGTATCGGCCAGCAGCTGCTTGGCGATCGCCTGGCCTTCCTTGGTGGCGATATCCAGCGTCACGGAGCGCTTGTTGCGGTTCACGCCGATGAAATAGGCGCTTTCCTCCGTTCCCGGCATCACCGGCGGCGCGAATCCGCGCGTGTCGTCCCCGGCGCCCGGGCGCTCGATCTTGATCACCTCCGCGCCGAGGTCGCCCAGCATCTGGGTGCAGGTCGGGCCCGCCAGCACGCGGGTCAGGTCGAGAACCCGCAGGCCCTTGAGCGGGCCGTGGGCGTCCTTGATGTTCATCGGCGATCCATCCTAGAGGCCGGCGCCACACGGCACCGTTTCGTTTATGTTTCCAAGGGTTGCCAAGGTAGAGGCGCCCCGTTCCGCAGGCAACGCCGACTTGCACGCCACGCCCCGAAGCGGGACAGAATAGCCCAGCACGGAGGCCCACATGACCGCATCACTGCAGATCGAACCGCAAGACGCCATGGTGGACGTGCCGCGCCGCATCACCGCCGCCGGCTTCGCCCCCGGCCGCCCGGTGGAGATCACCGCCGACCTCACCCAGAACGACGGCACGCGCTGGCGCAGCCACGCCACCTTCGTGGCCGACGCCAACGGCACGCTCGACCTCACCCAGGATGCCCCACTCTCCGGCGACTGGAAGGGCGTGGAACCGATGGGCCTCGTCTGGTCCATGCGCAGCATCGGCGCGGGCGGCGAGGCGCGCGGCCAGACCGAACCCCTCACCATCCACATCACCGCCCGCGGCATGGGCCATTCCGCGCAAGCCAGCTTCACCCAGCGCTTCCTCGCCCCCGGCGTTACCCGCACGGAGATCCGCGAGCGTGGCCTGGTCGGCGCCATGTTCACGCCCCCCGGCCCCGGCCCGCACCCGGCGCTAGTGATGCTCGCCGGCTCCGGCGGCGGCATCTTCGAAACCCGCGCCGCCCTGTTCGCCGCGCACGGTTACCAGGCGCTCGCCCTGGGCTACTTCAACGCGCCGGGCCTGCCGCCGCGCATCTCCGGCACCAGGCTCGAATATTTTGAAACCGCGCTCGACTGGATTCGCGAAACCCTGAAGCCGAATAACGATTTCATCGCCGTCTCCGGCGTCTCCCGCGGCGGCGAGCTATCGCTCCTGCTCGGCGCCACCTTCCCGCAGAAGGTCAGCGCCGTCATCGCCTACGTCCCCTGCCACTTCACCAACGGCGTGCTCAACGCCGGCCATCCGGGCCAAGACCGCCACGACCCCACCTGGACCCTGAACGGCGAATACCTCCCGGCGCTGGCCGCCAACAACCGCACCGCCGATTGGAGCATGTTCGACAACGACCGCCAGGCGAAACGCCAGACCCCCGCCTTCCTCTCCTGCCTCGGCGACCCCGAGGCGATGGCCCGCGCCCGCATCGCCATCGAGCGCATCCAGGGCCCGGTGATGTTCATCAGCGGCAGCGACGACCAGCTCTGGCCCAGCGAGGTGTTCAGCGAGATGGCGGAGAAGGAGCTGGCCGACCGCCAGTTCCGCCACCCGGTCCGCCATGTGCGAAACCCCGACACCGGGCACACGATCAGCTTCCCCTACCAGCCCACCACGGTCATCCGCCGCCCGCACGCCGTCAGCGGCCTATTCATGGTCTATGGCGGCACGCCGCCCGGCAACGCGCGGGCCGCCGAACGCTCCTGGCAGGAGGTGCTGGCCTTCCTCGCCCAGGCCACCGGCCGGGCCTGACAAGGACTAGAACGGCAGCACGCTCCGCACGGCGCGCTTGGCCGCGCCCGCCGCCCGTTTGCCCGTGTCAATGACCGCCCGCGCGGAGCCACGCGCCCACGCCATCCAGTAGCCGGACTGGTCCAGCTCCGTATCCCGCGCGCCCACCTTGTTGCCCGCCACCACCGCGGGCTTCGGTGTCAACGCGTGCAGCAGCACCAGCCGCCGGCCGCTGCCGTTCTCCAGCGTGGAATCGCGGATCTCCACGCCGCTGCCGCCGCCGGAAAGGTCGCGCAGCACCACCGCCGCCGCCTCGGCCTGCGGCCCGCGCGCGAAGGTGCTGCCGCGCACCAGCAACCCACCGCCCTCCACCAACACCAGGTGGCGCACGCCGCCCGCCGGCGCGTCCTCGAAACGGCTGTCGATCACCTCTGTCCGCGCCACCCCGCGCGCCCGCACCACATCGCAGGCCCGCGCCCCAACGAAGTGGCTCCGCTCCACCCGCAGCCCCGCCGCCGTGCCGATGTCCAGTGTCGCCACGCAGTGGTCGCCTGCCACGCCGTTGCGCTCGAACACGCTGTCCAGCACGGCGATCGTGGCATTCGGCTGCGGTGCCGACAGGATCGCAGACTGGTTGTTCACGAACCGGCTGTGCTCCACGGTCAGCCCACGGCCCTCGGCCCGGATGCCCGCCCCGTTGCCGTCCATCACCCGCGCCCGCGTGAAGGTCAGGTGCCGCACCGTCACATCGGCGCCGGCAATCACCAGGATCGCCTTGCCCTGGCAGGTCATGTCCGTCAGCACCGCCGGCGTCGCGGGATCGGTAGGCCCGGTGAAGGTCAGCCGCTGTTGATAGAACGCGCCGCAATCGTAGTACTCGCCCGGCGCGAACTCGATCGTGTCGCCATCCTTGGCGACACGCGCCGCCATGCCGGGTCCCTTCAACGCCTCCCCCGGCCCCACCTTCAGCACCGCCGCGCCAGCCACCGGCACGCCGCAGAGCAGCAAGGCAGCGGTCAGCGCGGCGCGCGTCCAGGTCATCACCGCGCCTTCAGCTCCAACCCGGCCAACGCCTCCGGCAGCTTCGCCACCGCCGTGTGGTCCTGGCCCGGCCCCAGCAGATGGGACGCCGCCGCCCACAGCTCGCGGCACTGCGCCGCGAACGGCGTCGGCACCGAACCCTCCCGCCCCAGCTCCAACGCGATGCTGAGGTCCTTCACCATCAGCTCCAGCGAGAACCCGGAATCGAACCCGCGCGACAGCACGAATTGCCGGAACTTCTTCTGGGTCGAGTTGTTCATGCCGGTCGAGGCATTGATCACATCGGTCATCAGCCCGGGATCCAGCCCGAATTTCTGCCCGATCAGCAGCGCCTCGATCCCGATCAGGAACCCGCCGGCGCTCACCAGATTGTTCAGCGCCTTCATCGCCTGGCCCGCGCCCACATCGCCGCAGCGCGTGATCGTCGTGCCCATCGCCGCCAGCACCGGCCGCGCCCGCTCGATCGCCTCTTCGGGCCCGCCGACCATGATGGCCAGCTGCCCGGTCTTGGCCCGCGGCACGCCGCCCGAAACCGGCGCGTCGATCAGCACGCACCCGGCCTCGGCCAGCTTCACCGCCAGCGCCTGCGTCACTGCCGGCTGGCCAGAGGTCATGTCGACCACGATGCTGCCGGGCTTCAACCCGGCGAGCACGTTGTCCTCCCCCTCCGCCAGCACGGCACCGACATGCGCGCTGGTCGGCAGCATCGTCACCACCACGTCGGACTGCGCGGCGAGCTGCGCCAGCGTATCCGGCGCGGTGCCGCCGAGCTGCTGCACGAAATTGTTCGCCACCTCGCGCCGCGCATCGGCCACCGCAACCGCGAACCCGCCTTTCAGCAGATTCGCCGCCATCGGCCAGCCCATGTTGCCAACGCCGATAAACCCAACAGGCGTGCTCACTTCGCGTCCATCTCCTTGAACACCCCGTCGGCCACCTTGAACGCATCGAGCCCGGCGGGGATGCCGGCATAGATACAGGCCTGCAACAGGATCTCCTTGATCTCGTCCCGGCTCACGCCATTCGTTATCGCCCCGCGCAGATGCAGCTTCAGCTCGTTCGGCCGGTTCAGCGCCGTCAGCATCGCCAAGTTCAGCATCGAGCGATGCTTGCGGTCCAGCCCCGGCCGCGTCCACACGTCGCCCCAGCAATACTCCGTGACCAGCTTTTGGAAATCGACCATGAACTCGCTGGCATTGGCGATGGAGTTATCCACGTATTCGCCGCCCAGCACCGCGCGCCGCACGTCCAGCCCCTGCTGGAACAGCTTGGAGGAGAACTCCGCCCGCCGCTTCGGCGCACGCTTCGCCGCCGGCGCCGCGGCCTTTGCCGCCTTGGGGGAAGCGGCCTTCGGGGCGGCAGCCTTCTTCACGGCCGCCTTCGCGGCGGGTTTCTTCGCAGTCTTCGCGGCGGCCTTGGCCATGGTGGATTCTCCTTTGGTCGTCATTGTTGCTGCGAAGGGATTGCCAGCCGCCGCGTCAATCGGCAAGCACATTGAAAATCCCCGGAGGAAGTCACGATGTCCGCCCCGCTCTATGAGATCTTCGCCCTGCGCTACGCCCACCTCGCCGAACGCAACCAGGGCAGCAACCTGATCTTCCCCGACGACCACACCGCCCCCATGCCGCTCGATTTCTTCGTCTGGGTCATCAAAGGCAACGGCCGGGTCATCATGCTCGATACCGGCTTCGACGCCGAAAGTGCGGCCCGCCGCAACCGCAGCTGGATCCGCTCCCCCATCGCCGCCCTGTCCAGCATCGGCGTGAAGCCGGAAGACGTGCAGGACGTGGTGCTGAGCCACCTGCACTGGGACCATGCCGGCCACTGGAACGAACTGCCCAACGCCAAGTTCCACGTGCAGGACGCGGAGATGGAATACGCCACCGGCCGCTGCATGTGCCACGGCCCCATGCGCCTGCCCTTCGATGTCGAGCAGGTCTGCACCGCCGTCCGCTTCGTCTATGCCGAGCGCGTGAAGTTCCATAACGGCACCGGCGAGATCGCGCCCGGCATCCACGTCCACAAGGTTGGCGGCCACTCCAAGGGCCAGCAGATCCTCACCGTCCCCACCGCCCGCGGCAATGTCGTGCTCGCCTCCGATGCCGCGCATTTCTGGCACAACATCCGCCGCCGCTCGCCCTTCGTGCTGCTGCACAGCCTGCAGGACATGATCGAGGGCTGGGTGCTCTGCGAGGAACTGGCCGACAGCCCCGACCACATCATCCCCGGCCACGACCCGGAGGTCACGCGCCGCTTCCCCAAGCTGCCGACCGACGAGAACACCGTGCTGCTGCACATGAACCCCAGCGCCTAACCTTTTTGTTCCGCCCCCGCGGCGCCATGTGAGCACCATGCGCCGCATCCTCCGCTGGGCCGTCCGTCTGGCCGCCGGCCTCGCCGTGCTGCTCCTCGTGGCGGCCGGCCTGGCCGCGGCCGCGCTGTGGCAAACGCTCCCGGGCGGCAGCCACAGCGCCACCATCGCCGGCCTCGCCCAGGGCGCGACGGTGGAACTGGACGAACACGCCATCCCCCGCATCCGCGCCGCCTCCCAGCGCGATGCCGCCGCCGTGCTCGGCTACCTCCACGCCCGCGAACGCCTGTTCCAGATGGACATGATGCGCCGCGCCGCCGCCGGCGAATTGTCGGAGATCGCCGGCGAGGCCACCCTGCCCACCGACCGCCTCATGCGCACCCTGGGGCTTCGACAGAGCGCCGAACGCGACGCCGCCGCACTCGATCCCGAAACCCGCGCCATGCTGGAAGCCTACGCATCCGGCGTGAACGCCTGGATCACCGCCCGCGGCCGCTTCAGCGCCGCCGAATTCCTCCCCCTCGGCGCCCCCCGCCCCTGGACCGTCACGGATTCGCTGCTCTGGGCGAAAACCATGGGCCTCTATCTGTCGGCCAACTGGCGCACCGAACTCGCCCGCGCCCAGGGCCACCGCGCCCCCTGGCCCCCCACCGACAAAACCGCCGCCCCGCACGCAGCCCTCGACCCGGCCCTGGCCGAAACCGCAACCCGCCTCGCCGCCATCCTCCCCAGCTTCCCCGATCCCTTCACGCATCCCGCCAGCGCCAGCAACGCCTGGGCCGTGGACGCAAGCCACTCCGCCACCGGCGCGCCCCTGCTGGCCGGCGATCCGCATCTCGGCTTCTCGCTCCCCGGCATCTGGTACCTCGCCCGCATCGACACGCCGGAAGGCACGCTGGCCGGCGCCACCGCCCCCGGCGTCCCCTTCGTCGTCATGGGCCACAACGGCCGCATCGCCTGGAGCTTCACCACCAACGGCGCCGACGTTCAGGACCTCTTCATCGAAACGCCCGCCGGCCCCAACCTCTACCTCTCCCCCGAAGGCCCGCGCCCCTTCGTCCTGCGCGAGGAACGCATCCGCATCCGCGGCCGCGAGGATGAAATCCTGAAAATCCGCGAAACCCGCCACGGCCCCGTCATCAGCGACCTCGCCGCACCCACCGGCCCCATCCTCGCCATCGCCATGGCCAACCTCGCCCCCGGCGACACCTCCGCCGCCGGCCTCATCGCCCTCAACCGCGCGCCAGACCGCGCCACCGCCGCCCTCGCCGCCGAACGCATCAACGGCCTCGTCCAGAACATGACGGTCGCCGACCGCCGCGGCATCGCGCTCTACGTCACCGGCCGCGTCCCGCTCCGCCGCGCCGGAGACGGCACAAGCCCCGCCCCCGGCGCCGATGGCAGCCACGACTGGCAGGGCTGGGCCACCGGCGCCCAGCTTCCGCGCATCACCGATCCCCCCAGCGGCCGCGTCCTCAACGCCAACGAACGCGTCGCCGGCCCCGATTTCCCGATCTTCCTCGGCCAGGACTGGAACGACGATTTGCGCGCCCGCCGCGCCCGCGAACTGCTCGAAGCCACGCCCAGCCACACGCTCGAAACCTTCGCCGCCATGCAGGTCGACACGCTCAGCATCTTCGCCCGCGACACCCTGCCCCGCCTCCTGGCCCTCACCCCCACGGAAGACCTCCCCCGCCGCGCCCACGCCCTGCTGCGCGGCTGGGATGGCCAGATGCGCGCCGACGCGCCGCAGCCCCTGATCTTCCACGCCTGGATGCAGGCCTTCGCCCGCGGCCTCGCCACCGGGGACGGCGCGGCCCCCTGGTGGCATCACGCCAGCCACGCCCTCTCCCCCAACGGCGCCGCCTGGTGCGGCGGGGAGGAGCATTGCACCGCCCTGCTGCGCCAAAGCCTGGATGAAGCCATGCCCGCCCTCGCCGCCCGCTACGGCGCGGATCCCGCCCAATGGCGCTGGGGCACCGCCCACCAGGCCGTCTTCGCCCACCCGCTGCTGCGCTTCATCCCGCAGCTCGATTTCCTTTCCACCCTCCGCATCCCGGTCGGCGGCGACGCCACCACCCTGCTGCGCGCCAATACCGGCCGCACCACCGATGCCGTGCACGGCGCCGGCTACCGCGCCGTCTACGACCTCGCCGACCTCGACCGCAGCCGCTTCATCGCCACCCCCGGCCAGTCCGGCCACGTCCTGCTGGCCATGGCCCGCTCCCTGGCCCCACTCTGGCAGGAGGGCACGCTGCTGCCGCTGCCCGCCCGCCCCACCCAGGTCACCTCGCGCATCATCATCACCCCGGAGCCGACGCCATGAGCCACGGCACCCCCACCCCCGACGACGCGCTGGAAGCCGCGCTCACTTGGCACGTCCTGCGCCGCCGCGTCGCCGCCAGCCTCATCGACCTCGCCCTCTGTTTCATGCTCGGCGGCCTGGTCCTGCTCGCCGGCCTCATCCTCGGCATCCTCACCCTCGGCCTCGGCTTCGGCCTGCTGGTGCTGCTGCCGGCCATCCCGCTGCTCTACAACTGGCTCTTCATCGCCTATGCCAGCGCCACCCCCGGCCAGCGCCTGCTCGGCCTCGCCCTGCGGCGAGACGTCGACCTCGGCCCGCCCGAGGGTATCCAGGCCCTGGTCTGGGCGCTCGGCTTCGCGCTCACGCTGATGTTCACCGGTGGCCTGCTCTGGCTGCTCGTCGTCTTGATCACCAAGCGCAAGCGCGCCCTGCACGACCTCGTCGCCGGCCTCGTCATGGTCCGCACCGAGGCGTTGACCCCGCCCCCCGCCTCCTGGAACATGCCCCCAGGAGGATACCAAGCCCGATGAGCTTCAAGCCGCCCCGCCGGCCGCAATTCTTCTACACCACCGCCCCCCTGCCTTGCCCCTACGTGCCGGGCCGGACCGAGCGGAAAGTCGTCACCGAGATCACCGGTGCCGAGGCCGAGTCGCTGCACGACAAGCTCTCCCGCGCCGGCTTCCGCCGCAGCCACAACATCGCCTACGCGCCCGTTTGCCCCGGCTGCAATTCCTGCGTGCCGATCCGCATCCCGGTGGCCAGCTTCCAGCCAGACCGCACCCTGCGCCGCATCGCGAAAGCCAATACAGGGGTCGAGGGCTTCGTCATGCCCGCCCGCGCCAGCGCCGAGCAGTTCCAGCTCTTCCAGCGCTACCAGCAGGCCCGCCACGGCGACGGCGACATGGCCACGATGAGCTTCTACGACTACCGCGCCATGGTCGAAGACACGCCCATCGAAACTTGGCTCGTCGAATTCCGCGAGGCGGACGAAACCCTGCTCGGCGCCTGCCTTACAGACAAGCTCGGGGACGGCCTGTCGGCGGTGTATTCCTATTTCACCCCCGGCCAGGAAAAGCGCTCGCTCGGCACCTACGCCATCCTTTGGCTGATCGAGAAGGCGAAAAGCCTCGGCCTCCCCTACGTCTATCTCGGCTACTGGGTGCCGGAGAGCCGCAAGATGGCCTACAAGGCCCGCTTCCGCCCCAGCGAGGTTCTCTCCGGCGGCCAGTGGCGCAATCTCACCGAAACCGACCTCGCGCGCATCCCGCAGGACGACAACGCGCAGCTCGTCCAGGCCACCAGCGCCTGACCCAATTTAACGACAAGGCAGAGCCTGCCTGAGAACTCGCTCTGGCGAGTCAGAGGGGCCCGCTTGGGCCCCGCCCGGCGGTGATCTGGGAGCACCGGAGCGGAGCGGCCTGCTGGCCGTGAGCACCGGAGCGCAGCAGATCGCCGTCGGATGACCGCCAGAGTAGAGTTGTCAGGCAGGCTCTTATCCGATCGCTTCGAGCTTTTGCCCCAGCGCGAACATCACCGCCTCGAACATCTCGGTCGTCAGCCGCCCGGTATTCGTGTTGTAGCGGGAGACATGGTAGCTGTCGGCCAGGATCAGCCCGTCCGGCAGCTCATGCAGCGCCCCATGGCGGAAGCGGATGCGCGCCGGCGGAATCCCGCAGGCCTTCAGCACCGCCGCATGCGCCAGCACGCCCAGCGCCAGCACCGCCTTCAGGTTCGGAAGCGCCTGCAACTCGCCACGCAGGTATGGGTTGCACGTCGTCACCTCCGACGGCTCCGGCAGGTTGGCCGGCGGCACGCAGCGCACCGCGTTGGTGATGCGCGTATCCACCAGCCTCAAGCCGTCATCGGCCTCCGCGCCATAGCGCCCGCGCGCCCGGTCGAAGCGCAGCAGCGTGGAATACAGCAGCTGCCCGGCATGGTCCCCGGTGAACGGCCGCCCGGTGCGGTTCGCCCCCTTCACCCCCGGCGCCATCCCCACCACCAGCAGGGAGGCATCCAGCGGCCCGAAACTCGGCACCGGCGCATTGAACCAGCCCGGCTGCGCCGCCCGGTTCGCCTCCCGATACGCCACCAGCCGCGGGCACAGCGAGCAATCCGGCATCGGCGCGGGAATGTCCCCCAGCGAAGGGTCGTGAATATCCGCCATCACGTCGATCAGCTCCGCCATATCTCGCCCAGGCTCCACGCATGTATCACCGGCGGCATCCAATGCCGCAGGCATCACGCCCAACCTGTGCGTCTCTAAATGGAGATTCGGTTAATCACGTCCTGGCGGGCCGCGATCAGCCTCAGGTGCCGTCCTGCGGATCGGAGAACGGCTCCGCCGGCGTCAGCCGCATCGGGCTGCGCGAAGGGCGCGGCTCCATCTGCCGCCGGGTGAATTCCGGCGCGATCTCCGCCAGCTCCAGGAACTGGTCCGCCTGCCGCCGCAGCTCATCCGCCACCATCGGCGGCGCCGTGCGGATGGAGGAGACCACGCTCACCCGCACCCCACGCCGCTGCACCGCCTCCACCAGCCGGCGGAAATCCGAGTCGCCGCTGAACAGCACCGCATGGTCGATCTTGTCGGCCAGCTCGAGCATGTCGATCGCCAGCTCGATATCCATGTTGCCCTTCACCCGCCGCCGACCCGTGGCATCGGTGAATTCCTTGGCCGGCTTCGTCACCAGGGTATAGCCGTTATACGCCAGCCAGTCGGTCAGCGGCTTCAGCGGCGAATACTCCTCGGTCTCCAGCACCGCCGAGTAGTAATAGGCGCGGATCACGTGCGCCTTGCGCCGGAAGAACTCCAGCAGGTTGCGGTAATCGACATCGAAGCCCAGATTCCGCGACGCGGAATACAAATTCGCCCCATCGATGAACAACGCAACCCGTTCGCTCGGCAGAAAATGCACCTTGAACCAACCTTCCAGCCGCAGCGACCAGATATGAATGCACGGATGGTTCCACTGCTCACCGCACATTCGCCACGGCCGACAACGGAACAAAAACCAAGCACAATCTCTGTTACCGACAGGCTCCGGTGTCAAGCGCCGATCGGCCAGGGATACACATTGCCGTGATCCTGATCGCCATCGGAGCCAATCTACCATCCTGGGACGGCCGCCTGCCCCGCGCCACCTGCCAGGCCGCCGTGGAGGCCTTGCGTAGCCTGCCCGGCCTCGAACTCGCCGCCGTCTCAAGCTGGCACACCACCCCGCCCTACCCGCCCTCCGCCCAGCCGGACTACTGCAACGGCGCCGTCCGTCTGCACGGCAGCGCCGACCCCGCCTGGCTGCTGGCCCGCCTGCAGGCCATCGAATCGGCCGCCGGCCGCCAGCGCAGCGTCCCCAACGCCGCCCGCACGCTCGATCTGGACATCATCGCCATCGGATCGCTCGTCCAGGACACGCCCGACCCCATCCTGCCCCACCCCCGCGCCCATCTGCGCCGCTTCGTCCTGGCCCCGCTGGCCGAGATCGCGCCGGACTGGGTCCACCCCCGCCTCGGCCGCACCGTCACCGACCTTCTCGCCGCCCTGCCACCCACGTAATGCCGCACTGCGGCAATCCAGTTGCGCCAAACCCCCGCCTCGCCTATGTAGATCATTCACCCGATACCACCCCTGGGCGGTGGCGTCCCCGCGTGGCCGCACCCGAACCCTCCCCAGGGGCCCTGCTGGAGGCGAACCCATGGCACGCGTCACCGTTGAGGACTGCGTCGAGCGGATCCCGAACCGCTTCGAACTCGTCCTGCTGGCCGCCCAGCGCGCCCGAAACCTCGGCCGCGGCGAGGAACTCACCGTCGAGCGCGACAACGACAAGAACCCCGTCGTCGCCCTGCGCGAAATCGCCGACGCCACCATCCCGCTCGACAAGATCGAAGCCGACCTCATCAAGTCCCTCTCCCGCGCCCCGGAGCCGGAGCCGGCGGACGAGGAAGTGCTCGACCTCATCCCCACCGACCAGAACATCTTCGGCCTGCAGGACATCTCCGCCGAGGAGGAAGCCTCCACCCTCCCGGTCGAGGAAAACGACATGCCGGAAGACCTGGAAGCCGCCATCGAGGCCGAACTCGCCGGCCGCCGCCGCTAAGGCCCCTGGGTGAGCGGCACCACGCCCACCACGGCTCCACCCAAACCCGACGCGCGTTCGCCTGACGGCCCCGGCGCCGGGGCACGCGCGCCGGCGGCCACCGCCTCGCCCAGCCCCGCCGGGCTGATCGCGCGCATCCTGGCCTACGATCCCGGCGCCGACGCGGCCATGATCCAGGCCGCCTTCGATGTCGCCGCCGAAGCCCACAAGCTCCAGCGCCGCGACAACGGCGAGCCCTACGTCACCCACCCGCTCGCGGTGGCGGAAATCCTCGCCAGCTACCGCCTCGATACCGGCAGCATCGCCACCGCCCTGCTGCACGACGTCATCGAAGACACCTCCGTCACCCGCGACCAGCTCACCAAGAAATTCGGCCCGCAGATCGCCGGCCTCGTCGATGGCGTCACCAAGCTCACCCGCCTCGAACTCCAGTCGGATCGCACCAAGCAGGCCGAGAACTTCCGCAAGCTCGTCCTCGCCCTCTCGCGCGACATCCGCGTCCTCCTCGTCAAGCTCGCCGACCGCGTCCACAACATGCGCACCCTCTCCGGCATCCCCAAGCCGGAAAAACGCCAGCGCATCGCCCGCGAGACGATGGACATCTACGCCCCCCTCGCCGAACGCATCGGCATGGACGCGGTCAAGACCGAGTTGCAAACGCTGGCCTTCGCCACGCTGGACCCGGAAGCCTTCGAAACCATCCAGGCCCGCCTCAACTTCCTGCGCGGCCAGGGTGCGGACGTGATCGAGGAAGTGCGCGAGGAACTCGTCCGCGTCTGCCGCGATGGCGGCGTCGAGGTCGCCGAGGTCACCGGCCGCGAGAAATCGCCCTACTCGATCTGGGAGAAGATGCAGCGCCGCAACATCCAGTTCGAGCAGCTGTCGGATATCATGGCCTTCCGCGTCGTCGTCCCCTCGCGGGAGGCCTGCTACGCCGCCCTCGGCGCCGTCCACGCCGCCTACCCTGTCATCGCCGGCCGCTTCAAGGACTACATCTCCACCCCGAAATCGAACGGCTACCAGTCGCTCCACACCGGCGTCACCCTGCGCGAGCCGCGCAACCAGAAGATCGAAGTCCAGATCCGCACGCCGGAAATGCACGCCATCGCCGAGAACGGCGTCGCCGCCCACTGGGCCTACAAGGGCCCCGAAGGCAGCCCCGCCGCGCAGGACGCCCCGCGCATGCGCTGGGTCGATGACCTCCTGGAAATCCTGGAAAACGTCGGCACCGAGGACCTGCTCGAATACACCAAGCTGGAACTCTACCAGGACCAGGTCTTCTGCTTCACGCCCAAGGGCCAGCTGATCCAGCTCCCCCGCGGCGCCACCCCGGTCGATTTCGCCTACGCCGTCCACTCCCAGGTCGGCGACACCTGCGTCGGCGCCAAGGTCAACGGCCGCCTCCTCCCGCTCCGCCACGTGCTGCAGAACGGCGACCAGGTGGAGATCATGACGGCCCGCGGCGGCACCCCCTCGCCGCAATGGGAACGCTTCGTCGTCACCGGCAAGGCCCGCGCCCGCATCCGCCGCTACGTCCAGCAGCAGCAACGGGACCAGTACCGCGACCAAGGCCGCAGCGCGCTCGCCAAGGCCTTCCGCGCCGAAGGCCTCGATGGCTCCGAACGGGTCCTCGATACCGCCCTCAAGCCGCTCAAGCAGGCCAATCTCGACGACCTCTACGTCGCCGTCGGCAACGGCAATCTCGGCGCCCGCGATGTCGTCACCGCCGCCTATCCGGAACTGCGCCAATCCGCCCGCGCCCCGCGCATGCTGCCCCCGCTCGCCGGCCGCGCCACCCGCGGCACCGGTGCCGTCGGCACCGCCTCCATGCCGATCAGCGGCCTCGTCCCCGGCATGGCCGTCCACTACGCCGGGTGCTGCCACCCGCTGCCCGGCGACGGCATCGTGGGCATCGTCACCACCGGCAAGGGCGTCACCATCCACACCCGCGAATGCCCCACGCTGGAAAGCTTCGCCGCCACGCCGGAACGCTTCATCGACGTGGACTGGGAGCCCTCCGCCTTCACCTCCCCCGGCGGCAAGGGAACCGGCCATACCGGCCGCGTCAGCGTCATCGCCGACAACGACGGCGCGGCCATCGCCCACGTCACCAACGCCATCGCCAAGCAGGACGGCGAAGTGGTCAACCTGCGCATCACCAACCGCCAGGCGGATTTCCTGGAAATGCTGGTCGATGTCGAAGTCCGCGACCTCCACCAACTCGTCAGCGTCATCGCCGGCCTGCGCGCCGCCAAGAGCGTCCACCAGGTTGAGCGGGCGCGCGGTTAAGCAAGAATGTTCTTTTTTGAAAAAAAGAACCAAAAAACGTTTCCGACCTTAGGCCCGGGCCTCTCCACCTCCCGGGCACAAAGTCATAAAAGTCTTTTTGCTTCTTTTTCTTCAGAAAAAGAAGACTCTTCCCTATGATCCTAGGCCTAGGCTCCGACCTCTGCGACATCCGCCGCATCGAGTCCATGCTCGATCGCCACGGCCCCCGCTTCACCGAACGCCTCTTCACCGAGGTCGAGCGCGCCTACGCCGACGCCAAGCCCCCCCGCACCCGCGCCGGCACCTACGCCAAGCGCTTCGCCGCGAAGGAAGCCGGCGCCAAGGCCCTGGGCACCGGCATGGCCGGCGGCGTCTTCCTCTCGGATATCGGCGTGGAGAATGCCGAAGGCGGCCGCCCCATGCTCATCCTCACCGGCGGCGCCGCAACCCGCCTCCAGGCCATCACGCCCGAGGGCCACGAGGCCCGCATCCACCTCACCCTCACCGACGAGCCCCCCTACGCCTTCGCCCAGGTCATCATCGAAGCCCTCCCCCTTTCCAACGGCGGCTGACCCCATGCGCATCCTCGTCCTCGGCGGCACCCAGTTCCTCGGCCGCGCCATCGCCGCCGACGCGGTCGCACGCGGCCACCAGGTCACCTGCGCCGCCCGCGGCATCACCGGCGCCGTCCCCCCGGGCGCCCGCCTCGTCCCCATCGACCGCGAAGCCCCGAACGGCCTCGCCGCGCTGGAACAGGAAACCTTCGACGCGGTGGTGGATGTCGGCCGCCACCCCGGCCAGGTCCGCCGCGCCGTCGCTGCCCTGCGCCCCCGCGCCGGCCACTGGACCTTCGTCTCCACCGTCAGCGTCTATGCCGAGAACGCCACCCCCAACCAAAACCCCGCCACCGCCATCCTGCAAGCCTCCAGCTCGCAAGGGGTGGAATACAGCACCAGCGAGAATTACGGCGCCACCAAGGTCGCCTGCGAACAGGCGGTGGGCACCAATGCCTTTCTGTGCCGCCCCGGCCTTATCGTCGGCCCGGAAGACCCGACCGGCCGCTTCACCTACTGGCCGCTCCGCCTCGCGAACGGCGGCGACGTCCTCGCCGGCGTATCACCCGACCACATGATCCAGGTGATCGACGTCCGCGACCTCGCCGCCTGGATCATCCACGCCGCCGAAACCCACCTCACCGGCGCCATCGACGCCGTCGGCATCCCCATCCCCACCGGCGACTTCCTGGCCGACATCGCCCGCGCCATCGGCGCCGAATGCCGCTTCACCTGGGCCGACCGCGCCTTCCTCGAAGCCCAGAACGTCCGCAAATGGGCCGGCCCCCGCTCCCTCCCACTCTGGCTCCCGCAGCCCGAGAACGCCGGCTTCCTCACCCGCGATGCCCGCCCCGCCCTGGCCGCCGGCCTCACCCTGCGCCCACTGGCCGAAACCGCGCGGGACACCCTGGCCTGGGCCCAGGCCACCAACGCCCAACCCACCGGCCTCACGGCGGAAGAAGAAGCCGCCATCCTTGCCGCCTGGCACGCCCGCCCTGCGCCCAGCGCCCAGCCACTTCCTTGACAAACCGCCGCCCCTGCGGTTGATCGCCTCTCACCCCCCAAGCGCGTCCCAGCGTCCGGAACACCTCATCTCCATGCCCCAACGCGCCGCCGGCACGCTCGTCGAGAACATCAAGACCATCGTCTATGCCGGCCTCATCGCCATCGGCATCCGCACGGTCGCGTTCGAGCCGTTCAACATCCCCTCCGGCTCCATGATCCCCACCCTGCTGATCGGGGACTACCTCTTCGTCTCCAAATACAGCTACGGCTACTCGCGCTACTCCCTGCCCTTCGCGCCCAACCTCTGGTCGGGCCGCGTCTTCGCCGCCACCCCGCGCCGCGGCGACGTCGCCGTCTTCAAGGTCCCGCGCGACAACAGCACGGACTACATCAAGCGCATCGTCGGCCTCCCCGGCGACCGCGTGCAGGTCAAGGCCGGCCAGCTCTACATCAACGGCGAACAGGTCCCCCGCCGCCTCCTCGGCGACTATGTGGAGCGCGACGGCTTCGTCCGCGTCCAGATGCGCCGCTTCGTCGAAACCCTGCCCGACAGCACCGGCAAGGGCGGCCGCAGCCACGACATCGCCAAGATGACCGATAGCGGCGGCTTCAACGACACCCAGGAATTCAAGGTCCCCGCCGACCACGTCTTCGCCATGGGCGACAACCGGGACAACTCGTCCGACAGCCGCGACCCGAATGGCGGCGTCGGCTTCATCCCGCTGGAAAACCTCGTCGGCCGCGCCGAGTTCATCTTCTTCTCGGTCGATTCCCAGTCGCCCTGGTGGCAGGTCTGGAACTGGCCCGCCCAGATCCGCTGGTCCCGCCTCTTCTCGGGCATCACTTGACCCCCCCGCGCCCAAGCAAGCGCCGCCGCCCGG
>CAMDAM010000040.1 GCA_945888575.1 Asaia bogorensis | reverse complement strand
CGCCAGGGTGAGCGGGATGCCGGCGTGATGCGCGTTCGGCGCCGGGGTGAAGACCCAGTCGCCATTCGCCTCGCGGGCGAACTGGCCGTACTGCGCATCCACCGTGATGCCGGTGACGTGCAGGGCATCCGCCGTATCCGTGTCGGCAGCACCGGCGAGGCGCAGCAGGTCGGCTTCGGTGAAGCGGTGCGTGCCATCCTCCGCCACGCGGCCGAGATCGGCGGTGGCGGTGGCGGTGGGGGCGTCGTTGCTGCCGGTGAGGGCGATGGTGAGGGTTTGCGTGGCGGTGGCGCCGGCGCCGTCCGTGACGGTGACGGGGATGGCGAGGGTTTGCACCTGCCCGGCGGCGAGGTGCTGGTAGGCGGCGCTCGAGGGATCGAAGCGGTAGCTGCCATCGGCGTTCAGCGTGAAGCCGTCGATAGTCGCGGTGGTGCTGTAGGCGAGCGTGTCGCCGGTGTCGGCATCGGTGGCCACCAGGCGGCCGGTGAGGATTGCGCCGTCCTCCGTGGCGGCGGCGGTGGTGGCGGTGAGGGCCGGCGCGTCGTTGGTGCCGGTGAGCGTGAAAGTAAGGGTTTGGCCGGCGCTGAGGCCGTCGCTGTCGGTGACGGTGACGGGGATGGCGATGGTTTGCACCTGCCCGGCGCCGAGGTGCTGGTAGGCGGCGTGCCCGGCATCGAAGCGGTAGCTGCCATCAGCGTTCAGGGTGAAGCCGTCGACCTTGGCGGTGGTGCTGAAGGCGAGCGTGTCGCCCGCGTCGGCATCGGTGGCGGCGAGGTGGCCGGTGGCGGCCGTGCCGTCCTCCGTGGCGGCGTCGGTCTGCGCCGCGATCACCGGCGCGTGGTAGGGGCCGGTATGCGCGGTGGTGGCCTGGCCCGCCGGCACGGGCTGCATGCGGTCCAGCACCACCGGCACGTCGGTGCGGGCGATCGCGATCTGCCCGTCCGGCCCGGTGGTGTGCACGGCGAGGTGGATGTTCAGGTTGGCGATGCTGCCGGCGGGCAGCTGGGCAGTCAGGCCAGGGAGTTGCCAGCCCTGCACATCCACGGCCTGGGCGGGGCCGGTGACCGTGATCGAATGGCCGCCGGTGCCGTCGGACAGCACCGTGCCGGCGGTGAAGCCGGAGAGGCGGGTGGCGGTGATGGGGTCGTCCGCATCGTCCGGCGCGCCCTGGGCGATGGCGAGCTTGAGCGTGGCGCCGGGGTTGGGCGTGGCCACCGCGGTATCCACATCCACCGTTTCGATCCGGAAATCGCCCTGGTTTTGGAAGTGGTACTGGCCGGTGGAGTGGACGGACCCGCCCTGGGCCTGCAGCGCCACCAGCAGGCTGGGGTTGCCATGCAGCACAGTGCGCAGCGGTGACTGGGCGAGGCGGGCCGGGTCGACCGCCTCGGCGGCGATGGCGGTATCGAACAGCTTGCCGCTATAGGCATCCTGCGGGGCGAAGCCGCCGCCGAAACTGTCCTGGTCCTGCGCCAGCACGAACTTGCCGCCATCCTGGATCGTGGCGCCCTGGCCGATGCCGGTCAGGTGGGCCTGGGACTTGCCGTCCAGCAGCACGTCCAGCGTGCCGGCCCTGCCGTTCCAGACGAAGCTGTAGCGATGGTCTTGGCCATCGGTGGCAAGCCGTACGCCGGTTGCGTATTCGTGACCGCCGACGCGGAAGGTCAGGTTTTCCGGCTTCCAGATGTAGAACTGGTTCGCGTCGCTTGGGGTGCCGTAGCTGATCAGCGTGGCGCCATGCGCGCCCTGGGTGGCCACCTGCTGGCCGCCGAGGATGGTCATGTCCACCGTGAGCTCCGACAGCGCGTGGCCGACATGAAGCGTATCGGTCTGCACCACGGCCCCGGTGCCGGACGGGCCCAGGGTCATCACCTGCTGCTGGGCCATCACCGTCAGCCGGGGTGCGGGCGCATCGGTGACCGAGGCGATATCCAGCGTGCCGTGAGCCTGGGTGGTGGCGTGGCCATCGCTGACGGAGAGCGTGAGCGGGATGTCGGCGTGGTGGGCGTTGTGGGCGGGCGTGAATTTCCAGTCCCCGCCGGGCAGCTGGGTGAAGCTGCCGTAGCGCGCGTCGACGGCGATGCCGGTGATGTGCAGCGTGTCGGCGGTGTCGGTATCCGCGGCGCCGACGAGGTGCAGCAGATCGGCCTGGGTGTAGGTGCGGCCGCCGCCATCCTCGGCCACGCTGCCGAGATCGCCGGTGGCTGTGGCCGTGGGGGCGTCGTTGCTGCCGGTGACGGTGATCGTGAGGATTGGCGTGGCGCTGGCGCCGCTCGCGTCGGTGACGGTGACGGGAATGGCCAGGGTTTGCGTCTGCCCGGCGCCGAGATGCTGGTAGGCGGCATGGGAAGGGTCGAAGCTGTAGCTGCCATCGGCGTTCAGCGTGAAGCCGTCGATCTGGGCCGTGGTGCCGAAGGCCTGCGTGTCGCCGGTATCGGCATCGGTGGCGACCAGGTGGCCGGTGAGCACCGCGCCGTCCTCGGTGGCCGCTGCGGTCTTCGCCGTGAGCACCGGCGCGTCGTTGGTGCCGGTGAGGGTGAGGGTGAGGGTTTGGGTGGCGGTGGCGCCGGCCTTGTCCGTGACGGTGACGGGGATGGCGATGGTTTGCACCTCCCCAACCGTGAGGTGCTGGTAGGCGGCGTGGGCGGGATCCAGGCTGTAGCTGCCATCGGGGTTCAGCGTGAAGCCAGCCACGTGGGCGGTGGTGCTGAAGGCCAGGGTGTCGCCGGTGTCGATGTCGGTGGCGACCATGTGGCCGGTCAGCCGGGTGCTGTCCTCGGTGGTGGCCTGGCTTTGCGCGGTGAGGACGGGTGCTGCATCGGTGCCGACCACGGTGACGCGCAGGGTGCGCTCCACCTGCTCGCCGCTCTGGGTGGTGACCTGCACGGTGAAGGTCTCGGTGCGGGTTTCACCGGCGGCCAGGGCGCGCACGGCGGGGTCGGTGTTGTCGACGGCGTAGGTCCAGTGGCCCTGCGCATCGATGGTGAACTGGCCGTACTGCCCGGCGGTGCCCGCCTGCGCCGTGAAGGCCGGCGCATCGGTGGCGTCGACATCGGTGACCACCAGCTGGCCGGAGAGGCTGGCGGTGGCCGCCCCCTCGGCAACCCTGCCGACGCTGAGCGTGTCGGCCCGTTCCTCCACCACGGTGCCGGCGACATGGAAGACCTGCGGGGGCGTGGCCTGGCCGGCGATCACGGCCGACATGGTGTGGTCGCCATCGCCCAGCGCGGGGATGCCCACCGCCCAGGCACCCTGGGCATCGGCGGTGACGGTGGCCAGCACGGCGCCGTCGGCGTGCAGCTCCACCATGGCGCCCGGGGCGGCCTTGCCGGCAACCTCCGTGCCGCCATGCGCTGCATTGAGGGCGACGTATTTCGAGAAGTAGATGTAGTCCTTCTCGGC
The DNA here is from genome assembly GCA_945888575.1 of Asaia bogorensis. GTDB lineage: Bacteria > Pseudomonadota > Alphaproteobacteria > Acetobacterales > Acetobacteraceae > CAMDGX01. The sequence continues at coordinate 16,887 of CAMDAM010000040.1, read as the reverse complement.
GCCGCTGCCGTCGCAGACCTTCTGGATCTGCGCCACGGTGCCATCGGAGAACACGGCCAGGCCGCCATCCCAGTTGTTGCGCACACTGGGTGGCTGCGGCTTGGTGTCGAGCCCGGCAGCGGCGCTGACATGGGCGCCGAACCAGCCGTGCTGGTCGAAATACGAAAAGCCCGAGACGCCGGCGGCGGTGTAGCCGTTGAACACGGTGGGGCGGTCGGCCTCCGGGATGGCGGCGAGGAGGTTCACGTCGCTGCCTGGCGCGTAGAGGGCCATCAGCCGGGCCCCGACGGGAACGCCGATATGGCCGGTGCCGAAATCCGACAGGTCGGTGGCGCCGGTGGGGGTGGCCACCTGAGTCACCGCCGTGATCGCCGGCGCGGCACCGCCCTGGACGGCGATCACCGGCAGGTCGTGGCTGCCGCGGATGGTGACCGACAGTTCCTGCGTGACGCCATCGGGGGCGCTGACGGTGACGTGGTCGGTGAGCGTCTCGCCGACGGCCAGGGCCTGCACGGCGGGGGCGAGATTGTCGAGCGTGTAGAACCAGCGGCCGTCGTCGCGCAGGTCGACATGGCCGTACTGGCCGGCCAGCACGTGGTCGCCGAGATGGTGGCTGGCTGGGTTGGGGCCGCCGGTCAGCTCCAGCTTGCTGGCGAAGGTGGGGTCGCTGTCTTCCGTGACCAGGCCGGCCACGACGCCGCTGATGCGGACCTTGTCGTCCAGGCCCTGCAGGGTGATGGCGATCTGGTGCGCGGTGCCGTCGGCGCTGTGCACCTCGAAGCGGTCGATGCGGTGCTCGCCGGTGTTGAGGTCCTGGATCGCCTGCTGGCTGTTGTCGGCGGCATAGGTCCAGTGGCCCGCGGCATCGATGGACAGCGTGCCGTAGGTGCCGGCCACTGCGCCCTGCGCCACGAAGCTGGATTGGCCGGTATCGGCATCGGCGGCGACGAGCTGGCCGGAGGCCTCGATGCGGCCGGCGGCAGAGACGGCGCTGTCTTCCTGCACCGTGCCGGTGTCGGTGCCGGTGATCACGGCGCCGTCGTTGGTGCCGGTGACGGTGATGGTGAGGGTCTGGGTGGCGGTGGCGGTGGCGCCGGAGCCGTCGGTGACGGTGACGGGGATGGCGATGGTCTGGGTCTGCCCGGCGCCGAGATGCTGGTAGGCTGCATTTGCGGGATCGAAGCTGTAGCTGCCGTCGGGGTTCAGCGTGAAGCCGTCCACCTGGGCGGTGGTGCTGAACGCTTGGGTATCGCCGGTGTCGATATCGGTGGCCACCATGCGGCCGGTGAGGGTCGGGGCGTCTTCGGTGGCGGACTGGGTTTGCGCGGTGAGGATCGGTGCGTCGTTGGTGCCGTTCACCGTGACGGCGATGGCATGGATGGTGCCGTCGGCGCTGACGACGGTGAAGGTTTCGGTGAGCGACTGGCCGGCGGGCAGACCCTGCACCGCGGGGGCGGCGTCGGCGATGGCGTAGTGCCAGTGGCCATCCACGCCGATCGTTAGTGTGCCGCCATACAGGCCGTGCAGCAGGGCGGGCTGGAACACCGCCTCGCCGGCATCGGGGTCGGCTACCTGCAGGCGGCCATCGGTGCCGAGCCGGCCATCCGCGGCCACGGCCACGTCTTCGCGCACCGCGCCGGCGGCGATGCCGGTGATGACGGCGCCGTCGTCGTGGCCTGCGATCGTCACGGCGATCTGGTGGGCGGTGCCATCGGCGCTGTGCACCGTGAAGCGGTCGAGCAGCGGGGTGCCCGAGGAGGTAAGGGCCTGCACGGCGGCGGAGGCGTTGTCGAGCAGGTAGGTCCAGCGCCCGTCGGCTGCCAGTGCGAGCTGGCCGTGCTGGCCGGTGAGGCTGGCCGGGGTGAAATGGGCCTCGCCGGGATCGGGGTCGACCGCGTGCAGGCGGCCGCTGGCGGATGGCTGCAGGTCTTCGCGGGTGGCGCCGGTGTCGGTGCCGCTGATCCGGGCCGCGTCGGCCACCGGGGTGACGCGGAAGCCGAGCATGGAGGTTGCCTGCTGCCCGTCCGGCTCGCGGCCAGTGACCTGCAGCGTGCCGCTGCCGAACCAGTCGGGGCCAGGGATCAGGCCGAGCCCGGGTACCGCGGCCCCCGGCACGATCCAGGCGCCGCCGGGCTCCGGGTGGCCGGCCGTGAGGCTGGCACCCGGCGGCAGGCCGCGGATTTCCAGCACCACGCCGCCGGCATATCCGGTGCGGTCGCTGGCGGCGATGCGCAGGGCGATCACCGTGTCTTCCGGGCCAGTGGCGGCCAGCGTGGCGACGGAGGGGCCGTTGGGCAGCGCGGTGCCGGAGACGATGGTGGAGGCGGCACCGTCGCGGGCGATGCTGGCGCTGACGGTGCCGCCCCCGGCGGCGGCATGCAGCAGCACGGCCGGGGTGGCGCCCGTGGCGGGCACCGGGCGGGCGGATGCGGCGATGTCCTGCGGCTGGAGAGCGCCAGGCTGCACCTGAGCCGCCACGGGCTGGGTGGCGATCTCGGCCAGGCTGGCGACGACGCCGCCGCCGGGGGTGAGGTGCGGCAGGTCGTGCGTGGTGGCTTCATGCGGCGCAGCGGGCTGAAGCTGCACGCCGCCGATCATCAGGGCGCGCGGTGCCTCCGCCGCCTGCGGGCCGGCCTCGGCCACGGGAACCAGGGCGCCGGCCAACGGCACGACCCAGCCAAACAGCTCCTCCTGCGGGCGGAGTGGGCGGATCCGGTGTTTGATGGGTCGCACGGCCTAGTCTCCATCAGTCCGGCCACGGAGCGATCGCGGCGGCCTGTGTGGTTTTACGCCATCGAGCGAAACTGTATGTAGTACGGAATGCGCAGCACGACGGGTTCCCTTTCGGTCCGCGGCCACAGGCATGCCGGGGCGCCTGGCCCCGCGACGCTGCTTGGCGTGTCGCTCGGGACCAACATCGCCGGCCTCGCCCTGCCGCTGGCGCTGGTGCATGTGTACGACAGGATCATCCCGAACGCGGCGGGCGGCACGGCGCTGGTGCTGTTCTCCGCCGTGGCGGTGGCGCTGCTGGCCGAGGCGTTCCTGCGCTATGTGCGCGGCGTGGCGCTGGCGCAGGCCGGGGCGGCGGCCGAGGCGCGGATGGCCGGGGCGGCGGCGCAGGCGGCGCTGACGGGGCGGATGGCGCCGGAGCGGGCCGGGCTGGTGTTCGCGCTGATCGCCCGGGCGCGGGACCCGCTGGGCGCCGGGCTGGCGGCGGCGCTGTATGATGCGCCCTTCGCCCTGCTGTTCCTGCTGCTGGTGTGGCTGATCGCCGGCCCCGTGGTGCTGGTGCCGCTGGCGGTGGCAGGCTGCGTCACGGCCCTGGCGGCCTGGACGGCGCGGCACCATGGCGCCACCGGCATGGCGGCGATCGCGAGTACGGAGGCGCATCAGCACCGCTGGCGCGCGCTGCTCGGCGCGCCGGAGGCGATGCGCGCGCAGGGCGTGGCGGTGGCCGGCATGGTGGGGCTTGCGGAAACGCGCCGGGCGGCGGCGCTGGCCACCGAGCGGCATGAGGCCGCCAACGCGGCGCTGCTGGAACTCGGGCAGGTCGGGGGCCTGGCGATCACCATCGGCGTGCTGGCGCTGGGGGCGCCGATCGCGCTGGCCGGCGGCCTGTCCACCGGCGGGCTGGGGGCGGTGACGATGCTGTCCTCCCGCGCCGGCGGGATGCTGATCGCGCTGGCCATGGCGCTGGTGCGGCAGGGGCTGGTGCGCCGGGCGCAGGCCGCGCTGGATGCGGCGGTGGCGGCGCCGGCGGCCGGGGGTGCCTGGGCGGCGGCGCCCGGCGAGGTGCGGCTGTTCGACGCGGCGGAGGAGGCGCAGGCCGATGCGGCGCTGCGCGCGGCGGCTGGGCCCGATGCGGTGCTGGTGCCGGCGATGCCGGCGCTGCTGCGCGGCACGCTGCTGGAGAACCTGACACTGTTCGACCCCTCCCGCACCGATGCGGCGCGGGACATGGCCGGGCGGATCGGGTTGGACCGGATGCTGGGGCGGCTGGCCCAGGGCTGGCATGCCCGCATCGGCGAGACCGGGCGCGGGCCGTTGCCGCCGGGCGGGGTGAAGCGCGTGGCCCTGGTGGCGGCATGCCTGCAGCGGCCGCGCGTGCTGCTGCTGGAGCGGCCGGAGATGGGATTGGATGCCGCCGGCGTGGCGGCGCTGGCGGAGATCCTGCGCGATTGGGCGCAACAGGGCGGGGCGATCGGCATGACCACCCATGCGCCGGCCCTGCGGGCGCTGGCCGAAGGGGCGGCGCCATGAGCGGCGGGCATGCCGCGCTGGCCGAGGCGCTGGAGGCGTTGGGCTGGCAGCGCGACCGGGCACTGCTGGATCAAGCGGTGGCGCCGGATGCCCCGCTGCCGGGCGCGCACGAATTGGCCGAACGCCTCGGCTGGCTCGGCATCGCCGCCAGTGTCTCCGCCAGCGTGCCGCGCGCCTGGCGGGAAGGTGCCGACGGCGCGCTGCTGCGGCTGGCCGGCGGGCGGCTGCAAGGCGAGGTTCGCAGCCTGGGCCACACACGCCGGATCGGCGGGGAAGGTATGGGCGGCGGGCAATGGCTGCTGCTGCGGCTGCTGCCCGATGCGCTGGCCGGGCGCGTGGCGGTGGATGAAAGCCGGCGCCGGGCGCGCGGCATGGTGGCGCGGGTGGCGCTGCTGTCCTTGGCGATCAACCTGCTGGGCCTGGCGATCCCCTTCGCCACCATGGCGGTGTACGACCGGGTGATCGGGGCGCAGGGCGCGGATTCGCTGTGGCCGCTACTGAGCGGCGCGGCGCTGGCGCTGGTTCTGATGGCGCTGCTGCGCCAGGCGCGCGGCCGGGCGCTGGCGGCGGAATATGCGCGGCTTTCGGCCAGCATCGCCGCGCTGGCCGAACGCCGGCTGGCACGGCTGCCGCTGCCGCAGCTGGACCGGCTTTCGCCCGCGGGTGCTGCCGGACGGGTGCGCGGCGCGCGCGGCGCGGCGGAGCTGTTCAACCCCGCCAATGCGCCGGCGATCTTCGATGCGCCGTTCCTGGTGCTGACGCTGATTGCCATCGCCTTCGTGGCCGGTTGGCTGGTGGCCATTCCGCTGCTGAGCCTGCTGGTGCTGCTGCTGGCGGCCTGGTGGTTCGCCGTCCTGCCCCCGGAGGCCGATGCCGAACTCTCCCAGGCGGCGATGGAGCGCGAGGCGATGCGGGCGGAGCTGGCGCTGCTGGGCGGGCAGATCGGCGCGATGGGCGCCGCGTCCGGCTGGCTCGGGCGGTTCGCCCGCGTGGTGCGCCAGGCCGGCGCGCTGGCCTTCCGCCAGCAGCAGCGGGCGAGCGCGCTGCAGTCGCTGGGCCGGGCGCTGGGCACCGGGGCGGCGCTGGCCACGCTGGTGGTGGGGATCGAGATCGTGCTGGCCGGGCTGGTTTCAGCCGGCACGCTGATCGGGCTGATGATGCTGGTGTGGCGGATCACCGGGCCCGCCCAGGCGCTGTTCCTCGCCTGGCCGCGGTTGAAGCAGATCCCGCTGGCGTGGCGGCGCTGGCACGAGGTGGCCACGCTGCAGACCATCCTGCCGGATGCCGGTGCCGTGGCGCCGCCGCCACAGGCCCCGCCCGCCATCGCCTTCGCCGGCGCCTATCTGCGCCACGAGGCCGATGCGATGCCGGCGCTGGCCGGGGTGAGCTGCACCCTGGCCGCCGGCAAGGTGACGCTGGTGATGGGACCGAACGGCGCCGGCAAGAGCACGCTGCTGCGGCTGGCCGCCGGGCTGCTGGCACCGCAATCCGGCAGCGTGAGCCTGGATGGCCGCGATATGCGCCAGTTCGACCCCGATGCGCTGATGGCGGAATGCGTGTTCCTGCCCGGCGCCGAGGCAGCCGGGGGCGCGCACGCCGCCCTGCGCGCATGGCAAGCGGCGGCGCAGCGCGATGCCGTGCTCTATGTGCTGGACGATCCCCTGCCCTATGGCGGCCCCGACGCGGCTTCACGGCTGCGCGCCTTCATCGCCGCGCGGCGCGGTGGCGCCACCATCGTGATCGCAACCCATGACACGACACTGGCCGAGGTGGCGGACGATGCGATCGTGCTCGATCGCGGCGCCGTCGCCTATGCCGGCCCCATCAAGCGGCCGCAGGCCCCGCCGGAAGGACCCACGGCATGACGACCGATCGCATGGATGGCACCGGCTTCGATCCCGGCCCGGAGCCGGCGCTGCGCGTGCTGGGCCTCGCCGCCTGGGCGGTGGTGCTCGGGCTGGTGGCGGCGGTGGCATGGAGCCTGCTGGCCCAGGTGCATGAGGTCGCCCGGGCGCGCGGCGCGGTGGAGCCGATCGAGCAGGTGCAGCGGGTGGAGAGCGTGCATGGCGGCGTGATGGCGCAGCTGCTGGTGCGCCGTGGCGACGCGGTGAAGGCCGGGCAGGTCATTGCCCGGTTCGATGGCACGGAGGCGCGCGCGGCGCTGGACGAAAGCGACCGGCGGCTGGGCGCGCTGTCGATCGAGATCGAGCGGCTGAGCGCGCTGGTGGAAGGGCGCAGGCCGGATTTCGCCCGCTTCGCGGAGGCGTTCCCGCGCCTGATCCCGGAATCCGAAAGCGCCTTCCAGGCCCGCCTGGCGCTGATCGAAACGCAGGAGACGGAGGCGCGGCAGCGCATCGTCGGCAAGCTGGCCGAGATCGCGGCGCTTGAGGAGCAACTGCCGGCGGTGCAGCGCCAGTTGGCCGTGGCGCGGGAGGCCGGGCACACCATCGCCGCCCTGGTGAACCAGGGGCTGGCACCGCGGCCGCGGCTGGTGGAGCTGATCGAGCAGGAGGCGCGCTTCGCCGTGGACCACGCGCAGCTGAGCGGACGGCGCACCCTGGCCGATGCCGACCTCGCCGGGCTGCAGCAGGCGCTGGCGCGCATCCGGCGGGAGGAGGCCACGCGCGCCCGCGAACGCATCGCCGAGGCGCGCGGCCAGCTGCGCGTGGTGGAGGCGCAGCGCGAGACACTGCTGCAGCGCGCGAACGAGCTGGAGATCCGCGCCCCGGTGGCAGGCCTGGTGCAGAGCGTGCCGGAGACGCGCAGTGGGGATGTGATCGAGCCCGGCGGGCTGATCGCGCGCATCGTGCCCGAGGGCGGCGTGCGCTTCACCGCGCGGCTGGCGCCGCGGGATGTGGGGTTCGTGACCGTTGGCCAGCGGGTGCGGGTGAAGGCGGACAGCTTCGATTTCGCGCGCTACGGCACCACCGACGGGATCGTGGAGCGGGTTTCCCCCACCACGATCGTGGATGAGCACGGGGTGGCGTTCTACGAGGTGCTGATCAACCTGCCGAAGCCGTTCTTCCGCGCCGCGGCGGACGGGTACCGCCTGCTGCCGGGCATGACCGGGGAGGCGGACATCATCACCGGGCGCCACACGGTGTTCGAGTATCTCTGGCAGCCCGTGTTCACCCAGCTCGACCTGGTGTTCGCCGAGCGCTGAGCGGAAAGGGCAAGGCGGCAGGGGGCCGAAGCCCCCTGCCCCTTCGGCCTAGTTCAGCAGGCCGGCATTGGTCATCGCATCGCGCACGCGTGCCCGTGTGGCCTCGCCCGGCGGGGCAAGCGGCAGGCGCACCGTCTCGGCGGTGAGGCCGAGCAGGGAGGCGGCGAACTTGATCGGGCCCGGCGAGGTTTCGCTGAACAGCGCGTCGTGCAGCGGCATCAGGCGGTCCTGGATGGCGAGTGCATCCTTGATCCGGCCTTCCTGCCACGCCGCGTGCATGGTGCTGCACAGGCGGGGCGCGATGTTGCCGGTGACCGAGATGCAGCCATGGCCGCCGCCGGCGAGGAAGGCGAGGATGGTGGCATCCTCCCCGGACATCTGGGCGAAATCCTCGCCGCAGGTGGCGCGGGTGTGGATCGGCCGGGCGAGGTCGTTGGTGGCATCCTTCACGCCAACGATGTTCCGGATCTTGGCGATGCGGGCCATCGTTTCGACGGAGATGTTCACCACCGACCGGCCGGGGATGTTGTAGACCACGATGGGAATGTCCACCGCATCGGCCACCGCCTTGAAGTGCAGGTAGAGGCCTTCCTGGGTGGGCTTGTTGTAGTACGGCGTCACCAGCATCGCGGCGTCGGCACCGGCCTTCTTCGCATGCTTGGTGAGGTCGATGGCTTCGGACGTGCTGTTGGAGCCGGTGCCGGCGATCACGGGAACGCGGCCCTTGGCGACCGAGAGCACGACCTCGACCACGCGCTTGTGCTCATCGTGCGACAGCGTGGGCGATTCGCCGGTGGTGCCGGTGGGGACCAGGCCGTTGGTGCCCTCCTGGATCTGCCATTCCACCAGGGCCTCAAGCTTTTTCTCGTCCACAGAGCCATCCGTGCGCATGGGCGTGATCAGGGCGACGTATGACCCTTTGAACATCTGCGTCCTCCGGTGGGTGTGTTGCAGCCGGATTTTCCTTGCTTTCCGGCCTTGGGAAGGCGGTGACCCTAGTGCCGTGGGGGATGCAGGGCAAGGGCGGGCGCGGTAGGATGGCGCATGCGTTCCATGCTCACCGTTGCGATTCGTCTGGGGTTCCTGCTGGCGGCCCTGCTGCCATGGCCGGGGCCCGCCCGCGCGCAGGAGGTGATGCACCACGTGCGCGCCGATCGCTGGGCGGCGGCGCAGGCGGCGGTGGCCGGGCATCCTGACCCGGTGGCGCGCAAGCTGGTGGCCTGGATGCGGCTGATGGCGCCGGGCCAGGGGCGGGTGGACGAGATCGGGGCGTTCCTGGCCGCGAACCCGGATTGGCCGATGCAGGTGACCCTGGCGCGGCGGCGCGACGAGGCGCTGGCACTGGAGCCGGACACCACGATGGCGCGGGCGGAATGCAAGCGCGCGGCGCCGACGCTGACCGGCGCGTTGCTGCGCTGCGCCGATGCGCTGGCGGCTTCGGGCGAAACCGCCGCGCCGATGCTGAAGGCGGCCTGGGCCACCGCTTCCGGCAATGCGGCGTGGGAGGCGCGGTTCATCGCGCGCTGGTCCGGCGTGCTCGGCCGCGAGGACCATCTGAAGCGGTTCGAGCAGCTGGGCTGGACCGACCCCGCCGCGGCGCGGCGCCAGGCGGATCGGCTGGACCGGGCATACCAGACACTGGCCGATGCGCGGCTGGCGCTGCGGCGCGACGACCCCGCCGGCGTGGCCCAAGCACGGGCGGTGCCGCTGCCGCAGCGCGCGGACCCGGCGCTGTTCCTGGATCTCGCGCGCTACCTGCGCCGCATGGGGCGCGACGAGGAGGCGGTGGCGCTGTGGAAGGCGCAGGGCAATGCCGCCGAGCGCGCAACGCCGATCGCACGGCGGGGGCAGTTCTGGGACGAGCGCAACCTGATGGCGCGGCGCCGGATGCGGCAGGGCGACGATGCCGGTGCCTATGCGCTCGCTTCCGGCCACGCGCAGATCGGCGAGCCGCGCACGGATGCGGAGTTCCTGGCCGGGTTCATCGCGCTGCGCCGGCTGAAGGATGCCGGCACCGCGGCGGGGCATTTCCGCGCGCTGGCCGAAGCCTCGCGCGCCGCCATCACGCAGGGGCGGGCGCAGTACTGGCTGGCACGCTCCGCCGGCAGCGAGGCGGAGCGGCGGGACGGGTTCGCGCGTGCAGCCGCCTGGAGCAGCACCTATTACGGCCAGCTCGCGGCGCTGGCGCTGGATGGCGACGCCAAGGCCTTCGCCGCGCGGATGGCGTCCACGCGCGATCCGCAGCCGGATGCGGGGCGGGCGCTGGACCTGGCGGGGCGGGAATTGGCGCGGGCGGCAGCCCTGCTGGTGTCCTGGGGCGAGAAGCGGCGGGCGACACCGTTCCTCCTGCAACTGTATGAGGTGTCGCCCGATGCGCCGGACCGGGCACTGGCCGCACGGCTGGCGGCGGGGCTCGGCCTCACCGAGACGGCTGTGGCGATCGCGCGCCGTGCCGGGCGGGATGGGGTGATGCTGCCGGAAGTCGGCTGGCCGACGCTCCCTGGCGTGCCCGCACAGCCGGTGGAGCCGGCGATGGCGCTGGCGATCATCCGCCAGGAGAGCAATTTCGATGCGGCCGCCGTGAGCCATGCCGGCGCGCGCGGGCTGATGCAGCTGATGCCGGGCACGGCGGTGGCGGTGGCCAAGGGGCTGGGCATGGCCGCCCCGGCGCTGCCGGCGCTCACCGGCGATCCCGCGCTGAACATGAAGCTGGGCACCACCTATCTGCGCGGACTGCTGGACCAGTTCGATGCCAACCTCGCCATGGCCGCCGCCGGCTACAATGCCGGGCCGCGGCGGGTGGTGGAGTGGATCGGCCTGAACGGCGATCCGCGCGCGCCGGGCACGGATATCGTGGACTGGATCGAGCTGATCCCGTTCTCCGAAACGCGCAACTACGTGCAGCGGGTGGTGGAGAACACGGTGCTCTACCGGGCGCGGATCGGCGGGGCGGCGCATCCGCATCCGCTGGCGCCGTGGCTGCGCTGACCATCGTTTCCGCCCCTTTGGTCAGCGCATGGGATGGGCTGGCGCTGAAGGTCCATGCCTGGGGGCAGGAGGGTGAGCGCCTGCCGCTGCTGTGTCTGCCTGGGCTGGTGCGCACCGGGCTGGATTTCGAGGACCTCGCTGCGCGGCATCCCGGCCGGCGCGTGGTGGCGCTGGACTATGCCGGGCGTGGCGGCTCCGGCCGGGCGAAGGACGTGGCACGCTACGCGCCGGAGGCCTGCCTGCGCGACATCATGGATGTGTGCGCGGCACTGCACCTGCATCGCGCGATGGTGGTGGGCACCTCCATGGGCGGGCTGCTGGCGATGGGGCTGGCGGCGGCGCGGCCGACGCTGGTGGCCGGCGTGGTGCTGAACGATATCGGGCCGGAGATCGGCAGCGCCGGACAGGCCATGGTGCGGGATTTCGTCGGCCACGACCCCGCGGCACCGGACCAGGCGAGTGCGGCGGCGCTGCTGCGGGCGCGGCTGCCGGATCTCTCATTGAAGACCGAAGAGGAATGGCTGCGCATGGCGGCGCTGACCTATGCGCCGGGGGCCGATGGGCGCTGGCATCCGCAATGGGACATCCGCATCGCCACCCTGCTCGGCCGGCCCGCGCCGCCCCTGTGGCCGCTGTTCGGGGCGCTGGCCGGCATTCCGGTGCTGCTGGTGCATGGCGGGCGCAGCACGATCCTGACAGGCGAGACAGTGGCGCGGATGCGCGCGGCGCGGCCAGACATGCGCTATGTTACGCTGCCGGAGGTGGGGCATGCGCCGCATCTGGGCGAGCCCGACCTGGCCGCGGCGCTGGAGGATTTTCTGGGATCATGAGGGTATCGCGGGCGATGCCACGAGGCGGCGCATTCTGGGTCGCCTGCGTCGGCGGCAGCGGGTTGTCGCCGGTGGCGCCTGGCACGGTGGGCTCCGCGGTGGCGCTGGTGCTCGGCATGGCGCTGCTGGCGTTGGAGCCGGCGCTGCTGCCGCTGGCTGCCGCGATGGCGACAATGGGCGGGTTGTGGGCGGTGCAGGCCTGCCAGCCGGAGGGCGATCCCGGCTGGGTGGTGATCGACGAGGTGGCGGGGCTGTGGATCGCGCTGCTGCCGCTGGCGCTGCTGCCGCCGGGCGCGGAATGGAACCCGCCCTCGCTGGCGCTGGCCTTCCTCGCATTCCGGGCGCTGGATATCCTCAAGCCCGGCCCGGTGGGCTGGGCGGACCGGCAGGAGGGTGCGGCGGGCATCATGGCCGACGACGTGATCGCCGGGCTGCTGGCGGCAGGCCTGGTGCGCGTGGCGCAAATGCTGCTGCCGGAATGGTTCACGGTGCCGATGGCGGCGCTGACAGGCTAGGCAAGACCCATCAACGGGAGGGCGGAATGGCGACGAAGATCGGCATCGATGGCGAAAAATTCCTACTGAACGGCGTGCCGACGCATGCCGGGCGCAGCTTCCGCGGGCGTTCGATCGAGGGGCTTCTGTTCGTCTCCCGCATGGCGAATGCCATCGTGAACGACCGCAATCCCGGCACGATCGGCGTGTGGGAATATGCCGACGGGCCGTGGAGTGCGGAGCGCAACACGCGCGAATTCATCGCCGCCCTGCCCGCCTACAAACGCTGCGGGCTGGATGCGGTGGCGGTGAACCTGCAGGGCGGCTCGCCCCAGGGCTATTCCTGGCACCAGCCCTGGAAACTCTCCGGCTTTGCGCCGGACGGAGCACCCTACCCCGATGCGCTGGATCGGCTGGGCCAGGTGTTGCGGGCGGCGGATGCGCTAGGGTTGGTGGTGAATGTGGGGCTGTTCTACGGCGCGGCGGCGCGTTCGCTGGCCGGAGAGGCGGCGGTGGTGCGGGCAGCCACCGAGGCGTGCGACTGGCTCGCGGCCGGGGGCTTCGGCAACGTGCTGCTGGAGATCGGCAACGAGATCGACATCCCGGCCTTCAGCCACGACATCATCAAGCCGCCGCGCTGCGGCGAGTTGATCGCGCTGGCAAAGGCGCGGGCGCCGGGGATCGCGGTGAGCACCAGCTTCAAGGGCGGCGTGGTGCCGCCGGATCACCTGATGGCGGCGAGCGACTACATCCTGCTGCACGGCAACCGGGTGGACCATCCGGACGGAATCCGCGCCCAGGTGGCGGGCACGCGGGCGAGTGGCGCCTATCGCGGCCAGCCGATCTTCTTCAACGAGGACGACCATTACGACTGCGATGCGGCCGACAACAACTTCGTCGCCGCCGTGGAAGGCGGGGCGGGCTGGGGGTTCTTCGACTACCGCCGCATCCGCGAGGGGTTCGCGGAGGGCTACCAGTCCTTGCCGGTGGATTGGGGCATCAACAGCGAGCGCAAGCGCGGCTTCTTCCGCCTGCTGGCGGAAATGACCGGCGGCGAGGCGCCGGCTTGATCGACGACGCCGTTCTCGCCCAGGCGGCCGCACTTCTGGCGCAGTGCCGCGCGGCCGGGCTGCGCGTGGCGACGGCGGAAAGCTGCACCGGCGGGCTGGTGGCCGCGGCGCTGACGGCGGTGGTGGACAGTTCCGCCGTGGTGGAGTGCGGCTTCGTCACCTACAGCATCGCCGCCAAAACGGAGCTGCTGGGCGTGCCCGCTTCGCTGATCGCGGAACAAGGCGCGGTGAGCGAGGCGGTGGCGCGCGCGATGGCCGAGGGCGCGCTGATGCGGTCGCGCGCGCAGCTTGCGGTTTCCGTCACGGGGCTGGCCGGGCCGGGCGGCGGCACGGCGGAGAAGCCGGTGGGGCTGGTGTGGCTCGGCTGCGCGCGGGCGGGGATGGAGACGGTGGCGGCGCGGCATGTGTTCCCCGGCGACCGGGCGGCGGTGCGGCGCGCGGCGGTGGTGGAAGCACTGGCGATGCTGGCGCGGCGGGCTTGAACCGGGAGCGCATCGTCGCCACCTCCAGAATACCCGGATCCGGGCCCCTCTGACGGCGCAGTCGCCGTGATGTCGGATCCTTCACCTGTCCCTCGCGAGGGGGGCATCTGGAGGTCGATATGGAGTGGATCGCCGCCGCGGGGTTCGCGGACGTGATGGGCAAGCCCGCCTGGGTGTGGCTGCTGTTCGTCGGTATCGTTCTGACATTGCTGGTGCTGGATCTCGGCGTGCTGCAGAAGCGCGTGCGCGAGATCGGCGTGCGGCAGAGCCTGATGCTGAGTGCCTTCTACATCGGCGCCGGCCTGGCCTTCGGCGGCTGGATCTGGTGGAGCCAGGGTGCGGGCTCCGGCATGGAATACATGACCGGGTTCCTGATCGAGAAGTCGCTCTCGCTCGACAATGTCTTCGTGATTTCCTTGATCTTCGGCTACTTCGCGGTCCCTGCCGCCTACCAGCACCGGGTGCTGTTCTGGGGCATTCTGGGCGTGATCGTGATGCGCGCGGTGATGATCGCGCTGGGGGCTGCGATCGTCTCCAACTTCTCCTGGGTGCTCTACCTGTTCGGCGCGTTCCTGGTGCTGACGGGGATCAAGATGCTGCTGCCCAGCAGCGGCCCGCCGGATGTGGCGAACTCGCCGGTGCTGAGGCTGGCGCGGCGCTGGATGCGGGTGACGGACGACTACCACGGCAATCGCTTCTTCGTGCGCCTGCCGGAGCCGGGCACGGGCCGCGTGGTGCGCTTCGCGACCCCGCTGTTCCTGGCGCTGCTGCTGGTGGAGGCGGCGGACCTGGTGTTCGCGGTGGACAGCGTGCCGGCGATCTTCGCCATCACCAGCGATCCCTACATCGTCTATACCTCCAATATCTTCGCGATCCTGGGGCTGCGGGCGCTGTATTTCGCACTGGCGGCGATGGTGCACCGCTTCCATGCGCTGAAGTATGCGCTGGCGCTGGTGCTGGTGTTCATCGGCGGCAAGATCTTCTGGAACCAGATCATGGGCAAGCTGGACCCGGCGATCTCGCTGTCGGTCACGCTGGCCTTGATCCTGGGCGGGATCGTGTTCTCCCTGCTGCGGCCGGCACCCACCCGTGGCGAAGTGTAACCAAGATGCGGAACGGTTCGTGTGCGCGCCGCCTTGCGCCTAGCATGGCGGCGGGCCTGGAGTATCGGTGATGGACAAGAAAACCACTTTCAACGTCTGGTACTTCGTGGCGGCCTTCGCGGGGATCCTGCTGCTGCAGAGCCTGATCTCCGGCTACGTGGGCACCAAGCCGATCGCCTACAGCGAGTTCCAGCAGCTGTTGCGCGACAACAAGGTGGCGGAGGTGGCGGTCTCTGACCGGTTCATCACCGGCACGGTGAAGGAGGCCTTCGCCAGCGGGCAGACGCGGTTCTCCACCACGCGGGTGGAGGACAGCTTCGCCGAGGAGCTGGGCCGCCACGGCGTGACCGTGAGCGGGCAGATCGAGAACACCTTCCTGCGCGACCTGATGAGCTGGGTGGTGCCGGTGCTGCTGTTCGGCGCGCTCTGGTATTTCCTGATCCGGCGCATGGCCGGCAGTGGCGGGCTGGGCGGCGGGTTGATGTCGATCGGCAAAAGCAAGGCCAAGGTCTATGTGGAGACCGATACCGGCGTGACCTTCGCCGACGTGGCCGGCGTGGACGAGGCCAAGCAGGAGCTGCAGGAGGTGGTCGACTTCCTGAAGAACCCGGAACACTACGGCCGGCTCGGCGGGCGCATGCCCAAGGGCGTGCTGCTGGTGGGGCCGCCGGGCACGGGCAAAACGCTGATTGCCAAGGCGGTGGCGGGCGAGGCGAAGGTGCCGTTCTTTTCCATCTCCGGCAGCGAGTTCGTGGAGATGTTCGTGGGCGTGGGTGCCGCGCGGGTGCGCGACCTGTTCGAGCAGGCACGCGCGCGGGCGCCGGCGATCATCTTCATCGACGAGCTGGATGCGATGGGGCGCAGCCGCATGGCGGGGATGGCCGGCGGCGGCAATGACGAGAAGGAGCAGACGCTGAACCAGCTGCTGGTGGAGCTGGACGGGTTCGACACCAAAAGCGGCGTGGTACTTCTGGCGGCCACCAACCGGCCAGAAATCCTGGACCCCGCGCTGCTGCGCGCCGGGCGATTCGACCGGCAGGTGCTGGTGGACCGGCCCGACAGGAAGGGGCGTATGCAGATCCTGGCCGTGCACCTGAAGAAGATCATGCTCGGCACGGATGTGAGCGAGGAGCAGGTGGCGGCTCTCACGCCCGGCTTCACCGGGGCGGACCTGGCCAACCTGGTGAACGAGGCAGCCCTGCTGGCCACGCGGCGCGATGCCCAGTCCGTCAACATGACCGACTTCAACAATGCCATCGAGCGCATCGTGGCGGGGCTGGAGCGGAAGAACCGGCTGCTGAACCCGAAGGAGCGCGAGATCGTGGCGTTCCATGAAATGGGCCATGCGCTGGTGGCCATGGCGCTGCCGGGCAGCGACCCCGTGCACAAGGTTTCGATCATTCCGCGTGGCATCGGGGCGCTCGGCTACACGATCCAGCGCCCGACCGAGGACCGCTACCTCGTCACCCGGGAGGAGCTGGAGAACAGGATGGCGGTGCTGATGGGCGGGCGGGCGGCGGAATGGATCGTGTTCCATCACCTCTCCACCGGCGCATCGGATGATCTGCGCCGGGTCACGGATATCGGGCGCAGCATGGTGGTGCAGTACGGCATGTCGCCCACGCTCGGCAACGTCACCTATGAGCGTGACCAGCGCGGCATGCTGGGCGGCATGGCGGTGCCGGCGGAGCGGGCCTATGCCGAGACCACCGCGACAAAGATCGATATCGAGGTGCACGATATCGCCCAGCGCGCCTTCGACAAGGCGGTGGAGGTGCTGACCGAACGGCGCACGCTGCTGGACAGCACGGCCCGCAAGCTGCTGGAGACCGAGACGCTGGATGCGGAGGCGATCACGGCGATCGCCGTGGAGATGAAGGTTCCGGCTTGACGGGCATCCCGCATCCGGGAAATCCTCCCGGATATGGAAGATGTGTTGGACACGGCATTGGACTCCCGGCTGGCAGCGCGGCTCTCGGCGCTGCGGGCGGAGCGCGGGTGGTCGCTCGACCAGCTATCCCAGCGGGCAGGCATTCCGCGGGCCACGCTGTCCCGGCTGGAACGGGGCGAGACGAGCCCGACGGCGGCGCTGCTGGGGCGGCTGTGCACGGCCTATGGCCGCACCATGTCGCGGCTGTTGGCCGAGGTTGAGGCAGAGCCGGCCAGGCTGTTGCGGCCGGAGGACCAGCCGGTCTGGACCGACCCTGAGACGGGGTATGTGCGGCGCAGCGTTTCCCCGCCCGCGGCCGGGTTCGATGCCGAGCTGGTGGAGGCGCGGCTGCCGGCGGGGGCGGACATCGCCTATGCCGCGCCGGGCGTGGCCGGGCTGGAGCAGCATATCTGGGTGCTCGGCGGCGTGCTGGAACTGACCGTGGAGGGCCGCACGCATCGGCTGGAGCGCGGGGATTGCCTGCGCTTCCGGCTGTTCGGCCCCACCCGCTTTCGCGCGCCGGCGGCGGATGGCGCGCATTATGCCCTGGTGGTGTGCCGGCCGTGA
>CAMDAM010000039.1 GCA_945888575.1 Asaia bogorensis | reverse complement strand
CCCTACTACCCGGTGCCGCGGCCGGAGAACGCGGCGCTGTATGCCCGCTACCAGGCGCTGGCGGATGCGGAGCCGGACGTGACCTTTGTCGGCCGGCTGGCCACCTATCGCTACTACAACATGGACCAGGTGGTGGCGCAGGCGCTGACGGTGCATGACCGGCTGGCCGGGCGGAAGGCGGCGCGGGTGCGGGCGGTGGCGTCGGTGCGGCAGGGGGGGCTGCAGCAGGCGGGCGAATAGGCGCCCGCCCTTCTCACCCGGCGCGCATGTCCGCCGCGATCTTCTCGCCGATCAGCATGCACGTAAAATGCGTGTTGGCCCGGCAATCCGCCGGCATCAGCGAGGCATCGGCCACGCGCAGTCCGGCGAGGCCCTTCACGCTGCCATCCGGGTTGGTCACGCCGCGCGGGTCTTCCCAGGCGGACATGCGGCAGGTGCCGGCGGCGTGCTGGGCGTCGCTGGCTTCGGCCAGCAGGAGGGCGTTCTGCTCGGCTTCGGGCAATGCCATCGCCTGCGGCAGGGTGAGATCGGTGGTGCCGACGGTGATGCGCTCGGCGATATCGGCGATGGCGGGATGGGCGGCCAGGCGATCGAGGCGGGCCATACCGTCGCGCAGGCGCAGCAGGTCGTCGGGGTGGGAGAGCATGTTCTCCTCCACCAGCGGGTCGATGGCGGGATCGGCGGAGAGCAGCTTCACCTCGCCGCGCGACCTTGCCTCGAACACGCCCACCACGAGCGAGCCGGGGCCGGTGCCTTCCGGGAGCACGCCGCGGTGGTTCATGGCGATCATCAGCATGTCCCGCCGGGCGGTGCCGGCGAGGCCGGAGGAGTAGCTGACGCAGAGATTGGTGTGGCGGGCATCGGGGTCGGTGGGCCGATGCTCCGGTTTCAGCACCACGGCGGCGCGCAGCATCGGGTGGTCCATGAAGTTGCGGCCGACTTCCGGCAGGGCGTGGGCGACGGGGATGCCGAGCGGGGCGAGCGTGGCCGGGTCGCCGATGCCGGAACGCAGCAGGATCGCTGGCGAATGCACGGCACCGGCGCAGAGCACCACCTGGCGGGCGGCGATGTCGATCCAGCCGCGGCCGGGGAGGCGCACGCGCACGCCGCGCACCTGGCGGCCTTCCAGCAGCACGCGCTCCACCAGCGCCTCGCCCTGGATGGTGAGGTTGGGGCGGCCGCGGGCGGGTTCGAGGAAGGCCTCGTTGGTGGAGACGCGCACGCCGTTGCGGTTGTTGATCGGGTAGGTGGCGACGCCCTCGCCTTCCGGCGCGTTGAGGTCATCATGGGCGGGGTAGCCCTGGGCGATGGCGGCATCGTGCAGGGCGCGGTCGATCGGGCCCCAGGCGGCGCGGGGCGCACGATACACCGGCACCGGGCCGGCGCTGCCGTGATGCGGGCCGCCGCGCGGGTCCGCCTCGATGCGGTTCATGTGCGGCAGCAGCGCGGCGTGGGACCAGCCTTCGCAGCCGGCCTCGGCCCATGCGTCGAACGCGTCTGACACGCCGCGGATGGCGATCTGGGCGTTGACGGCGGAGCTGCCGCCCAGGCCGCGGCCGCGCCAGTAGAGCTTCGGCTCCTGCACCGCGGTGCGGCGGGCCATGAGGCCGGGGTACTGCCAGGCGGCCTGCATCTCCGGCGACACGATGATGCGCAGTGGGTTGGCGCTGCGCATGCCATCGGGCGCCTCCCCGGCGCGCCAGTCCCGGCCCGCTTCCAGCAGCAGCACCTGGCGATCGCGGTCTTCAGAGAGCCGCGCGGCGAGCACCGCGCCGGCCGATCCGGCGCCGATCACGATCACGTCGAAGTTGCGCCCCGCGATGCCCATGCAAGCCTCCGCCACCCTGAAACGGGGATGATCCACCGGGTGCGTTCGGGGGGCAACAGGGGGCGGCCAGGGGGGGTGTTGTTGCGGAAGGTAACGCTTTAATTCATGAATGCAATACTCTGAAACCACTCAGGAATTCACCACGACGAATCTGGCCGCGGAAGGCCGCAAGGCGCCGCCGCTGTAACCCGAATGAGAGAAACCGGCGCCCATGAATGCCCTCGTCCGGTGCGCCCCGACCTGCCGCGCCGGCGCAGAGGAGGTTCCCCGTGCGCGCCATTGCCCCGTTTTTCCGCACCGCCCTCGCCACGCTGCCGCGCTGCCTGCCGGGCGACCGCCGCGCCAGCGTTTCCACCATGCTCGCCATGGCAACCCCGGTGCTGATCGGCTTCATGGGCCTGGCGATCGACACCACCTATTGGGAGACCGCCAAGGTCTCGCTGCAGGGCGCCACCGACCAGGCCGCCGTGGCCGCCGGGCGCGCCTATCGCTCCGATGCCAATGTGACCACCGAGGCGGTCTCGGTGCTGGCCGCGCACGGGTTCGTGGATGGGACGAAGGGGGTGAGCATCTCGGTGCAGAACCCGCCGACGACCGGCAGCTATGCCGGCAATCCGGCCGCGATCCTGGTGAGCGTGACCCAGCCGCAGGCGAGCATCTTCGCCGGGGTGCTGGGGCTGGTGCCGCCGGTGGTGAGCGCGCGGGCGATCACCGCCCCCTCCACCAGCGGCGGCGGCGCCTGCATCATCTCCCTGGCCGCGACCGGCACCGGCGTGAGCATGAACGGCACCAACACCGTCAACATCTCGCACTGCAACGTCTACGCCAACTCCACATCGGCCAGCGCCATCGCGCTGACCAGCAACGCCACGCTGACCGCGCTCAACGGCTATGTCACCGGCGGGTGGAGCGTGAACAACCAGGTGGCGCCGTGCCTGAATGCCGGCACCGCCTCCCAGCGCGGCCTGTGCGTGACCAAGTCGCTGCAGACCGGCGCCTCCCCGGTGGCGGACCCCTACTACACACGGGCAATCCCGGCCGTGCCGTCGCGCTGCGATTCCAACAACGCCTCGCACAGCAATTCCACCAGCTACACGGCCAAGCCGGACGGGATCTGGGTGTTCTGCGGCGGGCTGAAGCTGACCGGCAGCGGCAACACGCTGACGCTGAACCCGGGCATCTACATGATCGACCGCGACCAGCTCTCGATCAACGGCGACTGGACGATCAACGGCAACGGGGTCACGCTGTTCTTCACCAGTTCCACCGGAAGCAACTACGGCACGCTCAAGGTGCAGGGGAACCAGACGGTGAACCTGACCGCGCCCACCGCGGGCATCGCCAAGGGCATCGCGGTGTGGATGCACCGCAACGCCGCCACCACCGCGGCCATCGATTTCGGCGGCGGCTCCTCCCTGGCGATCGTCGGCGCCATCTATGCCGCCAATGCGCCGGTGACCGTCTCCGGCAACAACGGCAGCGCGAAATGCACGCAGATCGTGGCGCGCACCGTTACCTTCAACGGCAACAACACCTTCAAGCACGATTGCGGCGGGGTGGGCATTTCCGATCCGCCGGGCAGCCTGCCCGCGCTCGTGCTGGTGCAATGAAGGTGGCGATGCAACGGATGCGCGGCGGGCTGGGCCGGCGCGGGATGGCGGCGGTGGAATTCGCCATCGCGGCCAGCTTCCTCGCGGTGGCGATGGCCGGGGTGTACGATTTCGGCCGTGCCTCCTGGACGCGGATGCAGGTGATCTCGGCCGCGCATATCGGGGCTGCCCATGCCGCCGCGAACGGGTTCAACGCCAACCTGATCGCCGGCGCGGTCACCAGTTCCTCTGCCCTCGCCACGCTGGCGGCCACACCGGCGCCGGCGACCGTGTGCGGGTGCCCGAACGGCGGCGCGGGGATCAGCTACGTCACCTGCGGCGACACCTGTGCCGATGGGGCCGGGGCCAGCACCTATGTGCGGGTGAATGCGCGCGCCAGCTACAGCTTCACCTTCTCCTACCCCTATGTCAGCAACCCCCTGGTGCTGACGGCCACCGCATTGTCGCGCATTCAATGAGGCGATGGCGCGCCCTTCCGCGCGACAGGCGCGGCGTTACGAGCATGGAGATGGGCCTGATCGCCCTGCCGCTGACGCTGTTCCTGTTCGGCGTGGTGGAGGTGGGGATGGTGATCCGCACGAAATCGGCACTGCAATATGCCACCACCAATGCGGCGCGCTGTTCGGCGATCAACGTGGCCACCTGCGGCACGGTGGATGCCACCAAGACCTATGCCAGCACCCAGACCCAGGGCGTGTCGGTGGCGACCAGCGCGTTCACCGTCACCACGGAAAGCTGTGGCCGCAAGGTGGTGGCTTCGGTGGCGTTTCCGGTCAGCGCGCAATCGATCCTCAAGACCGGGCTGACGGTCTCCGCCCAGGCCTGCTACCCGCTGCAGCCGGCATAGTCAGGCACCGTATCGTAGTGCGACGCAATACCTCTCAAAATTGCCACTTGAAACCATTCTGACAGCCCATGCCGCTAGCCTGTGCAACCGCAGGTAGGCACATGGCGCCTGCCGGCCAGCCTGGAGGCCCGGATGGCGCAACGGCGCACGGTATCGTTTCTTCCTGTCGATCTGTATCGCAGGCTGTGGCACGACCGTCGCGGCAGCGTGGCGGCCATCGTGGGCATGAGCGTGCCGGTGCTGGTGGGCTTCATGGGCTTCGCCATCGATCTTGCCATGTGGGAAGGCTCCAAGGTGGGCGCCCAGGCCGCGGCCGACCAGGCAGCACTTGCCGCCGGGCTCGCGGTCAGCAAATCCGCCAGCCCAGTGGCCGAGGCGCGCGCCGTGGCCGCCAGCTTCGGCTACGTGCACGGGGTCAACGGTGTGGCCGTGGCCGTCAACCAGCCACCCACCCAGGGCAGCTACAGCAGCAATGCCAAGGCCGTGGAGGTGATCGTCAGCAAGCCGGAAGGGCCGTATTTCAGCCTGGCCTATCGCCCGACCGCGCCCACGGTGAACGCCCGCTCGGTCTCTGCCCCCGTCGGCACTGCCGCTGGCGGCGGCATGTGCATCATGGCGCTGGAACCCACCGCCAGCGGCATCAGCGCCAGCGGCACCCCGGTGCTGGATGCCAATACCTGCAACATCTACGTCAATTCCACCAATAGCCGCGCCGTAAACATCACCGGAACGGTGAAGATCAAGGGGTATGACATCTTTATCGGCGGCGGCATCCGCAGCACCGGCAGCGCTGCCGTCACCCCATCGCACGAGTTGCAAACCTACTTCACCCCCGCCACCCCCGATCCCTACGCGGCGCGCGCCATCCCCGGCTTCTCCGGCTGCAACGCCACCAACCCGAGCTATTCCGGCTCCGGCACGTACACAGTGCCGAATGCCGGCGGCGTGACCGTCATCTGCGGCAACCTCAGCGTCAGCGGCAGCGGCACGGTGAACTTCCCCGCCGGCATCTACATCTTCGACCGTGGCAGCTTCCAGATGTCCGGCAGCATGACGGTGAACGCCACCGGCGGCGTCACCCTCGTCTTCACCTCGGCCAACGGCAGCGGCATCGGCAGTGTCAGCACCAGCGGCAGCCAGACCTTCAACATCAAGGCACCACCCACCGGCGCTTCGGCCGGGATCGCGATCTGGATCGACAAGCGCGCCACCACCAGCTCCATGTCCGTTTCGGGCTCCTCGGTCTGGAATGTCACCGGGGCGATCTACGTGCCCAACTCGGCGCTCACCTGGAGCGGCTCGGGCACTTCGCCCTGCACCCAGCTGGTTGCCAAGACGATCAGCATCTCCGGGTCCGGCCAGCTCAAGCACGATTGCGCCGGCATCGGCGTGGCAGACCCGCCGGGCTCCGGCGGCAGCACCCTCTCCCGGCTCGTGGAATAGTGCCGATGCCCCGCCTTGGCCGCCGCGCCGTCGCCGCCACCGAATTCGCCATCGCCGCCGGGGCGCTGGGGCTGATGATGATGGGCATCTACGACTACGGGAATTCGGCGTGGCACAAGCTGCAGGTGCATAACGCCGTGCGCGCCGGGACCGCCTGGGCCGCCTATCACGGCTTCGATGCGGCGAAGATCGCCACCGTCATCACCACCGCCTCCAACTACCCGGCGATCACCGCCTCGCCGGCGCCGACGCAGATCTGCGGCTGCCCGCAGGCCAGCGGCATCGTGGAGGCAGCCTGCGGCAGCCCGTGCAGCGGTGGCGTGTCGGCCGGCAAGTATGTGCGCGTGACCGCCCGCGCCGACTACAACTTCGTGCTGCCGCTGCCGGGGCGTGGGGGCGTGGTGACGATGTCTGCCGCCGGCATTGCGCGGCTGGAGTAGGTGGCGATGCGCATTCCCGGCTGGCGGCGCCTGCTCGCCGCACGACGCGGCGCCACGGCGATGGAGTTCGCCCTGGTGGCCACGCCGCTGTTGATGCTGCTGTTCGCCTCCGTGGAGTTCGGGTTGGCGATGCGGGTGAAGTCCACGCTGCAATACGCGACCATCGAGGCGGCGCGCTGTTCCGTGGTGCGGCCCACGGAGTGCGGCACGCAGGAGGCGGTGGCGGCGTTCGCCCGCACCCACATGCAGGGGGTTGGCACCGGCTCCATCACCTTCACCTTCACCGCCGAGGAGTGCGGGCGGCAGGTGGTGGGCTCCATGCCGTTCCCGGTGGTGGCGCATTCGGTGATGCAGACCGGCCTCGTGCTCTCCGCCGTGGCCTGCTACCCGCTGTAGCTTCCGCCCCCGGCCATGAACGAATAGGCTCCCCGCGCCGACCGAGGGAGAGCCGAAATGGCCGCACGCAGCGCGCAGATCGACCGACTGTTCGAGGGCTGGACCGGACCCGACACGCCCGGCCTGGTGGTGGCGGCGACCCGCGGCGGCGCGGTGGTTCACCAGGGTGCCTACGGGATGGCGGACCTGGCGCAGGGCATTCCGCTGGGGCCGCGCAGCGTGATCCGCATCGGGTCGCAGACCAAGCAGTTCACCGTGCTGCTGGCGCTGATGCTGGAGCGCGAAGGCAAGCTGGACATGAACGCACCGGTGCGGCGCTACGCCCCGTGGCTGGCGGAGCTGCCCCATGCGCCGACGCTGCGGCATTTGGCGAGCAACACCTCCGGCCTGCGCGACTTCCTGGAGATGCTGACCTGGAGCGGGCTCACCCTGCCCTGCCCCTCCACGCGCGCCACGGCACGGGCGATCATCGCGCGGCATGCCGAGATGAACTACGTGCCCGGCGAGCAGATGATCTACTGCAACACCGGGTTCTTCCTGCTTTCCGAGATCATCGAGGAGGTGACGGGCCGCAGCTTCAACGAGTTGCTGCGGGCGCGGATCACCGGGCCGCTCGGGATGGAGGACACGATCCTGCAGCACCGCGACAGCCAGATCCTGCCGCGCGCGGCGATGCATCATTCCAAGGGGCCTTCGGGGGAATGGGAGCGGGCGCATTGGGGCATCGTGCTCGGCGGCGAGGGCGGCATGAGTTCCACGCTGGAGGACATGCTGCGCTGGCAGGCGCATCTGGCGAACCCCACGCCGGAGATGGCCGACCTGCTGGCGCGGATGGAGCAGCCGACTCGGTTCGAGAACGGGTCGCTCTCCATGTACGCGCTGGGCTTCACCGTCACGCGGTATCGCGGGCTGCGGAATGTGGGGCATGGCGGCGGTGTGGCCGGCGGGCGATCGGAGTCGGTTCGATTTCCTGACGAGTCGGCCGGAGTCGTGATCCTGGGCAACCGCGACGACATCGCGCCGTTCTCGATCGCGCGGCGCATGGCCGATGTGGTCCTGGCCGACCGGCTGGCCCCGGTGCCGGATGAGGGCAACCTGCACCGCCTGGCCGCGGCGGCGGGGATGTACCGGCAGGCGGATGGCGACGATGTGTTCGAGATCATCGACGAGGGCGGCCGGCCGAGCTTCACCAGCCAGGGCGGCAGCGGCGGCACGATCGAGCAGCTGGCGCCGGGCGAGTTCGCGCCGGAACGTGCGGTGGTGCATCTGACCTTCGGGCTGCCGAAGGGGGATACGATCCCGGCCCGCTGGTGCGGCGCGCCGCGCAGCTATCGCCGGGTGCGGCCCGGGGCCGGCAGCAGCACGGCGCTTGCCGGGGCCTATGCCAATGCGGCGCTGGGGCTGGATGCCGTGGTCTCGGCGGATGGCGGCATGCTGACGATCCGTTCCGACTATGGCGCGTTGCGGCTGGCGCTGTCCTGGATCGAGCCCGACCTGCTGATGGCGATGCCGGCCGATACGCCGCTGCGCGCGGCGGGCAAGCCGTGGTTCGCGGTGATCCGCGTGGCGGCGGAAGGGCTGGTGGTCACGACCGATCGCACCAAGACCCTCGTGCTCGGGCGGGCACGCTGATGCGCGGGTTCGACGCGGCGCTGAAGAAGGCGACCGCGGAGAGCTGGGCGCTGATGAAGCGCATCGGCGCCGACACCAAGGGCACGCTGGGCATCACCCGCGCCCCCTACGACGCGGCCGAGCAGCGCGCGGCGGCGGCCACGGAAGCGGTCCTGCGCGAGGCCGGCTTCGCGCCGGAGTATGACGGTTTCGGCAACCTGCATGCGATCCTGCCGGGCGCCGATCTCAGCGCGCCGGCGGTGGGGCTCGGCTCGCATTTCGACAGCGTGCCGGATGGCGGCAACTACGATGGGCTGGCCGGAGTCATGGCCGGGCTCTCCGTGCTGCTGGCGGCGAAGCGCTGCGGCATGGCGCCGGCGCGGGCGCTGCGGCTGGTGGGGCTGCGCGGCGAGGAGAGCCCGTGGTACGGCACCGCCTATCTCGGCAGCCGCATGGCCCTCGGCCTGGTGCCGCACGCCACCATGGGCAGACTGGTGCGCGGCGATACCGGGCGCACCCTGGCCGACCACATGGCCGAACTTGGCTTTCGCGGGCAGCGCGGCCCGTCGCTCTCGCCGGAGAACCTCGCCTGCTGGCTGGAGCTGCATATCGAGCAGGGGCCACTGCTGATCGGGCGGGACGTGCCGATCGGCATCGCCACCGCGATCCGTGGCAATATCCGCCACGCGCAGGCCAGGTGCTTCGGCGAATGGGCGCATTCCGCCGCCGTGCCGCGCGATTTCCGGCGCGACGCGATCGTGGCGGTGAGCGAGCTGGTGATGGCGATGGACGCGTTCTGGACCGGGCGCATGGCGCTGGGTGACGACAATTTCGTCTGCACCGTGGGCATCGTCTCCACCCGGGCGGACCAGCATGCGATGACCAAGGTGCCCGGCGAGGTGGCCTTCACGCTCAACCTGGGCGCCACCAATCCCGATGTGCTGCGCCAGTCCGGCGAGTATGCCGCCGCGCGGGCGCGGGAGATCGAGGCGGAGCGCGGCGTGCGCTTCGAGCTGGGGGCCGACACCGGCTCCCAGCCCACGCCGCTCGATCCCACGCTGGTGAACCGGCTGGATGAAGCGGCCGGCGCGCTGGGGCTCGGCCGGCATCGCATGCCGACAGTGGGCCACGATGCCGGCATGTTCGCCCAGGCCGGCATCCCGGCGGCGATGGTGCTGGTGCGCAACCAGAACGGCAGCCACAACCCGCACGAGGCGCTGGAACAGGCCGATTATGCCGCCGGGGTGCGGGTGCTGGCACGGGCCGCGCTGGAGCTGGCCGGCTGAAACGCCCGTCTCACGCAATTTGACGCTCGTTGCAGGATGCGGCAACGGGCAAGGCAATTCGCCTTGCAATCTGCAGTGCCCGTTGCGGCGACCATCAATATTCACGGTGATTTACCGTGACATTCGCTGTGCAGCGACGAGTCGACACGTTTCGCCATCCGTTTGTCGCTGAGATGCTTTCAAGATGCTGGCATCGCGATTGCGTATCCCGGAATGCGCGGGCCTTTCCTGCCCGCGCACGGCCCCCCCGGGCCACCGGCCAAAAACGGCCGGACCGGGATGCCGGAGCAGCAACGGAGCAGGCACAGAATGCGCATCCTCCTCGCCCCCCTCGAAGGCTTCCTGGCCGGCGACATCGCCGTGATCCTGGGGGGCGAATCGTTTTCGCTGGACCGCGCCGAGAGCCAGGACGACGTGGCACAGATGGCGCGGCACTATCACTATGATGTGATCATGTTCGGCGCCGGCCAGGCGGGCGGCCCCGGGGTGGATTTCATCCGCCGCCTGCGCAGTGCCGGCTGCCAGTTGCCGGCCGTAGCCCTGGCCCGCCAACTGGAGGGGCGCGGCCGGGCACGCATGCTGGATGCGGGCGCCGACGACGTGATCGACATCCCTTGCGACACCGCCGAGCTGTGCGCCCGGCTGCGCGCCGTGGTGCGCCGGGCGCGCGGCTTCACCCGCTCGGTGCTCGCGGTGGGGCCGCTGGAGCTGCACATGGACAGCCGCGCGGCCACCGCCTTCGGCCGCGACATGCATCTTTCCCCCAGTGAATACAAGGTCTTGGAGCTTCTGACCCTGCGCAAGGGCACGGTGGTGAGCAAGTCCGCGCTGATGGACCTGCTGTATGGCGAGTTCGAGGAGCCGGACGTGAAGTCGCTCAACGTGCTGATGCACCGGCTGCGCAAGCGTCTGGCCACCGAAGGGCTTTCCACGCTGGTGCGCACGGTGTGGGGCACCGGCTACCTGATCGACGAGCCCGCGCGCTCCTTCGTGCCGGTGCAGCTTACGCCGCTGCGCGACGAGCTCGCGCTCGTCGGGGATTGAGGCGCACCTCGCCTGTTGGCCGGCGCGCCCCTTCCGCAGCGGCTTGGTTTCGGCCTAGGCTTCATCCCATGCGGCGATCGGCGCAGGTTCTGCTCGTGTTGATGGGAGGCGGTTTGGTCACCGCCGCCGCCGTGCCGCTGTGGCGGCAGCAGGACTGTGATCCCGCTTCTCTCCAGGGGGCAGCCTGCCCGACCGGCACCAGCTCGACATCGCGCAGTTCTTCCGGCGGCAACTCCGGCGCTGCGTTGCGCAGCACAAGCGCGGATGGCCCAGCCAGCACCACATCGGCCGGCGTGGCACGCGGAGGGTTCGGGGCCACCGGCACAGCGCACGCCAGCAGCAGCGGCAGCTGAGATGCACCGGCTCGCCATCGCCCCGCGCCCGGACCGGCAGGCGCGCTTCGAGGCGATCGGCTTCGGCTTCGCCGAGATCGCCGGCCAGCCCTACTGGGACGAGACCGCCTGCTGGGCGTTCAGCACCGCTGAGATCGACACGCTCGACGACGCAACGATGGAGCTGGAGCGGCTGTGCCTGGCGGCGGTGGACCATGCCGTGCGTCGGGGCGACCCCGCCGCGCTGGGCATCCCCGACACCGTCTGGCCGATCGTCGTGCGCAGTTGGGAGGCGCAGGAGCCGAGCCTCTATGGCCGCATGGACCTGCGCTGGGACGGCAGCGGGCCGCCGCAACTGCTGGAATACAACGCGGACACGCCAACGGCGCTGTTCGAGGCCGCCGTGGTGCAATGGGACTGGCTGCAATCCACCCGGCCAGGGGCGGACCAGTTCAACAGCCTGCACGAAGCCCTGATCTCCGCCTGGCTGGCCCTGCCTCTGCCCGGCGGCATCCATTTCGCCTGCCAGCGTGGCAGCGACGAGGATCGCGGTACGGTGGACTACCTGCGCGACACCGCGCTGCAGGCGGGGCTCGCCGCGCCCTTCCTGCATGTGGACGGGATCGGCTGGGACGGACGGCGCTTCCTGGACCTTGCCGGCGCCCCGATCGCCCACTGCTTCAAGCTGTACCCGTGGGAGTTCCTGCTGCGCGATGCCTTCGGCGCCCATGTCGCTGCCGCCCCCACGCGCTGGATCGAGCCGGCCTGGCGCATGGTGCTCTCCGGCAAGGGCATCCTGGCGCTGCTGTGGGAGCTGTTTCCCGATCACCCCAACCTGCTGCCCGCCTTCCGAGAACCCGGCCGCACCGGCGGGCCGGAGATAAGCAAGCCGCTCTGGGGGCGCGAGGGCGCGAACGTCACCGCACCCGGCCATGCCACTGCCGGCCCCTATGGCGCGGAGGGCTACGTGCACCAGGCCTGGGCCGAGCTGCCGTGCTTCGATGGGCGCTACCCCGTGCTGGGCAGCTGGGTGGTAGCGGGCCGGGCCGTGGGCCTGGGCATCCGCGAGGACGATACGCCGATCACGCGCGACACGAGCCGCTTCGTGCCGCATTATTTCATCCCCGGCTGACGCGGAGCGCACATGCTGAGCAGCCTGCTGGCCTTCATCACCTATTTCGGCGCCGCAGTGCTGCTGCTGGCGGCGTTCCTGGCGCTCTACACCCTGGTCACGCCGATGCGGGATTGGGAGATGATCCGCGCTGGCAACACGGCGGCCGCGGTGGCGCTGGGCGGCGCGGTGCTGGGCTTCTGCATTCCGCTCGCGATGGCCATCGCGCGGTCCCATTCACTGTCCGACATGGTGCTCTGGGCGGCGACGGCGCTGCTGGTGCAATTGGCCAGCTACGCCGCCGTTCGCTTCCTGCGGCGGCATGAGCACGGCGGGGTGGAAGCCGGGGACATGGCCGAAGCCACCCTGCTGGCCTGTGCGGCGGTGGGGCTGGGGCTGCTGAATGCCGCGTGCCTGACATGAGGCGGCGCGCGCTCGGCGCGCTGCTTGTGCTGCCGGCCTGTTTGCTTCTGCCGGCAGTGCCCGCCGGGGCGCAGGGGAAATTGGTGCCGCTGATGGGCAAGCGGCTGATCGGGCCCGCTGGCGAGGAGCTGGGCCGGGTGGTGGACATCATCGCCGACGTCAACGGGCAGCCCGTGGCCGCGGTGGTGGATGTGGGCGGGTTCATGGGCATCGGCTCCCGCCGGGTGGCGCTAGCGTGGTCCCTGCTGCGCTTCACGCCCCATGCGGAGTTCGTGCGACTGTCGATCGACGTGGCGCCCGACGTGGTGATCGGTGCGCCGGAGTTCCGGCGCGAGGATCCCACCACCATCTTCGACCCGTCACGCCCGAAGTGAAGCTGCCTGGCGGCTTCCGCCGGCTCACGCGGCTTCGCCCCACCGCCCCAGGCAAGCGGGGGCTGGATGGGCTGAACGCCTTCATTGCCGGCATGCGCACCGCCTTCGGCGCCTTCGTGCCGGCCTACCTTGCGGGCCAGGGCTGGACCCAGGCGCAGATCGGCCTGGTGCTGACGGCGGAGACCGTCACCTCCATGCTGGCGCAGGTGCCGGGCGGGGCGTTCGTGGATGTCACGCAGCGGCGGCGGCTGGTGCTGGGTATCGCGATCCTGGGCGCGGCCGGCGCGGCGCTGGTGATCGCCGCCCTGCCGATGCAGCTGCCGGTGCTGCTGGCGCTGGTGGTGCACGCGCTGGCCGGCGGGATCATCGCGCCGGGGATCGCGGCGGTGACGGTGGCGATGGTGGGCCGGCGCGAGCTGGGCGAACGGTTGGGGCGCAACGTGCAATACGCCTCCATCGGCAGCGGCGCGGGGGCGGCGCTGATGGGGCTGGCGGCCTCCGCCGTGTCTGAACGGTCGGTGTTCGTGCTGGCGGCACTGCTGGCCATTCCGGCGATCATCTCCCTGTGGTCGCTGCACCCCCGCCCATTGCGCCGGCGGATCGCGGCGGCGCCCACGGATGCGATCGAGCCGCAGGGCTCGGTGCGGGCGCTGCTGGCGGACCGGCGGATGCAGGTATTCGCCGCCTGCGTCACGCTGTTCCATTTCTCCTCCGCTGCCCTCCTGGCGGTGGCCGCGGCCGAGATCACGCGCCGCGCCGGCATGCGGGCAGGCGCGCTGATCGCAGCCTTCGTGATCATCCCGCAGGTGCTGGTGGCGCTCGCCTCGCCCTGGGTAGGACGGCTGGCGGAGCGGATCGGGCGGCGGCCGTTGCTGATTGTGGGCTACGCCTCCCTGCCCCTGCGCGCCGCGCTGTTCGCGGTGGTGGACGACCCCTATTTGCTGGTGCCGGTGCAGTTGCTGGAAGGGGTGGCGGCCGCGGTGTTCGGCGTGATGCTGCCGCTGGTGGCCGCAGACCTGACGCGCGAGAGCGGGCGCTACACGCTGAGCCTGGGGGCACTCGGGCTGGCCGGCACGCTGGGCGCGGCGCTGTCCACCACGGTGGCCGGGCTGATCGCCACCGGCTTCGGGGTGAAGGCGGCGTTCTGGACATTGTCCGCGGCGGGGCTGGTCGCGGTTCTGGTGGTGGCGTTGGCGATGCCGGAGACGCGGCCAGGCCCGGTGAGCGACCCGACCAGGCCGTGGTGGCGCCTCAGCTGAGGCTGCCGGGGTAATCCTTCCAGATCGAGGGCGCGAGGCGCAGATGCGTCTCCGCGGGATGTGCCTTCGCCCAATGCTCCGCGATCTCCGTGCCGGTGGCGACCCAAAGGCCGGGATGGCAACGCAGATGCGTCAGGAACTCATCCAGCATCTGCGCCCGGTTGGCCCAGCCGCAGTGCTGCGGATGCACCACCATATGGAAGTGCCGGCCCCGGCCATACTGCGCCGCGAACTCCGCACGCCAGTTGCGTGCGAGGAAATCCGGGTTCTCCATGCCGGTGCCCTTGCCGGGGAACATGCAGAACCACTGGTCGTCGAAATGGTAGTAGTACGGCAGCGTCAGCAGGGCGCGGCGGGTGGCGAACTCGCTGACCCAATAGTACGGGATGTCATCGGCGAGCCCATTGCCGAAGTAGCGATAACCGCCCTCGATCAGCAGGTCGATCGTGTGCGGGCTGACCGTGCCGCCCGCGAACGGGTCGCTCTGCCGTGGCAGCCCGAACCACCCCAGCGGCCGCGTGCCGGCGGCCTCGGCCACCCACTCCGTGGTGGTGGCGAGGCGAGCCGCTTCCTCCTCGCGCGAGAGGGCGCTGACATCCTCGCCCTTGAAGCCGCCGGCCGCGATCTCGTGGCCATCCGCCACCAGGGCCTTGATGGTCGCGGGGCGGAGCTTGGCCAGCACCGCGGGGGCGGAGACGGTGGCGCGGATGGCGTGCTTGTTCAGCACCGCGCGCAGCTGGGCCAGCCCCTCCGTGGCGGCAAACACGGCGGGGTCGGATTGCAAATCTTTCGGCGTGATCCCCTCGGCCCCCGTGGCCACGTTGAGGTCGATCACCACCTGCACGGCACAGCGGGTCCCGCCGGGCCAGGCGAGTTCATCGTCGCGCAGGCCGATCTCGTCGGAGACGGTGTAGCCCTGTTTCCACGGCATCGGCTCAGCCCTCCTTCGCCGGGTGGGTGGCGATCACATGGCGCGCCAGTTCCTCCATGGTGGGGAACCACACGCCCGGCAGCGCCTGCATGCGGCGCAGCAGCTTTTCCATCATCGCCACGCGCAGGGCCCGGCCAGAGACGAACGGGTGCATGACGATATTGAGGTAGCCACCCTGCTGATACTGCTGCCAGAACGCATCCCACCACATGTCGGCCACCCGATCGGAATCCGAGATGCGCTGGGCGGGGTTGGCGCTGCCCAACCAGGCGAAGCTGTAGAACATCGCGTCGTCGATCACGTAGTGGAACGGGATGTTCAGCAGCGCCTTCCCGGTCCCTGCATCGCGATGATAATGCGGCAGATGGTGGGCGTGGCCGTGCGAGTTGTAGAGGATGCCCTCATCCTGCAGCAGCGCCTGCGTGTGCCAGGAACGGGTGCCGACCGGGCGCTTGCCGGTGACGCCCTCGATGGCGGCGATCGCGCGGCGCAGATGGTCCCGTTCCAGTTCGGGGTCCTTGGGAACGTGGTGTTCCCACATATGGTCCGCGATCTCGTGCCCCTGCGCATGGGCGTGGCGCAGCGCCTCCGGATACAGCTCCACGATGCGGCCCGGGGTGAACACGGTGCCCTTGATGCCCAGGCTGTCGAACAGCGCGATCATCCGCCAGATCCCCACGCGCCCGCCGAACTCGCCCTTGCCGAGCTGGCTGGGCGGCTCGTTCAACAGCCGCCGCAGCAGCATGGCATCGAAATCCAGCGTCACGTTCACCGCCATGCGCACGCCCTCGGGCCAAGCAATACGCGGAATGAACTCATGATGCGCGCTCGCCTTGGCATCGGCGGCGGCAAGGGCGGCAAAATCGCCCGCGAGATGGGGCGCGAGGTCGGCTGGCATGGCGAAACCCTCCTGCTGCGCCGAGTGTGCGACTCAGGCGCAGCTGTCGCAACCGGCCGCGGACCATGACAGGCCGATGATATCTTCCGCCCGGGGGCTTGCGCCCGCCCACGCCATGGCCCCCGATGGCCCCGGGAGGACGCCATGCACTTCGACATCACCCTGGATTCCCCGGTCGCCCAGGCCGGCACCTACATCGCCCCGGTGGCGCCGGACACGCCGAACCAGCGCGTGCTGGCCACCGAGTTCGAGGGCGTGGCGCCCCTGGCCATGATCCGCGCCACCAACAGCGGCCAGCTCGCCTGGCTCTGCCGCCTGGAAGCCGGCGCCACCCCGCGCATCCGCTACCGCTTCAGTGACGAAGGTGGCGACTGGCCATCCTGGGCCTTCCACCCCGCCGGCACCCGCTTCGACATCGCCTCCCCTGCCCTCGCCGCCGAAGTCACGGAAGGCGTCCCGCCCGGCCCGCCGGCCATGCGCGTGCCGGCGTTGATGCAGTGGGTCGCGGACCGCTTCCAATACGGCAAGCGCCCGATCTATCTGGGCGACGACCTCGACGCCATGCCCGCCCTGGGCTGCGACCTCGCCACCGGCACCTGCGTGGACATGCACACCCTGGCCGTCGCCGCCCTGCGCTCGATCGGCATCGAGGCGGTCTATGTCATCGGCGGCTTCGTCTATGCGGAAAAGCCGGACTACCCCACCGGCCATTGCTGGCTGAACCTGCGCGCCGTCGGTGCCCGGCCCCACTACGACATCTCCCACCACGTGGAATACGGCCTCGGCCCCGTCACGCCGGCGCTGAACCCCAAGCCCGGCCAACGCTTTGCGCTCGGTCTCGGCCGAGGCATCCGGTTCGCGGGGCCGGAAGGCGAAGTGGAGATCCCGTCCATGTCCGGCTGGTACGGGCTTACCGGGGCATCAAAGGGCGTGAAGCTGCGGACGATGGGGCGGTTCGGGTAGCAAGAAAGCGGTTCTTTTTTGAAAAAAAGAACCAAAAAACTTTTGCCCGTTTGCGTTGGGGCTAGCCGCGGCGCAAACGGATGAAGTCTTTTTTCTTCAAAAAAGAAGGCTTTTGCTTCCTGATCTGCAGAGCAACAATCCCTTAACCCCTCCTTGCAACACTCAAGCCATGAGTGTCCCGCGCCGCTCCCTGTTGCTGTCAGCACCGCTGTTCCTCGCGGGAACGGCGCGCGCCGCCACCACATGGCGCCTGGAGAAAGCCGGCGAGGGCCAGGTCGGATTGACCGGCCCAGGCGTGCGCCGCGCCCTGATCCTCCCCGCCCAGGGCGCCCGCCTGCTCGCCCCGGTCTCCTGCGGCGGCGAGCAACTCGCCGTCGCGTCCTTCCGGCAGGAGGAAGGCGGCGCCGCCGTAGAATGGGGCGCGCTGGCTCTGGCACTGGACGGCACCGTCGCCCTGCTGGCCCTGGAACCCCTGGCTTGGAACGCCGGCGGCTCCCGGATGGCCACACGCCTGATGTCTGGCGGGGACCGCCGGCAGATCGCATTCCAGCGCGACAGCGCGCAGCCACAAACCCCAACGCTGTGGCGGCGTGAGGCCTGGACCGACTACCTCGCCTGGCAGCCCCCGATCGGGCTGGCGGACGCACCGGTGCGTACACCGCTCGCGGGAACACGGCAGGCCGCGGTGGCCGTCTGGCGGAAACGGGCGGCGGCGCTGGTCGCGGAACAGCCGAATGCGGTGACCCCTGCCCTATTGGCCCAGGCCGGGCTTCAGGCCGCCGGCCTCTCGCTCACCGTCAGCATGCAGCCATCGATGCGCCAGCCTTCGGGGCCACGCACCATCGTATAGAGCGCCAGGGCCGGCGCGCCATCCGGCCCGATCAGCTCCACCTTCTGGATCAGCCGCCCATCTTCTTCCACGAGATCGGTGAATTCCACGGCGCGCGGGCGGTGCACCGGGGGATAGAGCGTGCGCACCATGGCCATGAAGTTCGCCGCGCTGCCGAACATCCCCTGGATCATCGGGCTGGCATGGGCGAACGCCGCCGCCTCATCGTCGCGGCGAAACGCCTCGATCTGGGATTCGATGATGCGGCGAATGGCCGCCTGGTCCGCGTCCGACACCGGCTGGGCCCGCGCCGCCGAAGCGACAATGGCCGGCGCCAGCCACAAAAGCTGGCGCCGGGTTGCCATGGCTAGCCGCGCAGCGCGCGACGGGCGACCCCGGCGAGGAAGCCGGAGGCGTTGGGCAGGATCTCGTCGTTGAAGTTGTAGGCGTCGTTGTGCAGGTCCTTGCCGGGTTCGCTGGGGCCGTTGCCGATCCAGACGAAGGCGCCGGGACGTTCGCGCAGGAACCAGGAGAAATCCTCCCCGGTCATGGCCGGCTGCATGTCGGTGCGCACGGGGATGCCGAACTCGTTGCAGGCTTCCACGGCGAGGCCGGCATTGGGCTTGTGGTTCACGGTGGGGCCGATGCCGACGCTGACATCGACCTGCGCCTTCATGCCGAAGGTGGTGGCGATGCCGTGGGCGACGCGGTTGATCGACTCGGTCAGCAGGTCGCGCACTTCATCGCGGTAGAAACGCTGGGTGCCGCGCATCGTCACCTTGGAGGGGATCTGGTTGGCGGCCTTGCCGCCCTCGATCGTGCCGATCGTGACCACGGCAGTGTCGAGCGGATCCACATTGCGGGCGACGATGGATTGCAGCGCGACCAGAACGTGGCCAGCGGCGACCATCGGGTCGCGCGTGAGGTGCGGCAGGGCGGCGTGGCCAGCGAGGCCATCCATGGTGATCTCGATGCGGCCGCCACCGGCCATGCACGGGCCCTCATGCACCATCACGGTGCCGGCTTCGAGGCCGGGCCAGTTGTGGTAGCCGTAGATCGACTCCATCGGGAAGCGGCTGAACAGCCCGTCCTTGATCATGTTCATCGCGCCGCCGCCGCCTTCCTCGGCGGGCTGGAACACGAGATGCACGGTGCCGGCCCAGT
Organism: Asaia bogorensis; assembly: GCA_945888575.1. Taxonomy (GTDB): domain Bacteria; phylum Pseudomonadota; class Alphaproteobacteria; order Acetobacterales; family Acetobacteraceae; genus CAMDGX01. The sequence goes on along the minus strand of CAMDAM010000039.1, from coordinate 1,860 downwards.
TGGTGTCCTGCATCAGCAGGGCGCCGGCGCCGAGCAGCGAGGTGGTGTGGCCGTCATGCCCGCAGGCATGCATCACGCCGGGGGTGGTGGAAGCGTAGGGCAGGCCGGTGGTTTCGGTGATCGGCAGCGCATCCATATCCGCCCGCAACCCAACGCTGCGGTTGGAGTTGCCCCGGGTGATGGTTGCCACGATGCCATGGCCGCCAACGCCGGCCACAAACGGAATTCCCAGCTCTTTCAAGCGCTCACAAACGAACGCTGATGTATTGCGTTCATTGAGCGACAGCTCGGGGTTCGCGTGGAGGTGCCGGCGCCACCCGGTCAATGTCTCAGCGAGTTTCTTGTCCATGGCACGGAGCATTCCATTCCCGGGCGCGGCTGACCAGAGGGGAAAATGGGGGGGTGACGCCATAAGGTTTTTTCATTACGCGCTCACTTTGCCGTTATCTCGCCATCTCTCGGGTGCAGTTTCGCGGCGGACGGCGGCAAGCCGCGTGGGAGAGCCTGCATGAATCGCCTCGTGGTTGTGTCGAACCGGGTCCCGCTGCCGTCGGCCGGCGCGCGCGCGGGTGGGCTGACGGTGGCGCTTGACGGGCTGATGGAGAAGCGCGGCGGGCTGTGGTTCGGCTGGAGCGGCACCATCGCCGAAGGGCCGACGCCGGCGCTGGGCAAGGTGGAAAACGCCAATGGCGTGGACTACGCCACCATCGACCTGACCCAGGAAGAGCACGACCGCTACTACAACAACTTCAGCAACGGGGTGTTGTGGCCGCTGCTTCATACCATGCCGGAGCTGATGAAGTTCGACCGGCGCGATGCGCGGGTGTACCGCGAAGTGAACGTGCGGATGGCCGCCAGCCTGCAGCCGCTGCTGCGGCCGACCGATGCGATCTGGATCCACGACTATCATCTGATGCCGCTGGCCGCCTGCCTGCGGGCGCGCGGCGTGAAGTGCCCGATCGGGTTCTTCCTGCACATCCCATTCGCCGCCCCCGACGTGCTGGCCGCCGCCCCCGAGGTGGCCGCCCTGGTGCGCGACCTGCTGGCGGCCGATCTGCTCGGCTTCCAGACCGACAATGACCTCGCCAACTTCGCCGCCGCCGCGGTGCAGTTGGCCGGCGCGCAGCGGCTGCCGAGCAATGCGCTGATCTTCGACGGACGCCGGGTGAAGCTGGGCGTGTTCCCGGTGGAGATCGAGGCGCAGGCCTTCGCCCGCACCGCGGCGCGCATGGCGTATTCGGCGCCGGGCGAGCGGCTGCGCCGCAGCCTGGATGGGCAGAAGCTGATCCTGGGCATCGACCGGCTGGACCCGACCAAGGGGCTGATGCAACGCCTCGGCGGGCTGCGGGTGCTGCTGGAGCGGCACGAGGAATGGCGCCGGCAGGTGGTGATGCTGCAGATCGCCGCCGAAAGTCGCAAGGACGTGGCCAGCTACCAGGCGCTGCGCGCGGCGCTGGATGCGGAAGCCGGCGCGATCAACGCCGATCTGGGCGAGGCCGACTGGCAGCCGTTGCGCATCGTCTCCCGTAACACCGACCGCAGCACGGTGGCCGGGTTCATGCGCCTGGCGCGCGTCGGGCTGGTGACGCCGCTTCGCGACGGGATGAACCTGGTGGCCAAGGAATACGTCGCCGCCCAGAATCCGGAAGACCCCGGCGTGCTCATTCTCTCGCGCTTCGCCGGCGCCGCGCGGCAATTGCCGGATGCGCTGTTGGTCAACCCGCACGACCCTGATGCGATGGCCGACGCCCTCGATACGGCGCTGAAGATGGAACTGCCCGAGCGGCAACAGCGCTGGGAGCGGCTGTGGCAGGCGATTGAGGACCGGACTCCGGCACTCTGGGGCCGGTCGTTCCTGGC
>CAMDAM010000038.1 GCA_945888575.1 Asaia bogorensis | reverse complement strand
TCGCTCTGATCCAGCACGCGCATGCGGGTGCTGCTGCCGGCGACGTTGAGCACGGCCTCCCCGCTGGCGGGGCTGCGCGCCACGCTGCGGCGATCGACCTCTGGCACCGCGGTGCGCAGGATGGCCACGACCTCGTGCGTGACACGCTCCGCATTGGCGGAGAGCTTCTCGATCTCCTCCTGGGTGCGGGCGGCGCGGGTGCCGGCCTCGCGGGCGTCGGTGGCGACGGCGGTGATGCGCTCCGACACGTCGCGGGAGGATTGGGCGGCGGTTGCGATGCTGCGGGCGATTTCGCGGGTGGCGGAATCCTGCTGCTGCACTGCTTCGGCGAGCGTGCTGGCCAGAACGTCCATCCGGCCGACGGAGCCGGCGATGCGGCGCACCGTTTCCACCGCGGCCTGGGTGCGCTGGCGGACGGTTTCGACCTGGCGGCCGATCTCCTCCGTGGCGCGGGCGGTCTGGGAGGCGAGGGACTTCACCTCGCCGGCGACCACCGCGAAGCCCTTGCCGGCATCGCCGGCGCGGGCGGCCTCGATGGTGGCGTTCAGGGCGAGCAGGTTGGTCTTGCTGGCGATCTCCTGGATCAGGTTGGTGACCTCGCCGATGGCGCCGACGGCGGTGGAGAGGGAGAGGATGACCTGCTCCGTCTGGCTGCTGTCGGCCGAGGTGGTGCGGCTGACGGCGGCGGCTTCCTCCACGCGCTCGGTGATGCCGCGGATGGAGGCGGCCAGCTCCTCGGCGGCGGAGGCGACGGTTTCGGACACGCGCAGCGATTCGTTGGCGGCGGCATGGACCGCATCGGTGTTGCCATCCACCCGGGCGGTGGCGGCGGACATGGCGGCGGCCTCCGTCGCCAGGCGGCGGGACTGGGCGGTGATCTCGTTCATCGCGACCAGGGTCTGGTTCTCGACACGGTCCGCCATGCCGATCAGGGCGGCGGCCTGGGCCTGCTGGGCGGCGCTGCGCTCGGCCTCCTGTTCGTCGCGCAGGCGGGTGGCGTCCTCGCCCTGGGTGCGGAAGAAGGCGACGGCGCCGGCCATGGCGCCGACCTCATCGCGGCGGCCGGTGCCGGGGATGGTCTGTTGCGGTTCGCCGCGGGCGAGGCGGATCATGGTTTCGGACAGGTCCTGCAGCGGGCGCAGGGCGCGCATGGAGGCCCAGGCGGCAAACAGGCCGAGGGCGAGGGCACCGGCGGCGAGCCCGATCATCAGCGCCTGGAAGCCCTCGGCGACGCGGCGCATCTCCGTGGCGATGGTGGCGTTCTTGGCTTCCTGCAGGTCGATGAACTGGTTGATGCGGGCGAGCCATTCGGTGAAGGCGGGGCGGGCTTCCTGCATCAGCAGGGTGTGGGCGGCGGCGGTATCACCCTGGCGCTGCAGGGCGATGACGCGCTCGGCCAGCGGGTTGGTGCGGGCCTCGGTTTGCTTGATGGAGGAAAGGATTTCCTGCTCGCGCGATGTGACTTCCGCGCCGGTGCCCATCAGCGTATCGAGCTTCGTGGCGCTGTCGGCGTAGAAGCCGGCGAGGCGGCGGATGTCGCGCACGTCGGGGTCGGATTCGGCGGCACCGCGGACGAGGACCACGTCGCGCAGGCTGATGGCGCGGTCGTGGACGGAGCCACGGAAGTTGATGGCGTAGCGCTGCTTGGCGCTGTTGACGTCGTTCATGGTGGCGAGCGCGCCGGCGATCGCGTTGACGCGGTGGATGGCGAAGCCCGCGATGGCCAGCATGAGAACGAGCATGACGGCAAAGCCCGTGGCGAGGCGCGGACGGATCACGGCGCGGGCCGGCTCCCTGAGGGTGTCGGTCATGGTGAACTCCTGATTGGGCGGGAGGTCTGCATGGGGCCGGCGGATTAAGGGGGTATGAAGAGTTGTTTTGGATTCAACGCGGCGCACGCGGACGATAGGCGGCGCCTATCGTGCCAGGACAGAACTGGGGTTTGTGCGAATCAGGCGGCGGCCAGGGCTGAGTCGATGAAGGCGGCGTCCTCGGGTGCGGCAAGCGGGTCGCGCGGGGTGAGGCGGTGGAGGAGCACCAGCTGGGCGAGGGCGCGGCGGTGCGGGAGGCCAGCCTGTTCGGCTTCCCAGGCGAGGGTGATGGCGGTGGTGGCGTGGTAGAGGCCGGAGGCGGCCTGGCGGGCGATGGGTTCCTCGCCCTGCCCCGCCACGCGCTCGGCGAAGGCGGCGGCGCGGTGCAGGGCGGCCAGCAGATCGGGGTCGGCGGTGCGGGCCTGCAGGTGGGCGACGAGCGGGGGCAGTGAGCCCTCGCGGGTGATGGCGCGCATCACATCCAGCGCGACGATGTTGCTGGTGCCTTCCCAGATGGAGCCGAGATGGCTGTCCCGCAGCAGGCGGGCATCCGGCCATTCCTCGATGTAGCCGCAGCCGCCACGGACCTCCATGGCGTCTCCGGTGACACGGCGGGCATCGCGGCAGGCGCGGAACTTGATCAGGGGGGTGAGGATGCGGGCGAGCTTGGCGGCGGTGGGGTCGCCGGCATCGGCGCGGGCGAGGGCGTCGGCAGTGGTGAACATCATGCTGCGGGCCTGCTCCGTGGGGACGAGGAGCTTGGCGAGCTGGCGGCGCATGAGGGGGAGGTCGATCAGGGCGCGGCCGAAGGCGCGGCGGTGGCGGGCGATGTGCAGCGCCTCCGTGGTGGCGCGGCGCATGAGGCCGGCGGCGCGCATGCCGTTGGAGAGGCGGGAGTTGTTGATCATGTCCGCCATCTGCTTGAAGCCGCGGCCGCGCTCGCCGACCAGGTAGGCCTCGGCGCCTTCCAGGCGGATCTCGCCGGAGGCCATGGAGCGGGTGCCCAGCTTGTCCTTGAGGCGGAGGATCCGATAGGCGTTGGGGGTGCCGTCCTGGCGGGTTTTCGGGAGCAGGAAGAGGCTGATGCCGGCGAGGCCTTGCTTGTCCTCGCTGCGGGCGAGGACCATGGCGAGGTCGGCATCGGGGTTGGAGCAGAACCATTTGTCGCCCCAGAGGCGCCAGCTTTGCTCGTTGCTGGGTTCGGCGCGGGTGGCGGTGGCGGCGACATCGGAGCCCGCGCCCTGTTCGGTCATGAACATCGCACCCTGGGCCAGCGTGTCGAAGTCCAGGCTGGTGAGGCGGGCGAGGTAGCGTTCCACCAATTCCGGGGCGCCGAACTTGCGCAGGGTGCGGGTGAGGCTGTCGGTCATGGAGACGGGGCAGCACAGGCCGAACTCGGCCTGCACGAAGAGGTAGGTGAGGGCGTATTTCGCGGCGGGCGGCATGGGGGCGGGCCAGCCGAGGACGCCGCCGCGGTGGGAGAGGGCGGCGAGGCCGAACTCGGAATACGCCAGGCGCTCCATGGCGACGTAGTCCGGGTGCTTCTGGATGTCGTTGGCGTCCTGGCCGGTGCGGCGGCGGACGCTGAGGGTGGGTGGGTTGCGGTCTGCCGTGGCGGCCAGCTCATCCAGCGTGCCGCCGGCCAGGGCGCCGAGGCGGGTGAAGTGCGGGGCGAGGTGGGTGGCGAGATCGGGCGGGAGGTAGAGGGCGTGGAGTGCCGCGGCGTCGGGGTCGGCGCAATGGAGGTTGATGCCGCGGGCATCGGGAATGGGATGGTCGGGCATGGCGTCCATGGTGGGGTCCTCCGCTGGGGAGCGGGATGGGGGCTCAGTGGGTTGGCTGTCAATCGGGCATGGGGGGGTGCCATGTTTCGATCGGTAACCCCGGAGGGGCCACGGTGCGGCGGGTGCTGGCGGCGGATCCGAAGGAGGTGGAGTGCCGATTCGAAGGGCTGGCGCCGGGGAGCTACGCGGTGGCGGTGCTGCATGACCTGAACGGCACCGGGCGCAACGACACCAATTTCCTGGGGATTCCGACCGAGGATTGGGGCGTTTCGAACAATGTGCGGCCGACGCTGCGGGCGCCTCGGGTCGAGGAAGCGGCGGTGGAGGTGAAGGACGGGCCGGCCGTGGTGATCGGGGTGGTGGTGGGGCGGTAGGGTCAGCGGCTCGCGCTGGCAATCACGGCGCCGACGGCGACAAAGGTGGCGCCGGTGGCACGGTTGAAGGCGCGGCCGTGGCGGTGGAGCCAAGGGGCGGCGCGGACGGCGAGGCCGGCGAGGAGGAATTCGTAGGCGATCTCGACTACGAGGAAGGTGCCGCCGAGGAGCACGAGCTGGGTGGCGTAGGCGGCTTCCGGGCGCATGAACTGGGGCAGGAAGGCGGCGTAGAACAGCAGCGCCTTGGGGTTGGACAAGGCGACGAACAGTCCGTCGGTGAAGAGGCGGGCGGGATGGGCGGCGGGGTTGCCATGGGTTTGCGGCAGCGGGCCTGGCATGGCGGGGGCGGGAGCGCGCCAAAGGCCGACGCCGAGCCAGGCCAGGTAGGCGGCGCCAGCCCATTTCGCGGCGGTGAAGACATCCTCCGAGGCGGCGAGCAGCGCGCCCATGCCGGCGAGGGAGGCTGCGATCAGGATGAGGAAGCCGAGCGCGCCGCCGAGGATTGTGGCGATGGTGGGGCGCAAGCCGAAGCGGGCGCCGTGGGTGAGGGCGAGCAGGCCGTTCGGCCCCGGGGTGAGGGAGAGGCCGATGGCGGTGGCCAGCGTGAGCAGCCAGAGGTCGAGCGGCATAAGAGTGGTTCAGGCGGGGCCGGGCGGCCTCAATGCGGCAGCGGCACGCCGGCGACGGGGATGCGATTCGGGCCGGGGCGGCGATGGGACAGCATGGCCTGCATCTCCTCGTGTCGGCCAGCGGCGACATAGGCGCGCAGCAGGGTGAAATCGACGAGATCCGTCTGCGCGCGGCTGCCGCCGATGCGTTCGCGCTGGGCGACCACCGGGGCGAGGGCAGCGATGACGGCGGCGTAGTCCTGCTGGCGGAAGGCAGCGAAGGCCTGGGCCAGGGCGGGAAGCACGGGGGCGGCGGGGTAGCGGCCGCCCTGGGCCAGGGCCTCGATCTCGGCCACGCGGGCGGACAGGGCGGCATCGTCGCCGGCCGTGGCGTCGGCCAGCACCATGTGCCAGTCGGCGAAGGCGGTGCCGGCGCGGGGGAACATGGCCTGGGCGAAGGCGTGCAGCGCCTGCCACTGGGCGGGATCGGGCTGGGTGCCGGCGAGTTCGGCGCGCCAGAGGAAGGCCACGGCATCGCCGAGTTGGATCATCTTGTGGCCGCGATGGGCGCCAGGGGCGATGGCCTTCCGATACAGCGCGAACGCAGCCTCGGCGTTGCCGGCGGCGAGTTCGGAGAGGGCGAGGTGCCAGCTGAGATGGCCGGACAGGGCGCCCTCGATCGTGTAGCCGGGCAGCCAGGCGGCGAGGAAGCGGCGGGCGGCTTCGGTGTCGCCTTCCTCGTAGTGGAGGTGGGCGCGGGCGTGGGCCATCCAGGGGCTGCGCGGCGTGAGGGCCTCGGCCTTTTCCAGCCACGGGCGGGCCTGGGTGTTCTGGCCATCCTCGATGAGGGCGTGGGCGTGGTGGGCGGCGAACCAGCCGTCTTGCTCGTACTCCGGGGCGACGCGTTCGAGGAAGGCGACCTGTTCGCTCTCTCGGCCGAGGCGGCCGGAAAAGCCGATGAGGCCAGAGGGGGTCATGCAGGTGCTGAGCGCCATGGCGTCGCGCGGCCAGGATTCGAGATGGGTGGTGAGGGCGGCGAGGGCGGCTTCGGATTGGCCGGCGAAGAGGAGGTTGAAATAGGCGATGTGGCTGGCTTCGCGCGGGGTGAGGGCGGGGGCGCGGCGTGTGGCCTCGGCCAGGGCGGCGCGGGCGGCCGGCATGTCGCCGCGCATCTGCTGCATGCGGGCGACGGCGACATGGGCCAAGGCGAGATCGGGGTCGGTGGCAAGGGCCTGGGCGAATTCGTCGGCGGCGCCGGGGTAGGCGCCGAGCATGAGGGCGCAGCCGCGGTTGTAGGCGTCGCGGGCGGCTGGGGCGGTGGTGGTGATGGGGAGGCCGTGATGGTCGGTGAGCATTGGTTTCGTTTCCCCGCTGCGCTTTGTGGGGAGGCTACAGGGGTGAGGAGGGGTTGGGAAGGATGGGAGGTAGGAGCAGACGATCAGATATCGCCGTCTTCGAAATAGTCGAGGTCGAGGCGCTTGAGGGTGACGGTGCGGTGCGCACGGACGCCGACGTCGTGTTCGATCATGAGGCCGGCGAGCATCGCGCCATCGATGAGAATGACGCGCATATTGCCAAGTCCACGGGCGTAGTCGAGTGCGTCACGGGAGAAGCTGGACGTGGTGATGAAGACGCCCTTGTGAGCCGCCTGGCCGTGGAGCGCACCGACGAAGGCCTGAAGCGCTGGGCGGCCCACGGTGTTGTCGGCCGCGTAGCGCTTGGCCTGAAGATATATTCTGTCGAGGCCGAGACGGTCTTCGTTGATGACACCGTCGACGCCGCCATCGCCGCTGCGCCCCAGGTGGCGACTGGCATCGTTCTCGCTGCCGCCATAGCCCATGGCTAGCATGACCTTTACGACGACCCGTTCCAGGAAGGCAGGGTGGGACTGCCGGAGCCTATCCAGGAGTTCAGCGCGGAGATCCGCGTCGAGTTCCTTCGCGGCCTGATCGATCCGTTCCTCGGGCGAGGCTGAGACGGTTGGGTCGGACGGAATGGCAGGTGCAGCCAGTTCCCCGCCCGCATCAACGGCCTGCGCGCCGCCCGCGCTGCTTCGGGCCTTGAACTCCACGAAGCCCGGGTACTGTTCGAGCATAGAATTGTTGATCGTCGGGACGCCTGAGGCGAGCAGGTCCCGGCCGGCGGCGGTTGCTTCAACAACACCTCTGCGCGGCTGGGACACCAAGCCAGCCTGCTTCAGATAGGTCTTTGCCCAGCTAACCCGGCTCTGGATTACGGTAACGCCCCTGCCGCTTGGAAGCTCCTGGCGCCGTTCTTCTTCGGTGAGCGCGAACTGCTGGGTTACTGCCGCCGTTATCTCTCGGATGGACCTCGGACAGTCGGCGGAGAGCCTGAGGACCGGCAGCATCAAGGTTTGGTAGTCCGGGATGGACACGGGGGCTTCCTTGTCTTGACGAACGCTACACGTTGGTAACGGCAGCGTTTCACATTCGATGGAAGTCCGGAAGATAGCGCACTGCGGCAGCACGCCCTACGTTTGAGGGAGCGTAGAAGCCGGCCCGCATCGAGATGCGGGCTCCGGGGGAGAGATACGAAAAACGCCGCCGGGGGGTAAGCCCGGCAGCGTTGTTCTGTTCAGCGGCTAATTGGATCAGCCGGCGACTTCGGGTTCCTTTTCCGCTCCGCCTTCGTCGCCGTCGGATTCCGGCTTCGGGAGGGCGGGTGCGGCGGCTTCGATGATTTCGAAGGCCAGGGCCTTGTCCTTGAGGGTGACCTTGACGGAGCCGCCCTTCACCAGCTTGCCGAAGAGGAGTTCCTCGGCGAGTGGCTTCTTGATGTATTCCTGGATCACGCGGGCCAGGGGGCGGGCGCCGTAGAGGCGGTCGTAGCCGCGTTCGGCGAGCCATTCCTTGGCCGCACTCGACAGCTCGATGGTGACGTTGCGGTCTGCGAGCTGGGCTTCCAGCTGCATCACGAACTTCTCCACCACGCGGCCGACAATTTCCTGCGTGAGCGGGGCGAAGGCGACGACGGCATCGAGGCGGTTGCGGAACTCCGGCGTGAACAGGCGCTTGATGGCTTCCCCGTCCTCGCCCTTGCGGCCTTCCTCGCGGGCGAAGCCGATGGTTTCCTTGGCCAGGTCGGACGCGCCGGCGTTGGTGGTCATGATCAGGATCACGTTGCGGAAATCGACGGTCTTGCCGTTGTGGTCCGTCAGCTTCCCGTGGTCCATGACCTGCAGCAGGATGTTGTAGAGGTCCTGGTGGGCCTTTTCGATCTCATCGAGCAGCAGCACGCAGTGGGGGTGCTGGTCGATCGAATCGGTCAGCATGCCGCCCTGGTCGAAGCCCACATAGCCCGGGGGGGCGCCGATGAGGCGGCTGACCGAGTGGCGCTCCATGTATTCGGACATGTCAAAGCGGATCAGCTCGATGCCCAACGTGCTGGCAAGCTGGCGGGCGACTTCCGTTTTGCCGACACCGGTGGGGCCGGAGAAAAGGTAGTTGCCGATCGGCTTTTCCACTTCGCGCAGGCCAGCGCGGGCGAGCTTGATGGCGGCCGACAGGGCCTCGATCGCCTTGTCTTGCCCGAAGACCATCGACTTCAGGTCGCGTTCGAGGTTGCGCAGGGTTTCCTTGTCGTCGCTGCTGACGGACTTGGCGGGAATGCGCGCGATCTTGGCGACGATGTCTTCCACGTCTTTCAACGTGACGGTCTTGCGGCGCTTGTTCTCGGGCAGGAGCATGCGTGATGCCCCGACCTCGTCGATGACGTCGATCGCCTTGTCCGGCAGCTTGCGGTCGTGGATGTACTTGTTGGACAGCTCGACGGCGGCCTTGATGGCCTCATCCGTGTAGCGGACCTTGTGGTGCTTCTCGTAGTTGGTCTTGAGGCCCTTGAGGATCTTGATGGCATCCTCGACGCTGGGCTCGTTCACGTCGATCTTCTGGAAGCGCCGGACGAGGGCGCGGTCCTTCTCGAAGTGGTTGCGGAATTCCTTGTAGGTGGTGCTGCCGATGCAGCGCAGCGTGCCCTGGGCGAGCGCCGGCTTGAGCAGGTTGGAGGCATCCATCGCGCCGCCGCTGGTGGCGCCGGCGCCGATGACGGTGTGGATCTCATCGATGAACAGGATGGCGTTGGGGTGCGCCTCCAGCTCCGTGATGACGGCCTTCAGGCGCTCCTCGAAATCGCCGCGGTAGCGGGTGCCGGCGAGGAGCGCGCCCATGTCGAGCGAGAAGATGGTGGACTTGGCCAGCACCTCGGGCACTTCGCCCTCGATGATGCGCTTGGCCAGGCCCTCGGCGATGGCGGTTTTGCCGACGCCCGGGTCGCCCACGTAGAGCGGGTTGTTCTTGGTGCGGCGGCACAGGATCTGGATGGTGCGCTCGATCTCCTGCTCGCGGCCGATCAACGGATCGATCTTGCCGGATTGCGCCTTCTTGTTGAGGTTGACGCAGTAATTGCCCAGCGCGTCCTGGCCCTTACCCTTCGGCTTCTCCTCGCGTTCCACCTCGCCGCTGCCCTCCTGGTTGCCGGAGCCCGGCACGGGGCGTGCCGCAGAGCGACCGGGCGCCTTGGCGATGCCGTGGCTGATGAAATTGACGGCGTCGAGCCTGGTCATGTCCTGCGTTTGCAGGAAATAGACGGCGTGGCTTTCGCGTTCGCTGAATAGCGCGACCAGGACATTTGCGCCGGTCACTTCCTCGCGCCCGGAGGATTGGACGTGAATGGCGGCGCGCTGGACAACGCGCTGGAAGCCGGCGGTGGGCTTGGGCTCGCCGGGGCGATCCGTGGCGAGGCCGGCGAGATCCTTGTCCAGGAACTCGGTGAGCTCGGCGCGGAGCTTGTCCAGATCGACGCCGCAGGCGCGCAGAACGGTGGCGGCATCCGAATCGTCGGTGAGGCCGAGCAGGAGGTGCTCCAGCGTCGCGTATTCGTGTTTGCGCTCGGAGGCGAGGCCGAGGGCGCGGTGGAGCGTCTGTTCAAGATTGCGGGAGAGCATGGATGTCAACGCTCCTTAGGAAAGGCACGGCGCGGGGAATGGCCCGGCCGGGGGAAATGGCACGTCGTCGCGGTTGGCGCGGCCCGTCGACCGGGGGGGGCGACCTGCGGGCCGGTGGGATGGCCGAAGCGCCATCATTCGCGAAGCCGGGGTGGTCGCACCAGCGTTTTTTTGGGACGGGGCGATAGAGGGCAGGGTCAGCGTGTTCCACTGCAGTGACATGGCGTGGCGGGGCAGGAACGAAAACGGGCCCAAGCCATGCCGGGTGGGGCGGGCTGACCGGGGGCGGGCGCAGGTTGAAACTTCCTGGCGCGCCACGGTGGGTCGATATGCGGAGGCGGCGGGGATGCCCAAGAGGCTGGACCGATCGGTTCCCGACGGCCTCAATCCTTCTCGATGGTGCACTGCAGGGGGTGCTGGTTCTGGCGGGCGAGGTCCATCACCTGGGTGACCTTGGTTTCGGCCACCTCGTAGGTGAAGACGCCGCAGACGCCGACGCCGCGACGGTGGACGTGCAGCATGATGCGCGTGGCTTCCTCGCGCGTTTTCTGGAAGAAGCGCTCCAGGACGTGGACGACGAACTCCATCGGCGTGTAGTCGTCGTTCAGCATCAAGACCTTGTACATGGCGGGCTTGCGGGTTTTCGGCCGCGCCTTGACGACCACGCCGGTGTTCGGCGTTTCGCCATTGCCCTTGCGGCCATCGTCGTCGCTGCCGCGCTTGTCGCCGCCGTCACTCATCCTGCGCCACCCTAGATCTCGTATGGGGGTGCCCCCCGCGGGCCTGGCCCGCCGGGCATTGTGTCCCCAATGCCTTATCATATCGCAAACCCGCGCGCTGGGAAACGGCCCGGGCAGCGGGGGCCGCCGCGAACGCAGGCGAGGCCCGGACGGGGAGGAACGTCCGGGCCTCGTCGCGTGGCCCCTGCGGCGCCAGGGGGGGGGATAGGCGCCGCGGGGCCGGGGTCGTCCGCTGGCGAACCCGAGGGTTCAGCCGACGCGGGCGAACTTCTCCACTGCCAGCGTGACGCGGGCGGTGATGGGGGCCATGGCCTGCTCGGCCAGCTTCATCGAGGCATCGGTGATCTTGCCGGTCTCGCTGACGGCGGTCTCCATCGAGGCGCGGGCGAGGGTGGACTGGAGGTCCATCGCTTCCTTCAGGGACTTCACCGAGGAGAGCGCCTTGAAGTTGCCCATCGCGGCCTCAACCTGGGCCTGCGCGGTGGCGGCGAAGCTCTTGTGCAGATCCTGCACGCCGGCGGCCCAGATCTGGCCGGCCTTCATCATCGCCTCGAAATTGCCCTGGCTGAAGGAAACGAACTCTTCGGCCGACTTGACTGCCTTTTCCATGGTCTGCTTCACCTTTTCCTGTGTGCTGTCGTGGCCGGCAACCGCGCCGGCAGCGCTGTTCTTGAGGGCGGCCACGGTGCGCTCGAAAGGTCCGGCCGGCGCTGCATCGGCCGCGGGGGCGGGCGCATGGGCCTGCTCGATCGCGGGGATTGCGGCGGTGGGGGCGGGCTTCCTGGCCATGGTCCCTGTCTTTCCTGGTCTGCGGCCTCACGGCCTCGAAACGTCTTGCTGCGGTGCAGCACGAGCGGGCTTATGGCAGGGTGGTTCCGGGGGGTCAAGAATATTGTGCGCTGCACAATCGGCAAAATGGTGCAGTGCAATATGTCATATCGACGGCGATTATGAGATGGCCAGATGTGCCGAGTTTCGTAACTTCGCGCGGCAAGGCATTCAGATTCATGTGTTTCGAAGGCGCGTTTGGACTGGACACGCGCGCCCCGCCACCGCTAGAAATCGAGGATTCGCTGGGAGCCCGCTCTGCAATGGCTGATCGCCTGGAACGACTGCGCCGCATGGCGCAGCTTGTGTGCGGAGTGCTCCTGGCTGGACTCCTTCTGGCAACAGCCGGTGTTGTGCCCGCCGCCGCGCAGATCGGTTCCGAGCGCTATTCCTCCCTGATCCTGGAGGCGCGTAGCGGGCGCATGATCTCGGCGGTGAATCCGGACGAGCTGCGCCACCCGGCGAGCCTGACCAAGATCATGACCTTGTACATGACGTTCGAGGCACTGCGGGACCGGCGCATCGCGCTGCACCAGCGCGTGCCGATGTCCGCCTATGCCGCCTCCATGTCACCGACCAAGCTGGGCGTGCCGCCGGGCGGGCGGCTGACGGTGGAAGAGGCGATCCTGGGGCTGGTGACACGCTCTGCCAACGACGCCGCCGCGGCGCTGGGGGAGTTGCTGGGCGGCACCGAGGACCGCTTCGCGCGGGTGATGACGCTGCGGGCGCGCGCGCTGGGCATGAGCCAGACGGTGTTCCGCAATGCCTCCGGCCTGCCGGACTGGGACCAGGTGACCACGGCGCGCGACATGGCGACGCTGGCGCGCCGGCTGCTGGGCGATTTCCCGCAGGAATACAAATACTTCTCGACCACGGAGTTCCGTTTCCGCGGCCAGGTGTTCCGTAACCACAACCACTTGCTGGACACCTACCCAGGCGCGGACGGGATCAAGACAGGGTATATCGACGCCTCCGGCTACAACCTGGTCAGCTCCGCGGTGCGCGGCAATGTGCGGCTGATCGGCGTGGTGTTGGGGGCTGCCCGCGGCTGGGAGCGCGACCTGCACATGGTGGCGCTGCTGGACCAGGGCTTCGAGAAGCTGGACGTGCCGATCGCACCGCGCGTGGCGGGGCGGATTCCGATGCTGGTTTCCGCCGCCGCGGCAGCGCCGGTGGCCCGCGCGGCGGCCCCAATGGTGGCCCCACCGCGGCGGCCGGCGGCGCGCTGGGCGGTGCAGGTGGGGGCGTTCGGCAACGAGCGGGCCGCGCGGCAGGCGGCGGTGGCGGCGCGCAAGATCGCCGATTCCGGTGAGGCGCGGGTGGAGATGGTGACGGTGCGGCGCCGGCCCTCGTACCGCGCGCAGGTGATCGGGCTGACCCATGCCGAGGTGCAGGAGGCATGCGGCCTGCTCTCCCGACGCAAGATCCCCTGCCTGCCGATCCGGCCCGAGGCGGGGCAGATCGCCAGCCGCTAACCAGCCGCAGGGCACGCAAGCCCGCTTCGCCCTTGCGGGGCAGCCGGCGCTTGCGCATTTTGGGGCCATTGCGCGGCCACCAGACGGCAGCGAGGAGGCCTTGATGGACGGCAGGCAGGACGCACGACGGATCACGCTGCATGCGCCGGAGGATTTCGCCGGGATGCGGGCGGCCGGGCGCTTGGCGGCCGAGACGCTGGACATGATCACGGCGCATGTTCAGCCGGGCGTGACGACGGAGGAGCTGGACCGGGTGTGCCACGAGTACATCCTGGCCCATGGCGCCACCCCTGCCCCGCTGAACTATCGCGGCTACCCGAAATCCATCTGCACCAGCATCAACCATGTGGTGTGCCACGGCATCCCCGGCGACCGGCGGCTGGAGGCGGGCGATATCGTCAATATCGACGTGACAGTGATCCTGGACGGGTGGTACGGCGACAGCAGCCGGATGTACTGCGCCGGCGTGCCGAGCACCAAGGCGCGCAACCTGATCGAGGTGACGCACGAGGCGCTGATGCGCGGCCTGGCGGTGGTGAAGCCAGGGGCGCATTTCGGCGATATCGGCCACGCCATCCAGAGCTATGTGGAAGCGCAGCGCTTCAGCGTGGTGCGCGATTTCTGCGGGCACGGGATCGGGCGGGTGTTCCACGCGCCGCCGAACGTGCTGCATTTCGGCCGCCCCGGCGAAGGGCCGCGGCTGGCGCCGGGGATGTTTTTCACCATCGAGCCGATGGTGAATGCCGGGCGGCCGGACGTGAAGGTGCTGGACGATGGCTGGACGGCGGTGACGCGCGACCGTTCGCTGTCGGCGCAGTTCGAGCACATGATCGGGGTGACGGAGACCGGGTGCGAGATCTTCACCCTGAGCCCCGCCGGGATCTTCAAGCCGCCCTACCCCGAGGCGTAGGCCCCGGGGCGGCGCCAACGGCGACTGCCTACAGCGTGAGGCCGCCATCCACCACGATGGTCTGGCCGGTGACCATGGAAGCGCCGAAGCCGAGGAAGACGATGACCTCGGCGAGGTCTTCCGGCTCGCAGCGGCGCTTCAGCGTGGCCTTCTCGATGGAGTGCTGGCGGGCTTCCGGCGTCCATTCGATCTGCCAGGAGGAGTTCACCGCGCCCGGCGCTATGGCGTTGACGCGCACGGGAGCGAGGCCGCGGGCGAGGTTCTTGGTCAGCGAGATGACGCCCGCCTTGGTGGCGCCGTAGGCCAGGGACGAGCCGGCGCTGTGCAGGCCGGCGATGGAGGCGGTGGAGACGATGGCGCCCTCGCTTTCCTTCAGCCACGGGGCGGCGGCCTTGGAGCAGCGGAAGACGCCGACGAGGTTCACCTGGAGCAGGATCTCCCACAGCTCCTCGGTGATCAGGTCGATGCGCGCGGGGGGCACGACCTCCTTCACGCCGGGGGTGCCGGCATTGTTCACCAGCAGATCGAGCCGGCCCAGCTTGCGGCAGGCATCCTCCACCATCTGCTCGCACTCGCCGGCCACGCCCACGTTGCCGGGGGCGGAAATGACGTTCAGGCCCTCCTGGCGGAGATTGGCCACGGCTTCGGCGCCGCGGGCGTCGTCGCCCAGGTGGTTGATGGCGACCGCGCAGCCGTTGCGGGCGAGCATGGTGGCGGTGGCCAGCCCGATGCCGGAAGCGGCGCCGGTGACGAGGGCCGCCTTACCGGAGAGGTCGTAGCGGAGCTTGTTGGTGGCGGAGAGGTTCATCGGTGGGATCCTCAGAGTGCGGTCGTCGGAGGCGGCAGCGCCGGAGACGTGAATCGCACGATCAAGCGAAGGCCCTGATCCCGACTGGGATCAGGGCAGCCAGGGCTCGGGGGCGCGAACGTCGATATCGGTGACGACATCGACCACGACGGGTTCGTCCATCGCCAGGGCGCGTTGCAGCGCGGGGGCGATCTGGGAGGGTTCGGTCACGCGGATGCCGGCGACGCCGAAGCTTTGGGCGACCTGGGCGAAATCGGTGGGGCCGAAGCGCAGCATCTCGGCGGGGTTGCCGGGGAGGTTGCCCTGCTGGCGCACGAGGTTGGGCCAGCCCTGGCCGAAGCCGGAATTGTTGTTGATGACGGTGACGGTGGCGATGCCGCGGCGGCGGGCCGTCTCCAGCTCGGCCAGGTGGTAGTAGAAGGCGCCGTCGCCGGAGAAGGTGACAACCTTGCGCTGGGGGGCGGCGAGCTTGGCGCCGAGGGCGGCGGCGTAGGACCAGCCGAGCGAGCCGGCGGCGCGCAGATAGGTCTGCCCTGCCCCGTTGAACTCGATGCAGGTGCCGGTCCAGATGCCGGAATAGCCGGTGTCGGCGACCAGGATGCCGTCGGCCGGCAGGGCGCGTTCGATCTCGGCGCAGAGGCGGTCCGGCCGGATGGCGTTGGCGTTGCTGTTGAAGTGCGGCGCCATGGAGACGCGCCATTCGGCCATCAGGGCGGCGGACTGGTCGGCCCAGGCGGTGTCTCGCTGGGGCTTGCCGATGGCGGCGGCCAGGGCGGCGAGGGTGGCCTTCGGGTCGCCGTTCAGGCCCAGGCAATTGGCGAAGTTGCGGCCGAGCTCGGTGGCGTCGATGTCAATCTGGATGGTTTGCGTGTCGGGCGCGGGGACGCGCCAGGTGTGGGTGACCTGGTCGCCGGTGTCGCAGCCGACATAGAGCACGAGGTCGGCGCCGTGGACGACTTTGTTGGCGGGCGGGGCGGCGTAGTTGCCTACCACGCCGACGGCGAGGCGGTGGCGGGTGGGGATGATGCCGCGGGCGCCCAATGCGGTGGCGACGGGGGCGGCGATGGCTTCGGCGAGCTTGAGCAGTTCCGGCCCACAGCCGGAGAGGGCGGCGCCGTCGCCGGCGACGATCACGGGGCGGCGGGCGGCGAGCAGGGCCTTGGCGGCGCGCTCGATATCGTCTGCCGCCGCGACCGGGCGGTGGGCGGGGGTGCGCAGCAAAGCGGGGTCGATGACCGGGGCCTCGGCGACCTGACCGAGTTCGACGACTTCGCCTGAGAGGCCGAAGAGATCGAGATGGGTGGGGCGCGGGGTGCCGGCGGTGGCGGTGCGGATGGCCTGACGCAGCAGGCGGGGGAGGTCGGCGGCGGTGGCGACATCGGCGGTCATTTTCGTGACCGGGCCGAACAGGGCGTGGTGGTCCACTTCCTGGTAGGCGTTGGCGTGCTGCTGGCCGGGGACCTTGCGGCCCGTGATGGCCACCACGGGCACGCGGGCAAGCCAGGGATCCTGCAGCGCGGCGGCGAGGTTGGCCGCACCCACGGACTGGGCAAAGCAGAAGGCGGCCTTGCCGGTGATGCGGGCGTAGCCATCGGCCATGTAGGCCACGCCGGATTCGGTGTGGGCCAGCTCACGCTTCACGCCCACCTGCTCCAGCTGGATCAGGGTGCGGCGGATGACGCTGTCGATGAAGAACACATGCTCCGTGCCGGTGGAGGCGATGGCGCGGGCGAGCCATTCGGCGCCGGTGAGTTGGCCGGTCATCTTGGGGTTCCTCCGTTCGGGCAGGAAGCGTGTTCTTTTTTGAAAAAAATAACCAAAAAACTTTTGTTTGTTTGATGCGGAGAGACCCAGTCTCTCCGCATCAAATAGCGGTTAGAATAGGCTTCCGGCCTTGGCGACCTTGGCCTGGTGGGTGTTGGTGTCGCCGAAGAGCTGCTCCAGCATGGTCATGCGCTTGAAGTAGTGGCCGGCCTTGTATTCCATCGTCATGGCGATGCCGCCATGCAGCTGGACGCATTCCTGGCCGATATGCTTGCCGGAATTGTTGATCTGCACCTTGGCGGCCGAGATGTTGCGGCTGCGGATGGCGGGATCGGTTTCGCTGGCGGCGAAGGTGGCAAAGATGGACATGCTGCGCGCCTGTTCCAGCGCCACGAACATGTCCACCGAGCGGTGCTGGAGCACCTGGAACTCGCTGATGGCGCGGCCGAACTGCTTGCGGGTCTTCATGTAGTCCACGGTGGAGACGTGCATTTCGTGCATCAGGCCGACGGCCTCGGCGCAGATGGCGGCCATGGCCTGGTCCGTGACCAGCTCCGCCGCCGCGAGGCCGCCGGCGGGGTCGCCGAGGACGGCTTCGGCGCGGGCGTTGTCGAAGCGGATTTCGGCGGCGTGGGTGCCATCCTGGGTGGGGTAGCCCTGGATGGTGACGCCCTGGGCCTTGGCATTCACCAGGAACAGGCCGATGCCGCCGCGGTCGAAGCGGCCGCCGGCGGTGCGGGCGGTCACGATCAACGTGTCGGCGGTGTCACCGGCGATGACGACGGATTTTTCACCGTTGATGATCCAGCTGCCGCCATCCTGCTTCGCGGTGGTTTGCACGTCCGCCAGGTTGTAGCGGCTGCTGCGCTCGACCTGGGCGAAGGCATAGGTCTTCTTGCCCTGGGCGATCTGCGGCAGGAGGGTTTTCTGCTGCTCGGCACTGCCGGCCGCCTGGATGAGGCCACCGCCGAGGATGACGGTGGGGAGGAAGGGTTCCAGCACCAGGCCGCGGCCGATGGCTTCCATCACCAGCATGGTCTCGACCGGGCCGCCGCCGAAGCCGCCCTGGGCTTCCGGGAAGGGCAGACCGAGCAGGCCGAGCTCGGCGAACTGGGCCCACATGTCGCGCGACCAGCCGCCGGGCTCGGCCATGATCTTCTTGCGGGATTCGAAGGCGTAGCGGTCGGCGATCAGGCGATCGACGCTGTCTTTCAGAAGGCGTTGGTCGTCGCTGAGGTCGAAGTCCATGTGCGTATGTCCTGAACGGAGAGCAGGAAGGAAGCCTGGGTGCCTTGATCCATTTGCCCGGATGGTGTTGCCGGGCAAATGGATAAAAGTTTTTTGGTTCTTTTTTTCAAAAAAGAACCGCTTCCTTGCTTCTAGAACCCAAGGATCGCCTTGGCGATGATGTTGCGCTGGATCTCGTTGGAGCCGCCGTAGATCGAGACCTTGCGGTTGTTGAAATACGCGGGCGCCGACTGGGCAGCGTATTCCGGCCCCCAGCCCATCTCGTTGCGGCCGCTGCCTTCATCGGATTCCGCGAACGGCATCACGTAGGGGCCGACCACGTCCATCAGCAATTCGGTGGTGAGCTGCTGGATGACCGAGCCTTCCAGCTTGAGGATGGAGCTGGCGGGATCGGGCCGGCCGCCGCGGCCGCGGTCGTTGGCGACCACGCGCAGCTGGGTCATTTCCAGCGCCTTGAGGCGGATTTCGGTGGAAGTGAGCTTCTCGATGAACTTCGGGTCGTCGATGACACGCTGCTCGCCGACGCTTTCGAGGGCGGCGAGTTCGCGGATCTTCTTGAGTCGGGCCTTGGAGAAGCCGACGCGGGCGATGCCGGTGCGCTCATTGCCGAGCAGGAACTTGGCGTAGTCCCAGCCCTTGTTCACTTCGCCGACCAGGTTTTCCTCGGGGACAACGACCTCGTCGAAGAAGATCTCGTTCACCTCATGGCCGCCATCGATGGTTTGGATGGGGCGGCGGGTGATGCCGGGGGTCTTCATGTCGGCCAGGATGAAGCTGATGCCTTCCTGCTTCTTCGCGGTGGCATCGGTGCGGCAGAGCACGAAGATCCAGTCGGCGTGCTGGGCGAGCGTGGTCCAGGTTTTCTGGCCGTTGATCACCCAGGTGTTGCCGCGCTTCTCGGCCTTGGTGCGCAGCGAGGCGAGGTCGGAGCCGGCGCCGGGCTCGGAGAAGCCCTGGCACCACCAGATGTCGAGATTGGCGGTGGCGGGCAGGAAGCGCTGCTTGATGTCCTCGCTGGCGAACTGGGCGATGACCGGGCCGACCATGGAGGTGTTGAAGGCGAGCGGCGAGGGCACGCCGGCCTGCTGCATCTCATCCTGGTAGAAATAGTACTGCACGGCCGACCAGGTCTTGCCGCCCCATTCCACCGGCCAGTGCGGCGTGGCCCAGCCCTTGGCATTCAGCACGCGATGGGCGGTGACGATTTCGTCCTTCGAGAGGTGCTGGCCATCGAGCACCTTGCGGCGGATGGCTTCGGGGAATTCCTCGCGGAAGAATTTGCGGCACTCGTCACGGAAGGCGAGCTCTTCGGGGGTGAAGCTGAGGTCCATGGCGGTTGCTCCCTAGGTTGAGGGCATTTTCGCGCGTCGGTGGGGGGTGGCGCAAGCGGGGTGGGTTTGGCCCCTGCCTTGCCTTCTGGCATGGTCTGGGGAAACCAACGGAAACGAGCCCCAGATGTCCCTGCCCCCGATCCTTCAGCACCTGCGCATTCCCGTCATCGCCTCGCCGATGTTCATCGTGAGCAATCCGGACCTGGTGATTGCCCAGTGCAAGGCGGGGATCGTGGGCAGCTTCCCGGCGCTGAATGCGCGGCCGGCGGAAGCGCTGGCGGAGTGGCTGGACCGGATCACCACGGAACTGGGCGAGCACAACGCGAAGTATCCCGACCGGCCGGCAGCACCCTTCGCGGTGAACCATATCGTGCACCGTTCCAACGTGCGGCTGGAGCACGATCTGGAGCAGACGGTGAAGTTCAAGGTGCCGATCATCATCACCTCGCTGGGCGCGCGAGAGGATGTGTATGCGGCGACCAAGGCCTATGGCGGGATCACGCTGCACGACATCATCAACAACACCTTCGCGAAGAAGGCGATCGAGAAGGGCGCCACCGGGCTGATCGCGGTGGCGGCTGGCGCGGGCGGGCATGCCGGCAGTCTTTCGCCGTTCGCGTTGCTGCAGGAAATCCGCGAGTGGTTCGATGGGCCGGTGGCGCTCTCGGGCTCCATCGCGAATGGCGGCGCGGTGCTGGCGGCGCAGGCGGCGGGGGCGGACGTGGCCTATATCGGCAGCGCGTTCATTGCCACGCACGAGGCGAATGCGGCCGAGGGCTACAAGCAGATGATCGTGGACAGCTCGGCGCAGGACATTCTGTACACCAACGCGATCACCGGCGTGCACGGCAACTACCTGATCCCGACGCTGGTGAAGAACGGGCTTGATCCCGCCAACATGCCGGTGGCCGACAAGAGCCAGATGAGCTTCGCCGACAACAAGCCGAAGGCGTGGAAGGATATCTGGGGCTCCGGCCAGGGCATCGGCGCGGTGAAGGAAGTGGTGGGCGCGGGCGAGCTGGTGGACCGGCTGGCGGCCGAATACGCCGCGGCGCGCACCCGGCTCGGGCTGCCCACAGCGGCCTCCTCCTGGGCGGCCGGCTGATGTTCGGGGATATCGCGGGGAAGGTCGCGCTGGTTACCGGCGCGTCCTCCGGGCTTGGTGAGCGGTTTGCCCGCGTGCTGGCCGCGGCCGGGGCGAAGGTGGCGTTGGCGGCGCGGCGGGTGGAGCGGCTGGAGGCGTTGGCGGCCGAACTGCGCGCCGGCGGGGCCAAGGTGCTGGCGGTGGGGATGGACGTGGCCTCCGTCGCTTCCGTTCACGCGGGTGCGGAGGCAGTGCTGGCCGGGCTCGGGCCGATCGACATCCTGGTAAACAACGCGGGGATCTCGATCCAGGCGAAGCTGGAGGCCGTGACGGAGGATGACTACGACGCGGTGATGGATACCAACCTCAAGGGCGCGTTCTTCCTGTCCCAGGCGGCGGCGAAGCAGATGATGGCGGCCAAGCGCGAGGGGCGGATCGTCAACATCGCCTCCATCGCCGGCATGCGCGCGATCGGGCAGCTCTCCACCTACGGCATGAGCAAGGCGGCGCTGATCCAGATGACGCATGCCATGGCGCGCGAATGGGGGCGGCACGGCATCAACACCAACGCCATCGCGCCTGGCTACATCGCCACCGAGATCAGCGCCGATTTCCTCAAGACCGAGGCGGGCGGGAAGTGGGTCGGCTCCTTGCCGCGCAAGCGGATGGGCGAGGCGCGGGACCTGGATGGGCTGCTGCTGTTGCTGTCTTCGGGCGAGGCGGCGCGGTTCATCAACGGGTCTGTCATGGTGGCGGATGATGGGTTCACGTCGCTTTAGGGAAGGGGTTCTTTTTTGAAAAAAAGAACCAAAAAACTTTTACGACCGGCGCCCGGTCTAGCCATCCCGGATCGGGCGCAAATGGACAAAAGTCTTTTTGCTTCTTTTTCTTCAGAAAAAGAAGATTCTTTCCTCTCGATCCATGAGGCCGCACCATGACCATTCGCATCGGCATCGTCGGGCTGGGACAGATCGCGCGGAAGTCGCACCTGCCCGCCATCGCTGCTTCGCCTGATTTCACCCTGGCCGCACTCGCCGAT
>CAMDAM010000037.1 GCA_945888575.1 Asaia bogorensis | reverse complement strand
GTGGTGAACAACATCCCGCTGGTGGATGTGCGGCTGAACGGCGCGCCGGCCACGATGGTGCTGGATACCGGCGCCGAGCGCACCGTGCTGACAGAGGCCGCCGCCCGCCGCGTGGGGCTGGAATTCGATCCGCGCAACATCCAGCGCGGTGCCGGCGCCGGCGGCATGGTCACCAGCTTCGCCGCCCGGGTGCGCCGCATGGAGCTGGCCGGGCTGTCCATCCCCGATCACCCCGTGCTCGCCACGCCGCACGCGCTGGGCAGCGTCGGCGGCACGCCGATCGACGGGCTGCTGCCGGCTCTTGTTCTGAGCGCCTTCGATGTCGATCTCGACCTGCCCGGCCGCAAGATCACGCTCTATGCCGGCACCGTGTGCGGCGACACCATCATCCCGCCCTGGAGCGAACCCTTCATCTCCCTGCCCGCCGATTTCTCCCGCCCGCCGCGGGTGAACCTGCGGGTGCGTGCGGGCGGACAGGAGCTGCGCGCCCTGCTCGATACCGGCGCCCAGGCCATCACCATCACCGCCCGCGCCGCCGCAGCGGCCGGCGTGGGCCCGGCGGAGCTGGAGGCCGGCCAGCCCGTGATGGTGCGCGGCGTCGGCCCCCAGCCCGTGCAGGCCCGCCGGGTGCGCCTGCCGGAACTGCAGATCGGGCCGGAGACCGGGCGCAATACCCCCGTCATCGTGACCGACAGCGGCATGGACCGGATCGACATGATCCTGGGCATGGACTACCTCGCCCCGCGCCGCCTGTGGTTCTCCTATGCGCGCCAGCAGGCCTTCATCATGCTACAGCCGCGCCGCTGAGCTACCTGCAGGGATTCGGATGAGACAGGCGGAGCGCATCGCGGCCGGCAGCATTGCCATCGGCCTGGCCGTGCTGGCCCTCAAGACCGCGGCCTGGTGGATCACGGATTCGGCCGCCCTGTTCTCCGATGCCGCGGAATCCGTGGTGAACGTGGCCGCCTCGCTCGCCGCCTTCGTCGCCCTGCGCCTGGCCGCCCGCCCGGCCGATGCCGACCACCCCTACGGCCACGACAAGGCGGAATTCTTCGCCGCCGTCATCGAGGGCGTGCTGATCGTGGTGGCCGCCCTGGTGATCCTGCAGGAGACCTGGCAGGCGGTGCAGGCGCCCAAGGCGATCACCGCGCCGTGGCAGGGCATGGCGCTGAACCTCGCCGCCGGGGTGCTGAATCTTGGTTGGGGGCTGGTGCTGGTGCGCGCTGCCCGCCGCCTGCGCTCCCCGGCGCTGGCCGCGGACGGCAAGCACCTGCTGGCCGACGTGGTCACCTCCGCCGGCGTGTTGCTGGGCTTCGCGCTCGCGGTCACCTCCGGCATCTGGTGGCTCGACCCGCTGCTGGCCGCGGCCACCGCGCTCTATATTCTGGTCTCCGGCACCATGGTGATCCGCGCCTCGGTCGGCGGGCTGATGGACGAGGCACCGGCGGCGGCGATCGTGGCGCGCATCCGCGAGCTGGTCGGCGTGCACGCGGAGGGCGCGATCGAGGCGCATGACCTGCGCATGCGCCATGCCGGGCGGCTGACCTTCCTGGAATTCCACCTCGTCGTCCCCGCCCTGATGACGGTCGCCGACGCGCACGCGATCTGCGACCGGATCGAGGCGGCGCTGAAGACGGAGATGGAAGGGCTGATGATCACCATCCATGTGGAACCCGAGGGCAAGGCCAAGCACCAGGGCGTGCTGGTGCTGTGAAGCGGCCGGCCGCCGCCGTCCTGCTTGCCGTTCTTGTCGCCTTCCCCGCTGCGGCTCAGCGCGTGGTGTCGCTCAATCTTTGCACCGACCAGTACCTTCTGGCCCTGGCGCCGGAGCAGGCGGCGGCGGTGACGCATCTCGCCCGCGATCCCACGCTCTCCGTGATGGTCGAGGCCGCCCGCGCCGTGCCCACCGTGCGCGCGGATGCGGAGGCGGTGCTGGCGTTGCGGCCCGATCTCGTGCTCGCCGCCCCCTGGGGAGCGCAGGTGACGCTGGCCGCGCTGGCGCGCCGGGGCGTGCGCGTGGAACGGATCGCGCTGCCGGACAGCTTCGATGCCATCCGCGCCACCACGCGCCAGATCGCCGCCCTGCTCGGCGTGCCCGCGCGGGGGGAGACGCTGCTGGCGGGCTTCGATATTCCCCCCGCCCTGCCCCGCCGCCTCGCGATCGCTTTGGAGCCACGTGGCCTCACCGCCGCGCCGGGCAGCCTGCGTGATGCCGTTTTGCGGGCGGCGGTGTATGCGAACGCCTCGGATGGCCGCGCGATGGGGCTGGAGGCGCTGGCGTGGCGGCCGGAGGTGTTGCTGGTGGTGGCACCGGCGCCGCCCACCCCCTCTCGCGCCACGGAGTTCCTGGCCCATCCGCTGCTCGCCAGTCATCCGCGCCGCGAGGTGCCGGCGGCGCTGACGATCTGCGGCGGGCCATGGACGGCACGCGCCGTGGCGTTGCTGGCGCAATGAGGATCGCGCTAGCCCTGGCCGTGCTGGCGCTCGCCGTGCTCGGCCTGCTGACGGGCAGTGCCGGGCTGGGCCTGGCGGATGCGGCGGTGCTGTGGGAGTTGCGGGCGCCACGGGTGGTGCTGGCGGCGTTGGTCGGCGGTGCGCTGGGGCTGTCGGGCGCGGTGCTGCAGGGGGCGTTGCGCAACCCGCTGGCTGATCCCGCGCTGCTGGGCATCGGGGGTGCCGCGGGCGTGGGGGCGGTGGCGGCGTTCTATTGGGGGCTCGGCATCGTCGCGGTGCCGCTGGCCGGGCTGTTGGGGGCGGGGGCCGGTTGCGCGCTGCTGTTCGCGCTGGCGGGGCGGACGCTGTCGGCCACCGCGCTGGTGCTGGCGGGGGTGGCGATCGCGGCGATCGCCTCGGCGCTGCAGGTGCTGGCGCTGTCGTTGGCGCCCAATCCCTATGCGCTGGCGGAGGCGACGTTCTGGCTGATGGGCGGGCTGGCCGACCGGGCGCCGCTGCATGTGGCGATGGCCGCGCCGCCGATCCTGTTGGGGGGCGCGCTGCTGCTGCGGCTGGGCCGGCGGCTGGATGCGCTGGCGCTGGGGGAGGAGGTGGCGGCGAGTCTTGGCGTGCCTGTCTCGCGCACGCTGGCGCTGGCGGCGGCGGGTGTGGCGCTTTCGGTGGGGGCGGCGACTTCGGTGGGCGGCGGGATCGGGTTCGTGGGGCTGGTTGTGCCGCATCTTCTGCGTCCGGTGCTGGGCGAGCGGCCCTCGGCGTTGCTGGGGGCTTCGGCGTTGGGCGGGGCGGCGTTGCTGTTGGCGGCGGACTGGGTGGCGCGGGTGGCGCCGCTGGTGCTGCCGCTGAGCCAGGAGCCGCCGTTGGGGGTGCTGACGGCGCTGCTGGGCGCGCCCTTCCTGGTGCGGATCGCACGGCGGGTGGCGGCATGATCGCGTTTGCCGGCAGCGTGGCGCTGGCGGGGCGGACGGTGCTGCACGATGTGCGGTTCCAGGCTGGGCCGGGTGAGTTGGTGGCGGTGGTGGGGCCGAATGGGGCGGGGAAGTCCACGTTGCTGCGTGGCTTGGCGGGGCTGCTGCCGGGCGGGCGGCCCGATCCGTTGCGGGTGGCGTGGCTGCCGCAGGGGGCTCGCTGCGCTTGGGGGATGACGGTGGCGGAGGTGGTGGCGCTGGGGCGGGTGCCGCATGGCGATGACGGTGGTGGGGCGGTGGAAGACGCGATCGCAGCGTGTGGGCTTTCGGCGTTGCGGGGTGCGCGGATCGACCGGCTGTCGGGTGGGCAGCAGCGGCGGGTGATGCTGGCGCGGGTGCTGGCGGGGGCGCCTTCGGTGCTGCTGCTGGATGAGCCGGCGGCAGATCTGGATCCCGCGGCGGCGCATGAGGTGATGGCGCTGCTGCGCGGGCGGGCGGTGGCGGGAGCCTGCGTGGTGGCGGTGCTGCACGATATCGGGCTGGCGCTGCACCATGCGACCCGGATGGTTGTGGTGGATGGCGGGCGGATCGTGGCGGATGGCGTGCCGGCAGACGTGCTGCCGGCGGCGGCTTCGGCATTCGGGCTGCCGTTCGGGTTGAGCCCTCGGCCGGGGCTATTACCGCCGTGACGGGGGCGGCGCGGCTGCGGTTATGGGGTGTTGCCTCCCTGCTGCTGCATGCGGCGCTGTGGCTGGCGCTGCTGCTGGGGCCGGGCCTGGTGGGGCGCAAGCTGGCGGAGGCGCCGCTGGAGCCGGCGATCGTGGAAGTGGTGCTGGGCGAGGGCGGCGAAACGGTGCGGCCGGAGAAGGACGAGGAGGCGAGCCCTTCGCCGGAACCACCGGTGCCGCCGCAGCCGGAGCAGAAGGAGGAACCGGTGGCCGAGGCCGCCCCCCCGCCGCAGCCGGAACAGCCGCCACCACCGGAGGAGCCGGAGGAGACGGCGCCGCCGTTGCCCCCATTACCGCCCTTGCCGCCGCCGCCGGTTGTGGCGCCGGCGCCCGAGCTGCCCCCGGCGCCGCCGCTGCCGCGGATCGCGCTGCCTTCCGCGCCGCCGCCGCGTGCCGGCGCGCCGCCGGCGGTGCGGCTGGGGGATGCCGGCAAGCCGCCGCATGCCGACCTGCTGGACCCCGAAAGCAACCGGTTCCGTGCCGCCACGCAGGATAACGGGAACCGGATGCCGGGCTATCCGCTGGAGGCGGCGCGCAAGCTGGAAGCCGGCACGGTGAAGCTGCAGCTGTTGGTGGATACCACCGGGCGGGTGGCCAATGCGCTGGTGGTGAAGTCTTCCGGTTCTGCCGTGCTGGACCGGGCGGCGCGGGAGCAGGCGCTGACCTGGAAGTTCACGCCGGCCAAGCGGGACGGAAAGCTGGTTCAGGACATTGT
This sequence comes from Asaia bogorensis, assembly GCA_945888575.1. Taxonomy (GTDB): domain Bacteria; phylum Pseudomonadota; class Alphaproteobacteria; order Acetobacterales; family Acetobacteraceae; genus CAMDGX01. Next base: position 16,145 of record CAMDAM010000037.1, on the reverse strand, counting down.
GGAAATCGAGATCGAGTTCAAATTGATCTGAACCTACGGGAGTGGCGGCGATGGTACGGATCGACAGGGTGGTGACGCGGGGCGGGGACACTGGCGAGACATCGCTGGGCGATGGCACGCGGGTGCCGAAGGATGCGCTGCGGGTGGAGGCCTATGGCGAGGTGGACGAGGCCAATGCGGCGCTGGGGATGCTGCGGCTGCATTGCGATGGCGAGGCGGATGCGATGCTGGGGCGCATCATGAACGACCTTTTCGACGTGGGCGCGGATCTCTGTGTGCCAGGTGCGGCCGGCGAGCGGCTGCGGCTGACGGATGCGCCTTCCCTGCGGTTGGAGGCCGAGGTGGCCGAGATGAACGCCGCGCTGCCGGCTTTGAAGAGCTTCGTGCTGCCGGGCGGCACGGCCGGGGCGGCGCATGCCCACCTGGCGCGGACGCTGGTGCGGCGGGCGGAGCGGCGGGTGGTCGCGCTTTCGCACGTGGAGGAGGTGAACCCGGCGGTGGTCCGCTATCTCAACCGATTGTCGGACCATCTGTTCGTGCTGGGGCGATGGCTGAACGGCAAGGGGGCCGGAGATGTGCTGTGGGTGCCTGGAGCGAACAGGTAAGCAAGAGTCTTCTTTTTCTGAAGAAAAAGAAGCAAAAAGACTTCATACCTTTGCGCGGGGGATAGCCTCGGCGCAAAGGTATGAAAGTTTTTGGGTTCTTTTTTTCAAAAAAGAACCGCTTTCTTATGCTCCGCCATCAATCGTGAGGATCGTACCGGTCGTGTAGCCGCTGCGCGGGCTGGCCAGGAAGGCGACCGCGTAGCCGATCTCATGCGGGGTTGCGATACGGCCGAAGGGGTTGTTGGCGAGGAGTTCGGGGTAGCGGTTGGCGTCGCCGAGTTCGGTTTGGGCGCGGTGGCGGAGGAGCATGGTTTGGCGTTCGGTTTCGGTGGCGCCGGGGTTGATGCCGACGACGCGGATGCCATCCTTCTGCGAGCCGTGGCCGAGGGCGCGGGTGAAGGCCATGAGGGAGGCGTTGCCGGCGGCGCCGGCGATGTAGCCGGGGGGGAATTTCTCGCCGGCGGCGCCGATGACGTTGACGATGACGCCGGATTTGCGGGCGGCCATGTGCGGGTAGAGCTGGCGGCAGAGGGAGATGAAGCCGAAGACCTTGAGGTCCCAGGCCTTGCGCCAGGTTTCGTTGTCGACGCTGAGGACGGTGCCGGGGGGGATGGCGCCGGCGTTGTTGACCAGGACATCGATCTCGCCGGCGTGCGCGGCGAGGCGGAGGACTTCGGATTCCTGGGAGAGGTCGGCGGCCAGCGTTTCGACCTGGACCTGGCGGGTGCGGCGGATGCTGTTGGCGGTTTCCTCCAGCACGTCGGCGGAGCGGGAGACGAGGAGGAGGTCCATGCCTTCCTCGGCGAGGACTTCGGCGGTGGCGCGGCCGATGCCCTTGGAGCCGCCGGTGATGAGGGCGCGCTTGCCGGCGAGTTGCAGGTCCATGGTGGTCTCCCCTTCGTGGTTGGGCGGAGCCTAGGCGGGGTGGGTGGGGTTGGCCAGGGGAGGGAGTGTTTTGATGGTGGAATGATTGAGTCGTGGGTGGGGTGCCCCCGGGATGGGGTGTTTTTGGCCCGGGCGGGCCTGGTGGGACGGCGTTACGGGAGAAGGGAGGGGCGCAGGACGGGCGCCGGGCGGAGGCCGGGCGTGGCTGCGTTGGTTGTGGGGGCGCGCAGGGGCGGCGCGCGCACAGTTCGGGCGTGGGGGCAGTGCGGGGGCGGGGGTGCGGCGGGGCGCAGTTTGCGCGTGGGATGGCAGGGGGCCATCCAGTCCCGGACGGAGGGGCCCTTGCCGCGGTGGTAGAGGCGGCGGGGGCGGGCGGGGTGCTTCCAGGCGCGGGCGAGGGATTCGAGCGAGGCGAGCAGGCGCAGCAGCAGGGCGATGGCGAGGGCGTGCGGGGACATTTGGGCGCAGTTGTGGCGTAGGCCCGCGAAGGCGTCCGCCAGGGGGGTTGAAGGGGTGTGCTGCATGGAGAGGATCATGCCGCATTGTGTTAGTGATGGCAAGAAAAAATAACTACGTACGTAGCCGGAGATGGGGTGGCTTTCGGGGTGGGGCGGGGTGGCTTAGGTTTTCAGTGCATTCGGGGGGCGGGACATGGCGGACGCGTTCATCAGCATCGAGAAGGGGCTGGGGCCGAACGGGCGGATTGCGGTGGTGCGGTTCGACCGGGGCATCCGGGCCAATCCGCTTTCGACCGAGGCGATGCGGCAGTTGCGGCGGGCGGCGGAGAGTTTCGAGGACGATCTGGAGACCTCCGTGGTGATCCTGACCGGGAACGGGACGGCGTTCAGCGCCGGGGCCGACCTGAAGGATGCGGAGCGGCGGCCGGATGCCTCCGTGGCGGAGCGCATTCATCGGCAGCGCAGCGGGCCAAAGATGTGCGCGGCGTGGGAGCGGATGGAGCAGGTGACGATTGCGGCGATCGAGGGGTTCGCGATCGGGGGTGGTGCGGCGCTGGCGGTTTCGCTGGATTTTCGGTTTTGCGGGCGGGGGGCGCATTTCCGGATTCCCGAGGTGGAGCTGGGGATGAACATGTCCTGGGGCTCCATCCCGCGCATGGTGGCGCTGATGGGGCCGGCGCGGACGAAGCAGGCGGTGATTTTGGCGAGCGACCGGATTTCGGCGGAGACGGCGCTGGCGTGGGGGTTGGTGGAGGAGGTGGTGGACGATGGGGCGACGCTGGAGGCGGCGATGGCGTTCGCTTCGCGGATTGCCGAACAGCCGCCGTTGCCGGTGCGGATGAGCAAGACGACGGTGAACAAGGTGGCCTTCGCGCTGGCAGATTCGGTGAGCCATATGGACCCGGACCAGAACGTGCTGAGTGCGCTGACGGAGGATTATGCGGAGGGGACGACGGCGTTTCGGGAGAAGCGGAAGCCGCGGTTTACGGGGCGGTAGCGAAGCAAGAAAGCAAGAGTCACCACGGAGGCACGGAGGGCGCGGAGAAGGCACGGAGGTGGTGTTCTGCTGCCGTGTCTTCTTGGTGACGAAGGCTTTTGATATTGACTGGGAGGCGTGGGTGCAAACGGGTGAAGTCTTTTTTGCTTCTTTTTTCTTCAGAAAAAAGAAGACCTTCCTTGCTTGAGGATATGACCGCACCCGAGCGTTTCGTGGCCTTGGTGGAGACCTCCGCCGGGAGGTTTGCGATTGAGGTGGTTCGGGCCTGGGCGCCGTTGGGGGCGGATCGGTTTTTTTCGCTGGTGTCGTGTGGCTACTACGACGACTCGCGGTTTTTTCGTGCCGTGGCGGGGAAGTGGGTGCAGTTCGGGATTGCGGGCGACCCTGTGGTGGCGCGGGCGTGGCGGGGGCGGGTGATCGCGGATGACGTGCTGGTGCAATCGAACACGCGGGGGTTCGTGGCGTTTGCCAATACCGGGCCGGGGACGCGGGCGGCGCAGGTGTTCGTGAACCTGGGCGATAATGCCGTGCAGAACGACTGGGAGCCGGGGTTCGCGCCGTTCGGGCGGGTGGTGGAGGGGATGGAGGTGGTGGACCGGCTCTACAGCGGCTACGGCGAGGGTTCGGGCGGGGGGATGCGGGCTGGGGGGCAGGACCCGATGTTCGAGCGGGGGAATGCGTGGTTGGACGCGCGGTTTCCGTTGCTGGATCGGTTGGTGAAAGTGGGTTTGGGGTAGGCCTGCTGGGTCTTTGGTTACCTTGCGGACGAGGGCGGCCGAGCTTAGGGTTACTAGGACGATACGGGAATGGCTTGACCTTTGGCGACGTTGTTCCTGAATGCCCGGCACACGGGCGGGGCTGCCATCAATCCATACGTACATGGTGCACGTGGGCTGTTTGCGGCCCAGTTGATGGTGTTCCACGCCCTGTTTGTGGAATGGCCGATCTACTCCTTTGTGCAAACCAAATCCGGAATGTTTGTTATCCGGATTCTAGAGTACGGGGTCGAGCTTTTCTTCTGCGTCAGCGGCTATGTCATGGTTCAGGCACTTGGCCGCGCGGCGCGCCCGGCAACATTCCTGCGGGACCGGACGCTGCGAATCCTGCCGCTTTTGTGCGTTGTGGTGCTGGTGAGCATCCTGTTCGGGTTGCTGGATGGCAAGCGGACGATCTGGCTGCTGCCGGGTGAGGCGCTGGCGCTGTTGGCGGTGGCGAACATGCTGGCCTTGCCTGGCATCCTTCCGGTGCCGATCATCAATCCGGCGACATGGACGCTCAGCTACGAGTTCGTGTTCTACTTCGGCTGCGCGCTGTGGCTGGCGCTTCAGGCCAGAGGCAGCCGACTGGGCTACATGGTTCTGCTGGTGGCTGCGGCGACGTTCTTCATCGTCTATCCGCGGGCCATTCCGTTCCTGGTCGGCGTGCTGGTGGGATGCCGGGGGGCGGTGGCGAGTGCCGGGTTGGCGCGATATCCCGTGCCGATGACCTTGGCGTTCCTTGCAGGATGGGCGCTGATGCAGGCGCTGAGCCCCACATCCCTGATCGAGACCCATCTGTGGGACTGGCTGCTGGATGCGCGGGTGTTCATTGCCGTGCTGTCCGTGGCCTGCCTGTATTTCGGGTTTTGCGGCATTGTTGCCGGGGGCGGGGCGCTGGGTGTGTTTCTCACCGGCCGGCCGCTGCAGGTGCTGGGCACCGTCAGCTACAGCTTCTACCTGTGGCAGAACGTGGCGCTCGGCGGGGCGCGGCGCATTCTGAAACTGCTATTCGGCGACGATCCGCACGGCTTGGTCAATCTCGCCGCATATCCGATCCTGACGTTCGCGATCCTGCTTCCGCTTTCGCTGGCGAGCTGGCGGTTGATCGAGGTGGGATGCGCTGACGGGCTGAGGGCGCTGTTCCGCCTTGAACGCAACAGGCCCGCGTTGCCGACGGGCGAACGAGGACGGGCGGGTTCGCCGGGCGGCGAGTGAGCGCGAGGAAAGGCTGACGGGGGGGCAGACGCGTTGCCGCCTGCTGGGTTCTTGCAGAGCCCTTCTGCCGCAGTTCTTGGGGTTATTCCTCGGCGGCGAGGCGGGCCGCCTGGTCTTCGGCGGTGAGGGCGTCGATGAACTGGTCGAGGTCGCCCTGCATGACGCGGTCGATCTTGTAGAGGGTGAGCTCGATGCGGTGGTCGCTGACGCGGCCCTGGGGGAAGTTGTAGGTGCGGATGCGCTCGCTGCGGTCGCCGGTGCCGACCTGGCTTTTGCGGTCGGCCGAGCGGGCGGCGTGGAGGCTGGCGCGTTGGGCTTCGTAGATCCGTGAGCGCAGGATCTTCATCGCCTTGGCCTTGTTCTTGTGCTGGCTCTTTTCCTCCTGCATCGCCACCACGGTGTTGGTGGGGATGTGGGTGATGCGCACCGCACTTTCGGTTTTGTTGACGTGCTGGCCGCCGGCGCCTGACGCCCGATAGACGTCGATGCGCAGGTCTTCCTCGTTGATCTGGACGTCGACTTCCTCGGCTTCGGGGAGGACGGCGACGGTGACGGTGGAGGTGTGGATGCGGCCCTGGCTTTCGGTGGCGGGCACGCGCTGCACGCGGTGGACGCCGGATTCGTATTTCAGGCGGGCGAAGACGGATTTGCCGGTGATCTCGGCGGTGGCGGACTTGATGCCGCCGAGGCCGCTGTCGTCGTAGTCCATCACCTCGAACCGCCAGGCGCGGGTGGCGGCGTATTTCTGGTACATCTGGAAGAGCTCGGCGGCGAAGAGGCCGGCTTCGTCGCCGCCGGCGGCGGGGCGGATTTCCAGGATGGCGGAGCGGTCGTCGGCCTCGTCGCGCGGGAGGAGGGCGATGCGGATTTCGTGTTCGAGGGCGGGGATGCGGTCTTTCAGCTCGTAGAGCTCGGCCTCGGCCAGTTCCTTCATGTCGGGGTCTTCGAGCAGGGACTGGGCGTCGGCGCGGGCCTGTTCGGCGTGGCGCAGCTCATCGACGCGGGCGACGACCGGCTCGATTTCGGAGAGTTCCTTCGAGGCCTTGGTGAAGGCGTCGCCGTTGATGCCCTCGTTGAGGAGATGACGCAGCTCCTCGGCGCGGGCGACGATGCGGTCTAGCTTGAGCGACAACGACATGCGGTGAAATCCAAAGGAAGGAAGGCCAGGGCTCTGCCCTGGACCCGCTGGGGCCGGCGGCCCCAGACCCCTTCACGTTTTTCCGCCTTCGGCGGGGAGGGGCCATCCGGGTGGTTCGAACCGCCTCGATGGCCCCTCCCCGCCGAAGGCGGAAGAGGATGTGGGTCCAGGGACCTCAGGTCCCTGGTGGGGTCCAGGGGCAAGGCCCCTGGCCTTACTGCCTATCGGAGCTTCGCCGCAAGGTCGCTGAGTGCGATCTCTTGCTGGTCGCCGGTGCTGAGGTTTTTCACCTGGGCGACGCCGCGGGCGAGTTCGGATTCGCCGAGGATGATGGCGGTGTGAGCGGCGGTTTTGTTGGCGCGTTCCATGCGGCGCTTGAGGTTGCCGCGGTAGGCCATTTCGGCGCGGATGCCTGCGGTGCGCAGCGCCTGGACGATATCGAGTGCTGCCCCTTCCTGGGCTTCGGCGGCGGGGATGACGGCGATGCCGGCGGGGGCGGCGGGGGGCTGGGCGAGGAGCATGGAGAGGCGCTCGACGCCGGCGGCCCAGCCGACGCAGGGGGTGTGGGGGCCGCCCATTTCCTCCACCAGGCCGTCGTAGCGGCCGCCGCCGAGGACGGTGCCCTGGGCGCCGAGCTGGGAGGTGACGAATTCGAAGGCGGTGTGGCTGTAGTAGTCCAGCCCGCGGACGATGCGGGGGTTTTCCACCACGGGCACGCCGATGCGGGCGAGGTGCTCGCGCAGCTTGCCGTAGAAGGCGGCGGAGTGTTCGTTGAGGTAGGGGTGGATGGTGGGGGCGTCGGCGACGATGGCCTTGTCGCCTTGGTCCTTGCTGTCCACCACGCGGAGCGGGTTGCGTTCCAGGCGCAGGCGGCTGTCTTCCGAGAGGGCTTCCTTGTGGGCAGAGAAATAGGTGATCAGGGCCTCGCGGTAGGCCATGCGGCTTTCACGGTCGCCGAGGGTGTTGAGTTCCAGCACCACATCCTGCGCGACGCCGAGGGCCTGGAGGATGGCCCAGCCGCAGGCGATCACCTCGGCGTCGGCCAGGGGTTCGGGGCTGCCGAGGACTTCGACGTCGATCTGGTGGAACTGGCGGTAGCGGCCTTTCTGCGGGCGTTCGTAGCGGAACATCGGGCCGGTGTAGAACACCTTCTGCGGCAGGCTCTGGGTGAGGCCGTTGGTGACCAGGGCGCGGCAGACGCCGGCGGTGGCTTCCGGGCGCAGGGTGAGGGATTCGCCGCCGCGGTCGGTGAAGGAATACATCTCCTTCATGACGACATCAGACGTGTCCCCGAGGCCGCGGGCGAAGACGGCGGTTTCCTCGAAGATGGGGGTGGACCACTCGTCGAAGCCGTAGGTGGCGGCGACGCGGCGGGCGGTTTCGATGACGTGGAAATGGCGCCGCGCGGACTCGCCGATCAGGTCGTGGGTGCCGCGGACGGGCTGGACCTTGGTGGGGGCGGGCTTGCGGGGTTGGGAGTCGGTCACGTCGTGTCCTTTTTCAGTCCTGCCGCCAGGGCAGGAGGTCTTCGGCATCGATGCCGAGGGCGCGGGCCAGGGCGGCGGCATCGCGCAGGCTGGGTTCGGCGCCCTGTTCGATGGCGGTGATGATGGCGGGAGCGACCCCGGATTGGGCGGACAGGGTGGCCAGGTTGAGGCCGCGGTGCTCGCGCCAGACGCGCAGGGGGGGCTCGCCGGCGGAGAGGCGCTTGGCCATGGCCCAGGGGAGGGATTCCTGGTTGGCGGCGCGGATGCGGGCGAGCATGGCGCCGAGCGCGTCGCGCTGGTCCTCCATCTCCTCCAGTTCGCGGGCCAGGGCGTTGCCGTCCGCGGTCATCGATATGCCTCCCGGCGGTGCTTGACGGAGAGGAAGCGCATCCTCTCCTCGTCCAGTTCGAATATCACGCGCCAGTCGCCGGAGCGAAGGCGATAGAGGCCGCGGGCGCCGGCCAGGGGGATCACGTCGTGGCCCGGCGCTTCGGGCGCTTCGGCATAGGCTTCGATCCGTCGCTCCACCCGGTCGCGGTCGGCGGCCGGCAGGCGGGCCAGTTCCTTTGCCGCATCGCGGGTGATGGCAATTTCAAGCGGCATGCCCGGTGCGGGCTACTCGGCGGCGCGGGCGGCGGCTTTCTGGGCGTCCAGCTCGGCCTGGATGGTTTTGGCCTTGGCTTCGACCAGCTCCACGATGTGCTCGACCATGCTCTGGCCATCCACGGTGTGGTCGGTCTTGCCGGCGTTGTAGACCATGTGGCGGTGGTTGCCGCCGCCGGTGACGCCGATATCGGTCATCAGCGCCTCGCCAGGGCCGTTCACCACGCAGCCGATGATGGAGAGCGAGAGCGGGGTTTCGATGTGGGCCAGGCGGTCTTCCAGCGTGGCCACCGTCTCGATGACGTTGAAGCCCTGGCGGGCGCAGGAGGGGCAGGAGATGATCTTGACGCCGCGGTGGCGGATGCCGAGGGATTTCAGCATCTCCCAGCCCACGTGCACCTCTTCCTCCGGTTCGGCGGAGAGGGAGACGCGCAGGGTGTCGCCGATGCCGGCCCAGAGCAGGTTGCCCAGGCCGATGGCGGACTTCACCGTGCCGGTGCGCTTGCCGCCCGCCTCGGTGATGCCGATGTGCAGCGGGTGGTCGCAGACCTCGGCCAGCTGCTGGTAGGCGGCGACGGCCATGAACACGTCGCTGGCCTTCACGCTGATCTTGAACTCGTGAAAGTCGTGGTCCTGCAGGATCTTGGCGTGTTCCAGGGCGCTCTCGACCAGGGCTTCCGGGTTGGGTTCGCCGTATTTCTCCAGCAGGTGCTTTTCCAGGCTGCCGGCGTTGACGCCGATGCGCATGGAGCAATTATGGTCGCGGGCGGCCTTGATGACCTCGCGGACGCGTTCGGAGCTGCCGATGTTGCCGGGGTTGATGCGCAGGCAGGCGGCGCCGCTTTGCGCGGCCTCGATGGCGCGCTTGTAGTGGAAGTGGATGTCGGCGACGACCGGGACTTCCACCTGGCGGATGATGTCCTTCAGCGCCAGGGCACTCTCCTGGTCGGGGCAGGAGACGCGCACGATGTCCACGCCGGCGCGCTCGGCGCGTTGGATCTGGGCGACGGTGGCGGCCACATCTGTGGTGGGGGTGTTGGTCATGGTCTGGACCGTGATCGGGGCGCCGCCGCCGACCGGGACGGAGCCCACGAAAATCTGGCGCGACTTGCGACGCTCGATGTGCTGGTAGGGACGGTAGCTCATGAACTGCTCCGACAACTGACACGCCCCTATACCGCGCGGCGCGTGAGGGAGGAAGGCAAGGCCAGGGCTCTGCCCTGGACCCCGCTGGGGCCGAAGGCCCCAGCGGGGTCCAGGGCAGAGCCCCTGGCCTTGCCTTACGGCGTCCGCGGCGCCGGGGTAACGGGACGCGGCGCGGGGGCGGCGGCGAGGGTGGGAGTGAGTTTGCCGTCGCGGATGGCATCGGCGTCCAGCGGGAGGTCGCGGCGGACGGCGCCGTCGGCACCCAGGGAGGGGCTGGCGGTGCCGTCGACCAGGAGTTCCGTGCCGCCGGCGTTGCCGGTGGTGAGGAGGAGTTGGAGCTTGGCCGGGACGGGCCAGGTTTCGCCGGGGCGCAGGACGCGGTTGAGCAGGACCTGGCCCTGGCGGTCGCGGACCTGGATCCAGGCTTCAGCCTTGGCGCGCAGGAGGATGCGGGTGCCGTCGGGCAGGGCGGCCTGGGCCGAGCTGGGGCTGGCGGGTGGCGTGGCGGTGGCAGGCGCGGGTGCCGTGGCGACAGCGCTGGGGGCAATGGCAGCCAGGGGCGCGCCCGGGAGGGGGGCGGTTTCGGCCACGGCGGGGCGGGGTGTGGGGACGGAGGGCTGGGGGGCCAGTTCCGCCAGGCGTTCCGGCACGGCGCGGACGGGCTCGGTGCCCGGCTTGTCGCCGCTGGCCTTGTACCAGCCGATATAGGCGCCGATGCACAGCACGGAGCCGAGCAGGACCACGGCGCCGGTGGGGATGCCGCGCTCGGGCACCGGAGAGGGGAAGGCAAGTTCAGGCTTGCGGGCGGCCTGCTTCACGTCTGGGCGAAAGCGGCGGGCAACATCTTCCGGGTCCAGACCGAGCGATTTGGCGTAGGTTCGCACGAAGCCGAAGGCATAGGCGTTGCCTGGCAACTCGCTGAGGCGGCCTTGCTCCATGGCGGCAAGGTAGGGCGCGCGGATGCGCAGATGGGCGGCGATGTCGGGCAGGGCCCAGCCGAGGCGTTCACGCGCCGCAGCCAACTCGGCGCCGACGATGCGGGCCTCTTCGGTGGCGTCTTCACCCGGCGCGGCAGCACCGTTGCGCCCGCCTCGATTTGTTCCGCGATTAAACAGCACGACCCCACGCAATCCGTTACGTTGCCGGAAACCTCTCCGCTCCGGCTTCGGACCCCCGCATAACGGGGTTCTAGACGGACGTGCGGCGCTTGCCAACGGCCTTGCGGGGCATTCCCGTACGGGGTGGAGGCGAGACTTGTAGTTGGGGCTTGAGTCTTTCAAAGGGTCAGGGTGCATTTCCTGATGATTGAATCACAGGTTGGCAGGCAAGCTATTTGAATCGCCCGATTCATCGGAATGTCACGAATTGCATCATTTTTAGGCCAGGCTAGACCGGCAAGCCGTGCTCCCGGGCCCAGGCGGCAATGGGCTCGCGCAGGCTGGCGGCGCCGTCTCGGGTGCGGCGCAGGGCGGCCAGCAGGTTGCGCAGGGCGGGCAGGTCCAGCGCGGCCAGGGCGGCCTTCACCGGCAGGACGCCGGAGGCCGGCATGGACAGGGAGGTGATGCCGAGGCCGACCATCGCCAGCGCTTCCAGCGGGCGGCCGGCGTGTTCGCCGCAGACCGAGAGGGGCACGCCGGCGCGGGCGCAGGCTTCCACCAGCTGGGCCAGCAGATCGAGCACCGGGGCGGAGAGCAGGTCGTAGCGCGCGGCGAGGCCCGGGGTGCCGCGATCGGCGGCGAAGAGGAATTGCAGCAGGTCGTTGGTGCCGACGGAGATGAAATCCACCTCCGGCAGCAGGGCATCGAGCTGCCACATCAGGGCGGGGATCTCGAGCATGGTGCCGATGCTGAGGCGGGCGGGGGCGGGGCGGACGCGGGCGGCTTCGGCGCGCAGCAGGGCGCGGGCGGCGCGGAATTCGGCCACGGTGGCCACCATGGGGAACATCACCGAGAGGTCCCGCCCGCCGGCTGCCAGCAGCAGGGCGCGCAGCTGGCGGCGCAGCAGGGCCGGGCGATCAAGGCCGACGCGCAGGGAGCGCCAGCCCATGGCCGGGTTCTCCTCCGTCGGCGCGCTGCCGGGCAGCAGCTTGTCGCCGCCGAGATCGAGCGTGCGGAACAGCACCGGGCGCGGGCCGGCGGCATCGAGCACGCGGGCATAGATGGCGGCCTGCTCGGCGGTATCCGCGATGGCGCCGCGGGCGAGCATGGCGATCTCGGTGCGGAACAGGCCGATCCCGGCCGCGCCGGTGGCATCGAGCTGGGCCAGTTCCAGGGCGAGACCGACATTCAGCATGAGGGCGACGGGGGTGCCATCGGCGGTGATGGTGGGGCGGTCGCGCAGGGCGGCCCAGTTGGCGGCGCGGGCGTGGCGGGCTTCCTGGGCGCGGCGGTAGTGGCGCACCACATCCTGTTCCGGGCGCAGGATGAGCTGGCCTTCATCGGCATCCAGCACCGCCTCGTCGTCGGATTCGGCGGCTTCCAGCGTGCCGCGCGGGGCGGCGAGTGCGGGCAGGCCGAGGGCGCGGGCGAGGATGGCGGCGTGGCCGGAGGGGGTGGCTTCCTCGATCACCACGCCGGCGATGCCGCGGGCGTGCCAGGCGAGAAGTTCCGCGGGGCCGAGGCGGCGGGCGATCAGGATGGCGCCGGGGGTGACGGGCGCTGCCTCCCCACCATCCAGGGCGGCGAGCAGGCGGCCGACCATGTCCTCGATGTCGGCCAGGCGTTCGCGCAAATAGGGGTCGGTCACGCGGCGCATGCGGTCGCGCAGATCGGCGGCGATGCGGTGGACGGCGGCTTCGGCGGAGAGGCCGCCGCGCACGGCATCGGCGACGCGCTTCAGCCAGCCGCTGTCGGCGGCGACCAGCTTGTAGGCATCCAGGATTTCGCGCGAGGCGACGGCGTCGGGCTTGGTGGTGGCTGCGTCCGGCAGGCCGGCGGCGATCAGGTCGTCGATGCCCTGCTGCATGCGGACCACGGCGGCGTCGAGGCGGGCGAGTTCCTGGGCGGGGTCCTCGGCGAGCAGGCGGCGCGGGGCGGCGGCGGGGCCGTTGACCAGGATCGGGCCGATGGCCACGCCGGGGGCGAGCGGCACGGCGGAGAAGCGGCGCGGCAGGGTATCGACCAGGGCCTGCTCACCGGCTTCGGCCACGTGGGCGGCGAGCAGCTCGGCCAGGAGCATCGCCACCGTCTCCACCACCTCCACCTCATCCGCATCGTAGTTGCGCGGGGTGCGGTTCTGCACGGCGAGCACGCCCAGGGTGCGGCCGGCGCGGCGGACGGGCACGGCGAGCATGGAGGCGTAGTGGTCCTCGCCGGTTTCCGGGCGCCAGGCAAAGGCGGGGTGGTTCTGGGCGTCGGCCAGGTTCTGCGGCAGCTGGGTGGCGGCGGCGAGGCCGACAATGCCCTCGCCGACGCGCAGGCGGGTGGTGCCGATGGCCTCGGCCCGCAGGCCCTCCGTGGCGGCGAGTTCCAGCACCTCGCCCGGGCGCATGACGTAGATCGAGCACACCTCGGTGACCAACTCGGCCGCGACAAGGCGGACAAGCTCCGGCATCGGCGCCGTGCCGCGCGCCATGAGGTCGCGCAGCCGGGCCAGAAGGCGGCGCGGCGTGGACATGGTTGGGGAATAGAGCAGATTGCCGCGGGGCGAAATCGGCGCGGTGCAATATTCCGACGAATGACCGAAAAGAGGCGGGCGCTACCCGTGTGGAGTGCGGCGGCGCGTGCCCATGAGGCCGGCGAGCGACAGGACCAGGAGGCTGGCGCTGGCAGGCTCGGCCACGTCCACCGAGGCCAGCGTGGCGTAAAAGCCGGTTGAATCGTCGACGTAGTTGAAGTTGGTGCCCCAGCCGACCGTGAAGTCCAGGATGTCACCGGCCTGCAGTGCGAGCGTGGCGCTGTAGCTGCGCGTGGTGCCGAAGCCGACCACGGTTTCGTCAAACAGGCTGATGCCGTTCAGCAACACATGCACGTCGGTCGTGGTGCCGACATCGTCGATGCCGGAAAACGTGGTGGACAGCAGTGCCGTGGTGTCTGCCGCGACGGTGTAGCGGGCGGCGGCGAAGTCGCCTGTGGGGCCGGGGTGGAGAAGGCCTTGGCCGGCGGCCAGGTGAACCGCGTTGGCGTTGCCGAACGCGGCCGGGGCAGCGCCGGTGTTGAGGCCAACGGTGGGCCAGAAGGTGTTGGCGCCGGCGTTGGGGCTCCAGGCCTTTACCACGTCGCCGGCGGCGTAGTTGGTCACGGTGCCGGAAGCGGTGAAGCTGTTGTCGATTGTGCTGAGAAAGCCGTAGCTCCAGCCGCTGGAGGGGTTGGTGGTGGCGGAGAAGTCGGCTGCGAAATCGGCGATGGTGGCGGCGCGGGCGGGTAGCGCCGCCATTGCCAGCAGCAGGGCGAGGGTTGCGCGATTCAAATGGTTCATGTCTGTCGTGCCGCGCCCACGGCGCGGCCTCCGGTCGCAAAATTGCGTTCGGTTATTGCGACCTGCGGTCGTTGCGTCAAGTTGGAGGCGTTTGCCTCAGGCGGCGTGACGCAGCGCCAGCGCGGTGACCGCCTGGTCCACCAGCTCCGCAATGATGTCGGCGGTGCTCTGGACCGAGGTGACCATGCCGACGGACTGGCCGGCCATGACGGAGCCGGTCTCCACGTCTCCATCGACCACGGCGCGGCGCAGGGCGCCGGCCCAGAAATGCTCGATGGCGAGCTGGGCGGCTTCCTTGGTGAGTTCGCCGGATTGGAAGCGCTTGAGGGTCTCGGCCTGGTGTTCCAGGAATTTCTTGGTGCCGGCATTGGCCAGGCCGCGCACTGGGATGACCGGGAAGCGCTCATCGAGCTGGATGCTGGGCAGGGCGTCGCGGGCGTTGGCGCGGACGAAGGCTTTCTTGAAGTTTTCGTGGGCGACGCTTTCGGCGGAGGCGGCGAAGCGGGTGCCAAGCTGGGCGCCGGAGGCCCCCATCTCCAGGTAGGAGAGGATCGCCTCGCCACGGCCGATGCCGCCGGCGACGAAGACCGGCACGTCGCGCAGATGGGGCAGGATCTCCTGGGCCAGGACGGTGAGGGAGACGGGGCCGATATGGCCGCCGGCCTCGCTGCCCTCGATGATGATGGCATCGGCGCCGGAGCGGACGAGGCGCTTGGCCAGCACGAGGGCGGGGGCGAAGGCGATGAGCTTGGCGCCGCCCTCCTTCACCGCGCGCACGGCGCCGCCGGGCGGGATGCCGCCGGCTAGCACCACATGGCTGACCTTCGCTTCCAGGCAGACGCGCACGAGGTCATCGAGCTGCGGGTGCATGGTGATGAGGTTGACGCCGAAGGGCTTGCTGGTGAGCGCCTGGGTGGCGGCGATTTCGCGCGCCAGCAGGTCGGGGCCCATGGAGCCGCAGGCAATCACGCCGAAGCCGCCGGCGTTGGAGATGGCGGAGACGAGGTGGCGCTCGCTCACCCAGCTCATCGCACCGGCCAGGATGGCGAATTCGGTGCCGAGGAAGTCGCGGCCGCGGGCCCAGAGGCGGTCCAGCTGGGCGCGGGCGGCGGCGCGGGCTTCGTTGGTGATCTCGGTCATGCGCAGCCACTCCCAGCCGGTTCCGCCCGGATATGCCGGGAGAAGAACGATACGGTAACGTTCCGCAGAGGCGCGGGCAACGTTTCCTTCAGGCGGCGTCGAGCCCGTATGCGGTGTGCAGGGCCCGCACCGCCAGTTCCGTGTACTCGGCGCCGATGAGGACGGATACCTTGATCTCGCTGGTGCTGATCACCTGGATGTTGATGCCCTTCGCGGCCAGGGCCGAGAACATGGTGCGGGCCACGCCGGCATGGCTGCGCATGCCAACGCCGACGACGCTGATCTTGGCCACGTCGGGGTCGGAGAGGAGTTCGGTGTAGCCGATCTCGTCCTTGTGTTCGGCCAGCACGGCCTGGGCGCGCGGCAGGTCGGTGCGGCCGATGGTGAAGGTCATGTCCGTGGTGGCGTCGGCCGAGACGTTCTGGACGATCATGTCCACGTTCACGTTGGCATCCGACAGCGGGCCGAAGATGGCGGCCGCGATGCCGGGGCGGTCTGGCACCCGGCGAATGGTGATCTTGGCCTCGTCACGCGAATAGGCGACGCCGGCCACCAGAGCCTTTTCCATGATCTCTTCCTCGTCCACCACCAGGGTGCCTGGCAGGCTGGCCCCCGTTTCCTCGCCGAAGCTCGACAGCACCTGCACGCGCACCCGCTCCTTCATGGCGAGTTCCACCGAGCGGGTTTGCAGCACCTTGGCCCCCACCGAGGCCAGTTCAAGCATTTCCTCGTAGGCGATCTTGGCCAGCTTGCGGGCCTTGGGCACGATGCGGGGGTCGGTTGTGTAGACGCCGTCCACATCGGTGTAGATGTCGCAGCGATCGGCCTTCAGGGCGGCGGCGAGTGCGACCGCCGAGGTGTCTGACCCGCCGCGGCCGAGCGTGGTGATGCGGTTGTCCGGCCCGATGCCCTGGAAGCCGGCGACCACGGGCACCTGGCCGGCCTGCATGCGGGCGATGAGGGTCGCGCCGTCGATGCTGTCGATGCGGGCCTTGCCGTGGGCGTCGTCTGTGACCAGCGGGATCTGCCAGCCGGCGAAGGAGCGGGCCTCCACGCCGATGGTTTGCAGCGCGATGGCGGTGAGGCCGGCGGTGACGTTCTCGCCGGTGGCGACGACGGCATCGTATTCGCGCGCGTCGTGCAGGGGGGAGAGGTCCTGGCAGTATTTCACCAGCGTGTTGGTGACGCCGGACATGGCGGAGACGACCACGGCCACCTCGTTGCCGGCCTCGACCTCGCGCTTGACGCGCGCGGCCACGTTGCGGATGCGGTCGAGGTCGGCGACGGAGGTGCCGCC
>CAMDAM010000036.1 GCA_945888575.1 Asaia bogorensis | reverse complement strand
TCGGTCAGGTCGCTCGGATAGCGCAGGCCACGACGCTCGTAGCGCGCTCGATTTGCGTTCGTCCACATGGCGAAAGCATCGACGTCGCCTCCGTGTCGGTCAAAATCACAACCGATTCAACTCGCTACCCATGTTCCCGGATGGACACTTAAATCTCCCCGTTCGGCGCCACCAGGATCTTTCCCCCCTTTGCATCGCGCTGCGCATGCGCCACCGCCTCGGCGATCCGCTCGATCGGGTACACCTCCGCCACCGGCGCATCCAGCTTCCCCGCCAGCATCTCCGCGCCCAACGCCGCAAAGATCGCGCGGATCTCGGCCAGCGACCGCCGCCCCAGGAACCGCCCCAGCATGAAGCCGCTTAGCGTCACCCCCCGGAACATCAGGTCGTTCCGGTCGATCACCGGCTGCCCGCCGCTCATCGCGCCATAGGTCACCACCGCGCCACCGTCCGCCACGCAGGCGGCGATGCGCGACAGCGCCTCCCCGCACACCGCATCGATGCCGAGCTTCACGGGCGCCCCGCCCGTCGCCACGGCCACGCGTTCGGCCAGGTCCGGCCCATCCACCACGCAGGCATCCGCCCCCATCGCCTGCAACTCCGCGAACAGGCTCTCCCGCCGCACCACGTTTACGGTGCGGATGCCCTGCGCCCGGCCCAGCCGGATCACCAGCCGCCCCACCGCGGAATTGGCGACGTTCTGCACCACCCAGTCCCCGGGCGAGAGCGTCGTCACGTCGCTCAGCAGCAGCTGCGCCGTCGGCGGGTTGATGCGCAGCATCGCCGCCTGGCGCAGCGGAATCCCCTTCGGAATGGCGATCACGTCCTCGCCGCGCACAAGCCGTCGCTGCGTCCAGTTCTCGCGCTGCAGGTTGATCACGTGGTCGCCCACCGCCACGTGCGAAACACCCGCGCCCACCGCGGCCACGCGCCCCACGCACTCCGCCCCTGGCGTGGCAGGCAGTGGCGGGCGCAGGCGGTAATGCCCGGTGCAGAACGCGATATCCGCCGGGTTGATCGGAAAGGCGAGCACATCGAACACCACCTCACCCGGCCCCGGCGCGCCGACATCCGGCACCTCGTTGCACCGCACCACCTGCTCGGGCACGCCATAGGCCGCCAGCTGAACCTGCTTCATCATCGTCCTCCCGTCTGTCGCCCAATGTGTGGCGCCGATCACGCCACCTCAAGCCCGATGGACGGCCCGCCACACCGCCCGCATAGTCCACCGACCCGGAGGACCAAGATGCGCAAGATCGCCGCCCTGCTGCTCACCCTCTTCGCCGCCCTGCCCGCCAGCGCCCAATCCGTGCTGCGCTACGCCCCCGCCGGCGACCTGCGCGTGCTCGATCCCATTTGGACCAGCGCGGCCATCACCGTCACCCACGCCCAGCTGGTTTACGACGTGCTGGTCACGCTCGATTCCAACCTCAAGCCCCGCCTGCAGATGGCCGAGAGCGTCGAAACCTCGCCCGACGGCCTCACCTGGACCTTCACCCTGCGCCCGGGCCTGGCCTTCCACGACGGCTCTCCGGTGCGCGCCCAGGATGTCGCCGCCTCCATCCTGCGCTGGGCCCGCCGCGTTACCACCGGCCAGGCCATGATGCCGCGTGTGGCGGCCATCGAGGCGGTGGACGCCCGCACCCTGCGCCTGCGACTCTCCAAGCCCTTCGGCCCCGTGATGGACGTGCTGGCCACCTCCGTCCTCGCCCCCTTCGTGATGCGCGAGCAGGAAGCCAGCATCGACGCGTTCGAGCAGGTGAAGACCGTCATCGGCTCCGGCCCCTTCATCTGGGATGCCGCCGGCTACCAGCCCGGCCACCGTGCCACCTACCGCCGCAACCCCGCCTACATCCCGCGCGCCGAACCAGCCGATGGCTATGCCGGCGGCAAGGTGGTGAAGTTCGATGTGGTGGAATGGCGCTACCTGCCGGACCCCTCCACCGTCACCCAGGCCCTGATGAAGGGCGAGATCGACATGATCGACCCGCCCCAGGCCGACCTCATTCCCTTGCTGCGCGCCAACCGGGACATCACCGTGGAGGTGCTGAACACCGCCGGCGTGATCGGCACCATCCGCCCCAATTCCCTGGTTCCGCCCTTCAACCACCCCAAGGCCCGCGCCGCGCTGCAGATGCTGATGGACCAGAAGCTCTACAACGAAGCCATCGCCAGCGAGCCCACCTACGCCGAGGAATGCTACGCCCTGTTTGTCTGCGGCACGCCCTACGCCACCGATATCGCCACCGGCCCCTGGAAACAGGCCAACCTCGAACGCGCGAAGGCGCTGCTGGCCGAAGCCGGCTACCGCGGCGAGCCCATCGTGCTGCTGGATCCCGCCGACCAGGCCGACATCCACATGCTCGCCCTCATCACCGCCGACCAGCTGCGCCGCGCCGGCGTCAACGTCGTGGTGCAAACCATGGACTGGTCCACCATCCTCACCCGCCGCAACGTGAAGGAGCCCCCCTCGCAGAACCCCAATGGCTGGCACCTCGCCTTCACCTTCTGGGGCGGCATCTCGCTCTCCAGCCCGATCAGCAGCGCGCCCCTGGTCTCCCGCTGCGACGGCCGCAACCTCTATGGCTGGCCATGCGATGAGACCCTGCACAAGCTGATGAGCGAGGATTTCCTCGATGCCGCCACGCCGCAGGCGCAGATGCAGGTGATCGAGAAGATCCAAACCCGCTTCTACGAAACCTTCCCCTACATCGCCACGGGCATCATCCGCCGCCCCATGGCCCGCCGCGCGGATCTCGTCGGGCTGCCGCGCACGCAGTATCCGGTGTTCTGGAACGTGGAGCGGGTCCGCAGGTAGGCGCCTCGCCTAGCTCCGCAGCGCCGCCTCCACCTGCGCCAGCACCGCGGCCAGCGCGGCGGTCTGCGCCTCCACGGCCTCGCGCGCGGAGGTGCCGGCCATTGGTGCCTCGGCGGCGAAGCGCCGCTGCAGCACCACACGCGTCACCGGCGGCCGCTGTGCCAGCACTGTCATCCCCACCGCCACATGCGCCTGCCGCGTCGCCGGGATGGTCCACATCCCGGTCAACTCGCCCTCCAGCACAAGGTCCGCTTCCACCCGGCTGCCGGAGGCGATCACGGCGCTGTACAGCCCGCTCGCGGCCAGCCAGCCGCGCACGGCCTCCTCCACGCCTTCGGCCGGCGGCGCCGCCCACTCCTCGTAGTAGTCGGTGCGGATGGAGCCGTCGGCCTGCAGGCTCTGCAACCCGCGCACATCCAGGCCGGGCCCGGCCCGCAACCCGCGCACCAGCAGCACCGGCGCGCCTCGCCGCGGCTGGTCCACCCGGGCCCGCCGCGCCACCAGCGGCCATTGCCGCCGCTCCGCATAGGGCCGCTCCAGCGAACACCCCGCCAACACCAGCGGCGCAGCCAACAGCATCCGGCGCAACATCACGGCCTCTCTCTCGGCGGGGGAGCACTCAGCACCGAACCCGGATTCCGCCGCAGCGTCTCGGTGGTGTCGCGCAGGCTGGCGGCCGCCGCCCGGGCATCGCGCAGCGCCGGAAGCAGTTCGGCCTGTGCATCCGCGGTGCCGTTGTTCACGCGCCGCACCGCCGTCTCCAGGCTGGTGATCAGCGCCGGCAGCCGCGTCACCGCCTCGCTCAGCCGCTCCGCCGATTTCGTCGTCGCTGCGATCAGGTCCCGGCTCTGCTGCCCGCCCGCCAGGTTGCGCAGGGCCGCCACGGTCTCGCGCAGTTCCGTCACGAGGCCGGGGATATCGGCCGACTCAGCACCGCCGCGCAGCGACTTCAGCAGCAGCGCCGCCTCGGACAGGGTCTGGCGCAGTTCGCCGCCGCCGATCTGCCCGCGCGCATCATCCAGCAAGCCCTGCAGCGAATTCGCCAAGCCCAGCAGGTCCACGTCGCGCAGCTTCGCCGCGATTTCCTCGGCCGTGTCCTTCACCTGGCTGATCGTGCTGGGGGCCGAGGGGATCACCGGCAGCGACGGCTGCCACGTCACCCCCATCGGCCGGGCGCGATCCACGTCGGTCACGAAATCCAGCTCGATATAGACCAGCCCCGTGATGCCCTGCGCCGCCAAACGCGCCCGCAGCCCCGCCCGCACCGCCGCTCCGGTTTCGGGCACCCGGCCCAGCGCCTTCGGGTCCACCACGAAACGCACCACCACCAGCCGGTTGTGCACGTCCTGCACGCTGCCGGCGGCTTCCGGATAGGCGGCCGAGGCCAGCAGCATCTCCGTCACCTGCCCCAAGCGCACGCCACGGAACCGTACCGGGGAGCCCACGTCCATCCCCTGCACGGTCTCGCTGAAATAGGTCTCGAAGCTCAGCCCGTCCGAAACCCGGTTGCGGCTCAGGAACAGTACCAGCGCCACGGCCAGCCCCAGGCTGCCCAGCAGCATCAGCCCCACGCGCAGATGGGTGAAGTTCATGCCGCCCCCGCCTCCTTGGGCATTTCGCGATGGAAGAAGGCCCGCACCGTTGGGTGCGTGCTCTCCTCGCGCAGCTTGCGCGGATCACCCTCGGCAATCACGCCCTTCGTCGCGCGGTCGAGCATGAGGCAGCGGTCCGCGATCGCCAGGATGGAGGCCAGCTCATGGGTCACAACCACGAACGTAGTCCCGAGATCGCGCCGAAGGTCAAGGATCAGCTGGTCCAGCCCGGCGGAGGTCACCGGGTCTAGCCCCGCGGAGGGCTCGTCCAGGAACAGCAGCGGCGGGTCCAGCGCCAGCGCGCGCGCAATCGCCGCGCGCTTGGCCATGCCGCCGGAAATCTCCGCCGGCATCGCGCGCCCGAAATCGCCCAGGCCCACCAGCCCCAGCTTCACCTGCGCCACCCGCGCACAGGCCTCCGGCGGCAGGTCGGTATAGACCTGCAGCGGCAGCATCACGTTCTCCAGCAGTGTCATGGATCCGAACAACGCGCCGGCCTGGAACATCACCCCGATGCGCGACAGCACATCGCCGCGATCGGCATACATGTCCTGCCCCAGCACCCGGATATGGCCCTCGCTCGGTGGCAGCAACCCGATGATCTGGCGCAGCAAAGTGGACTTGCCGCAGCCGGAGCCGCCCAGGATCACGAACACCTCGCCGCGGAAAATCGTGGTGGACACGTCGCGGAAGATCACCCGGCCGCCAAAGGCCTGGGTCACGCCCTCGATCTCAACGGCGGCCTCACGTTCCCCCACCGCTACCACCCCAGCCGGTAGAACAGCACGGCGAACAGCCCGTCCAATATGATGGTCGCCACGATCCCGCCCACCACCGCCGCGGTGGCCGAAAGCCCCACTGCCCGCGGCCCGATGCCGGTGGCAAGCCCCGCCCGGCAGCCGATCCCCGCCACCACCGCGCCGAACACCACCGCCTTGGCGATGCCGCCGAAGAAATCCTCCGGCTTCACCCATTGCGCCACCTGGTTGCCGATGGTGATCGGCGGATAGCCCGCGCCCACCATCACCAGCGTCATGCCCAGCAGTCCCGCCATCTCCAGGATCACCGTCAGCGCCGGCATCACCACCATCGCCGCCAGCATGCGCGGCAGCACCAGCATCGTCACCGGGTCGATGTCCATCGTGGTCAGCGCGTCGATCTCCTGGTTCACCTTCATGGTGCCGATCTCAGCGGCGAAGGCGCTGCCGGTGCGCCCAGCCAGGATCACGGCGGCCAACAGCGGCCCCAATTCGCGGATCAGGCTGATCGCCACCAGATTGGCCACGAACAGGTCGGCGCCGAAGCGGCGCATCGGCACCAGGCTCTGGAATGCCAGGATCAGCCCCATCAGCGTGCCCAGCAGCAACGTCAGCGGCACGGCCCGCACCCCGGCCTGGTCGGCGGTGCGCAGCAGGTCGGAAAACCGGAACTGCCGGGCCCGCGCCGGCAGCCGCAGCAGCGCCAGCACCGCCTCGCCCAGGAAGGCCACGCCACCCAGCGCCGCCACCATGCCGCCCTGCAGCGCCTCGCGCAGCGTGACGTTCGGTGCCACGGGCGGCGACGGCGGCGGCCCGATCTTGCCCACCTGGTCCATCAACGCCTGCACCGGCGGCCTCGCGCCCTGCACCGTGCTGCCCGGCCGCGCCGCCAGTTGCGACAGCAGCACCGCGCCGGTCGTGTCGCAGCCCTCCAGCGCCGAAAGCTCCAGCACCACGGCGCCACTGCCGGCGGCCTTCTGCGCCTCGGCCCAAAGGGCCCCGGTGCCGGCGGCATCCAGCACGCCGGTGAATGTCAGCATCGTCCCACCCGGCCCTGGCTTGGCCGTCAGCCGCGCGCGCGCGGGGGCGTCAGCGCGGGAGCCAGGCATCGAAGCGCTGCGACAGCTTGGCCAGATTGTCCCGCCAGAACGCCTCGTCTGTCGCCAGCGTGGTCCCCAGCGCAGGCTGCCCTGTGGCGAGCAATGCCTGCACCTCCGCCGGCATGCCTTCCAGCGCCCCGCGCGTCATCGGCCCCAGCACGGCACGCGCGGCCAACCCAGCCTGAACGCGAGGATCGGCGGCATGGGCCAGCAGGCGGACGGCATGGCCCAGGTTCGCGGTGCCTCGCACGATGCTGAGCGCAACGACGCTGGTCACCGCTCCGTTCCATTGCACCGCGAAGGGCCGGCCCAGCTCGCGCATCGCCTCGGCAATCCCCGAACTCGGCGCGCTCGTCATCAACACCTCACCGGAGGCCAGCAGCCGTGCGGCCTCCACATCGTCCTGCCACCAGACGATATAGGGGCGCAGCTGCTCCAGCCGGCGGAAGGCGCGCTCCACGCCCGCCTCGGTGCGCAGCACCCGAACGACCTCGCCCGGCGGCACCCCATCGGCCATCAGCGCGATCTCCAGCGTGCCGCGCGCCTGCTTGCGCAGCCCGCGCCGGCCAGGATGCTTCACCACGTCGCCGAACTCGGCCCAGCCGGGGGTGCCCTGCATCTTGTCGCGATCCCAGGCAAGCACCAGCCCGCGCACCGCCACGCCCAGGCCACACTCCGCAGCGCCACCCGGCAGCATCCGGTCGCGCCCGCCCAGCGCGGCCCAGTCCAGCTTTTCCAGCAGTCTCGCGTCGCAACCGGCCAGCATCTCGGCCCCGGTCAGGGAGAGCACATCCCAGCCTGCCCCGCCCTCCAGCCGGGCCCGCAGCGCGGCCACGCCGCCTTCCCAGGCCTGGATGTCCACCGCAATCCCGGCCGCCTCGGCGAAGGGGCGCACCACGGCCTCGCGCAGCGCCATCGGCGCCAGCCCGTCATGCAGCGCCACCGCCAGGTCGCGCGCCGGCGCCTGCGCCATGGCGAACAGCCCGCCCAGCACGAGGCTGATCGCCACGCGCCAGCCAAGCGGCCTGGCCCGTGCGGGCGGCAGGCGTTGCGGAATGTCGTGTCGGTTCACCTGCTGTTGCGCCCGGTCGCACCTATCCCCTTCCCGTGCCGCAGGATGCGGGGCGGGTCAAGCCAATCTGCGTGACGTCTGGGCCTCGTCCAGCGGAAACAGGCGCGCATGATGCGGTTGCCAGGCCAGCGAGGCCGTCACCCCCGGCGCCAGCCCGGCCAGCGGCGCCCCGGCCGGGCGCTTAACCGCCACCTCCCCCGGGGGATGCCCGGGCAGGCCGACGCGCAGCAGCAGCCTTGCATGGTCGCCGAGATAGACGGTTTCCAGCAGCGTCGCCGGCAGCGCGCCCTGCCCCATTTCCTCCGCAGCCACGGCGGCCACCGCGATCCGCTCCGGCCGCACCGCCACCTGGCAGCGCTGGCCCACCTGCATCTCGCCGGCCAACGCCTCGGCCACCACCCCGCAATCCAGCTTCACCAGGGCGATGTCGTCCTCCAGTTCCGCCACCCTTCCGGGCAGGAAATTGCTCTCGCCCAGGAACCCGGCGACGAAGGCATCGGCCGGCTCCTCATAGAGCTGCTGTGGCGTGCCCACTTGCCGCAGGGACCCGGCGGCGAGCACCGCGATCCGGTCCGACAGGCGCAGCGCCTCCTGCTGGTCGTGCGTCACGTACAGCATGGTCACGCCCAGGGCGGCATGCAGGTGGCGGATCTCCGCCTGCATCTCCTCGCGCAGCGTGCGGTCCAGCGCGCCCAGCGGCTCGTCCAGCAGCACCAGGCGGGGCTCGAACACCAAGGCGCGCGCCAGCGCCACGCGCTGCTGCTGCCCGCCCGAAAGCTGCGCCGGCAGCCGATCACCGAAGCCGGCCAGCCGCACCATGTCCAGCGCCCGCGCCACCCGCTCCTCCCGCGTGGCGCGCGACAGGCCGCGCACCTCCAGCGGGAAGGCGACGTTCTGTGCCACGCTCATGTGCGGGAACAGCGCATAGCTCTGGAACACCACGCCGATATTGCGCTTGTGCGGCGCGGTGCGGGTGATGTCCTGCCCGTCCAGCAGGATCACCCCGCCATCCGGCCGCTCGAACCCGGCCAGCATCATCAGCGCCGTGGTCTTGCCGGAGCCGGACGGGCCGAGCAGCGTCAGGAATTCGCCGCGCGCCACGTCCAGCGACAGGTCGCGCACGACATCGGTCTGGCCGTCGAAGCTGCGGCGCACGCGGTCGAAGCGGACGAAGGGCGTCATGTGTCCTCGGGGAAGCTGGGCTCATTTGCCCCGAACGGCGCTGCGCTGCAACGGCGCCGGCTTGATGAGCCCGCCGGCACGCGCCATACCGGCACAAAGCCAGACGAGGAGCGAGCCCGGATGTCAGACGCCAGCGTGCCAGAGCCCAGTGTTGTCGCCACGCGCAAGGGCCGCATCGGCCACCTGCTGCTGAATCGCCCGAAGGCGCTGAACGCGCTGGATCTCGATATGATCCGCCGCATGCGCGCCGCTTTGGACAACTGGCGCGACGATCCGGAGATCCACGCCGTGCTGGTGGAAGGCGCCGGCGGGCGCGCCTTCTCGGCGGGCGGGGACGTGATTTCGGTCCGCGCCCACGGCATGGCCGGCAATCCCGGCCCGATCGAGAGCTTCTTCGGCGAGGAATACGCCCTGAACGCCTCCATCGCCGAGTACCCCAAGCCCTATATCTCCCTGGTGGACGGGTTCTGCATGGGCGGCGGCATCGGGCTTTCCGTGCATGGCCGGATGGTGATCACCACCGAGACCAGCCAGTTCGCGATGCCGGAGACGATCATCGCCCTGTTCCCCGATGTCGGCGGCAGCTACGCCCTGCCGCGCATGCCGGGCCAGCTCGGCCTCTATTTGGGCCTGACGGGCCTGCGCATGAACGGCGCCGACGCCATCCATGCCGGCCTGGCCACCCACCTGGTGCGCAAGGAGGACCTGCCCGCCCTGCGCGAGGCGCTCGCCGCCGATGGCGCCGCCGCCGTCTCCGCCTTCATGCGCGAGGTGCCGGCCTTCACCCTGGCGCCGCACCGCGAGACGATCGACCGCTGCTTCGGCGCCGACGGGGTGCTGGCGATCTTCAAGGCGCTGGAGGCCGAAGGCACTGAATGGGCTGCGGCCACGCTGAAGGAGCTGCGCGCCGTCTCCCCCTCCTCGGTGTTCTGGAGCTACGAGATCCTGAAGCGCGGCGCGGGCATGAGCCTGCGCGCGGCACTGCACGCGGAGCTGAAGCTCACCCGCAAGGTGGCCTTCCACCCCGAGTTCCACGAAGGCGTGCGCGCCGCGCTGGTGGACAAGGACCGTAAGCCGCAGTGGAACCCGGCCCGGGTGGAGGATGTCGATCCCGCCGCCATCGCCGCGATGTTTGATTGATGGCCGAATGGGCCGAGGCCGTCGCGTCTCGGCTTGAGTTCTTCGGGCAGGCGGTGCCGGCGGGAACGCCGGCGCTGGGGCCGTTTCTGCTCGCCTGCCTGGACCTGCTGGAGCAGGCGGCGGCGCGGCCCAGGCTTGCGCCGGTGCGCGCTGTGCTGCCGGGGCTTTGCGCCCTGGCGCGGACGGCGATCGCGGGCGACTGCGATGACCGGCCGGTGAATGCTGCTGCGGCGGCGGCGCGGGAGTTGCCGGGCGTGTGCAGCGCGGCCGCCTCGGTGCCCGGCCGGGCGGTTTGGCTGGCAGCGATGGTCGCACAGGTGCCGGACGAGCAGGGCGCGGCAGCGGTGATGCTGGTCAACGACCTCGCCGCCGTTGATGCCGGGTTTCCGCTTCAGGCGTGGCAGGCGGCGCTCAGCCGGTAGCGCGGCGCTCGGCGCGCAGGAGATCCGCCAGTTCCTGCACGGCCTTGGTCAGCGCCAGCACCTCCTGCTCGCGCAGGGCATCGATCTTCTGGTGCAGCAGCTCGATCTCCAGCTCCGCCTTGATGTTGATGCGGTAGTCCTCCGCCGCCGCCTCGCGGTCGATCTCCTGTTCGCGGTTCTGGCTCATCAGGATGAAGGGCGCCGTGTAGGCGGCCTGGAAGGACAAAGCGAGGTTGAGCAGGATGAAGGGATAGGGGTCCCAGTGGCTGATCCAGCCGATCACGTTGGCCGCGATCCACAGCACCAATATCCCCGACTGGATGACGATGAAGCGCCAGGAGCCGACGGTATGCGTCACGGCATCGGCGAAGCGCTGCCCGCGCGTGAGTGGCGCAACGGCGGTGGTGCCGACGCGTTCGCTGCGCCGCGCGGTGCGCAACTCGTCCAGCAGCCTCTGCTCGGTGTCCTGCAGGCGGTCCAGCCGTTCCGGCGTCACGTCCATGGCAGGATCTCCAGTGCGGGCTATTGCGCGGTCCAGCCCCCATCGACCACCAGCGAGGTGCCGGTCACGAGCGCGGAGGCATCGCTGGCAAGGTAGGCCACCGCGCCCATGATGTCCTCCACCTGGCCGAGGCGGCCCAGCGCGATCTTGGCGAGCACACTGTCCTTGAAGCCCGGCACCTCGAAATACGGCCGGGTCATCGCGGTTTCGATGAAGGTGGGCGCGATCGAGTTCACCCGGATGCCCCTGGGCGCCAGTTCCACCGCCAGCGCCTTGGTGATGCCCTCCACAGCGTGCTTGCTGCCGCAATAGAGGCTGCGGTTGGGCCCGCCGACATGGCCCATCTGGGACGAGATGTTGATGATGCTGCCGCCGGTGCCCGCAGCCAGCATGCGACGCACCACCGCCTGGGTGGCGACATAGAGCGCGCGCACGTTGAGATCGAAGACGGCGTCGAAATCCTCCAGCGAGACTTCGGCGATCGGCTTCGGTCGATTGGTGCCGGCGTTGTTCACCAGCACCGACAGCACCGGCAGGGCGGCCACGGCGGCCTGCACCGCTTCGGTGTCCAACACGTCCAGCTTCAGCGGGCTGGCACGCCAGCCGCTGCGGCGGAGCGCCTCGGCCACCTCGCCCACCTCGCCTTCGCTGCGGGCGGCAAGGTGGACATGGGCGCCGTTCTGGGCGAGCGCGGTGGCGGTGGCCACCCCGATACCCCTTCCGGCACCGGTGACGAGCGCGTGGCGCCCCTCCAGGCGGAACGAGGGGGCGCGGGGCAGTTCCATCTCAGGCCTGCGGATTGAACAGGGCGAAGGGCAGGTAGTCCTTGCTGATGTCGCTGGTCACCTCGATCAGCGCGGGGGCGTTGCTGGCCAGGGCCTCCTTCAGCGAAGTGTGCAGGCCCGCGGCGGTGTCCGTCTTCCAGGCGGCGACGCCGAAGCTTTTGGCGAAGGTCTGGAAATCCGGGTTGGTCAGCTTGCTGCCGGCATCGCGGCCGTCGAACAGGCGCTTCTGGTCGCGCAGCACGTTGCCGTAGGCCTCGTTGTTGAACACCACCGTCACCAGGTTGATGCCGAAGCGGGTGGCGGTGGCGAGGTCGGTGCCGCCGAACAGGAAGCCGCCATCGCCGGTGATGGAGACCACGGCGCGATCGGGGTGCGCCACCTTCACGCCCAGCGCGGTGGGGAAGCCGTAGCCCAGCGTGCCGGAGAAGCCGGAGGTGACCAGGCCGCGCGGCTGGTATACGGGGTAGCCGATCCAGGAGACGTAGCCGACCTGGGTCATCTCATCGACCAGGATGCCATCTTCCGGCATCGCCGAGCGGATGGCGCCAAGCATGCCCATCTGCGGCTGCACCTGGGTGAGGAACTCCGCCGATTCCGCCTTGGCGGCGGCGATGGCGGCGCCACGATCCGTGCCGGAATACTTGGCCACCGCGGCTTCCAGCGCCTTCGCGCCCGCGGCGCTGTCGGCCACGATCGGCACATCGACGGCCTGGCGGCGGTGCTCGGCGGGGTCGACGTCGATGCGGGAGAACTTCAGGCCCGGATTGCGCGGCCAGCGCGAGGTGGCGGAATCCAGTCGCGTGCCGATGCCGATCAGCAGATCGACCTTCGGCCAGAGGCGGGTGGCCTCGTGCACGTTCATCGACAGCGGATGGCGGCTGTCGAGCACGCCGCGGCCGCTGCGGAAGGAGACGACGGGTATCTGCAGGCGCTCGGCCAGGGCCTTGATCTCGGCACTGGCGTGGGCGGCGCCGCCGCCGACCCAGAGCATGGGCATGCTGGCGCCATCGACCAGCTTGGCCAGGGCGGCGATCTTCTCCGGGTCCGGCGTCGGCGGGGCGAGGCGGGGCAGCGGGTCCATCGGGGTGACCTCGCTGGCCAGCGGGAACATGTCCCACGGCACTTCCACCGCCACCGGGCCCGGCCGGCCGGAGGTCATGGCCTGGAAGGCGCGGGCCATCACCTGCGGCGCCTCCGTGGGGTGCTCGATGCGCTCGGCGAATTTCAGCAGGGTGCGCAGCGTGGCGAGCTGGTCCGGCAGTTCGTGCAATGCGCCGCGCAGCTTGCCGATCTGGGCGCTGGGGGCCTGGCCGGTGATGCACAGCATCGGCGCGTTGATGCCCCAGCCCGTGGCCATCGCCGCCGTGGTGTTCAGCACGCCAGGGCCAGGCACCACCGAGAACACGCCGGGCTTGCCGGTGGAGGCGGCATAGCCCATCGCCATGTAGGCGGTGGTCTGCTCATGGCGCGCATTGATCAAATTGAGGCGGTTGGCGTTGCGGGCGAAGGCATCGAACAAGCCATACACCTGCACGCCGGGCAGGCCGAAAACGGTATCCACGCCGTGGCGGAGAAGCGAGTCGACGATGGCGTCTCCGCCGGTCATGCGGGGCATGGTTGTTTCCTCTGGTCGTTTCCCGGCGGACCTTGCCACGGCAATGTCATCGCTCAAAGAGGCGCCGGGCGCGTTAGGCTTCGCAGCAACGCAGGAGCATGACCATGACGATCAACCGCACGGGCTCGGCCATCTGGCAGGGCGGCATCAAGGACGGCAAAGGGACCATCTCCACCGAAAGCGGGGCGCTGGACGGGCACCCCTATGGCTTCGCGATGCGGTTCGAAGACGTGAAGGGCACCAACCCGGAAGAGCTGATCGGTGCGGCCCACGCGGGGTGCTTCACCATGGCGCTCTCCGGCATCCTGGGCCGCGAGGGGCTGACGGCGGAGCGGATGGACACCAAGGCGCGGGTGAGCATGGAGAAAACGGCCGACGGGTTCGAAATCACCGCCGTGCACCTGACGCTGGAGGGGCGCGTGCCCGGCTGCGATGCGGCGAAGTTCCAGGAACTGGCAGACAAGGCCAAGACCGGATGCCCGGTGAGCAAGCTGCTGAAGGCGCAGGTGACGCTTGAGGTGAAGCTGGTTTGAAGGGGGAAGGCCAGGGGCTCTGCCCCTGGACCCCGCTGGGGCCGAGGGGCCCCAGACCCCCATTTATAAGATGCTTGACGTCAATTGGGGATTTTTTATTTTGATATCGGCACAATCTGGACGTGCGAAGAGAAGGCCATGTTGCCACGCGAGAACCATCGCTTCCAGACGGCCGAGAATGCGGGCGAGAAGAGTCAGAATCAGGGCGTGCACCGCAGCGGCCGGTCCCTATTCCTGGGCACGGTCCCGGGCCTTCGCACGCATCTCCGACGCCATGGCGGCGACGAGCGGGGCCAATTGGGGTTGCGTTTCTGACATCGTCAGAAACGCACTCTAACGCAAACCCCGCTGCACCGGCATTCTTTACGTACGTACTCGGAAGGAGAGGCTAGACCTCCAGCCACTCCTTGCGCACGCTCTCATTCGCGGCCAGCGAGGCGGGGTCGCCTTCGAACACGATGTGGCCGTGGCCCATCACGTAGAGCCGGGTGCTGATTTTCAGCGCGATGGTGAGCTTCTGTTCCACCAGCAGGATGGCCACGCCGCGCCGGGCGATTTCGTCCAGCAGCACGCCGACCTGCTCCACCAGCTTCGGCGCGAGGCCCTCGGTGGGTTCGTCGATCAGCACCAGGTCTGGGTCGCCCATCAGGGTGCGGCACATGGTAAGCATCTGCTGCTCGCCGCCGGAGAGCACGCCGGCCGGGTTGTCGCGCCGGGCGGAGAGGTTGGGGAACAGGTTGTAGACATCCTCGAAGTTCCAGCGGCCAAACACGCCGGATGTCTTGAGGCCCAGTTCCAGGTTCTGCTGCACGGTCAGGCCGGGGAAAACCTGGCGGTCTTCCGGCACGTAGCCGATGCCCATATGGGCGATCTGGTCCGGGCGCAGGCCGGCGATGGACTGGCCCTTGAAGCGCACGTCGCCGTGCGGGGCGACGAGGCCCATGATCGCCTTGCAGGTGGTGGAACGGCCAACGCCATTGCGGCCGAGCAGGGAGACGATCTCGCCCTCGCGGATGGTGAGGTCCACGCCCTGGAGGATGTGGCTCTTGCCGTAGAAGGCGTGGAGGTCGCGGACTTCGAGCATCAGGCAGCTTCCTCGCCAAGATAGGCCTGCTGCACCGCGCGGTTGCCGCGGATGTTGGCGGGCGTGTCGGAGGCGATGACTTCGCCGTAGACGAGCACGGTGATGATGTCGGCCAGGCCGAACACCACGCCCATGTCGTGCTCCACCATCAGCAGGGTCTTGCCTTCGCTGACGGTGCGGATGAGGTGCTGGGCGTAGTCGGTTTCGCTGTGGCTCATGCCTGCGGTGGGTTCATCGAGCAGGATCACGTCGGCCCCGCCGGCGATGGTGATGCCGATTTCGAGCGAGCGCTGTTCGGCGTAGCTGAGCAGGCCGGCCGGAACGTTGCGGCGCGATTGCAGGTTGAGGCGTTCGAGCAGTTGCTCGGCCGCTTCGGTGAGCCGCCGCTGGCCGCCGAGGAGCTGCCAGAACGAGTAGCGGTAGTTCTGGGACCAGAGCAGGCCGCAGCGGATGTTCTCGAACACCGTCATGCGCGGGAAGATCGAGGTGATCTGGAAGCTGCGCGACAGGCCGAGATGGTTGATCTGCTGCGGGGCGAGGCCGGCGGTGTTCTGCCCGTTCACCGTGATGCTGCCGGAGGTGATCGGGAACCGGCCGGAGATCAGGTTGAACAGCGTGGTCTTGCCGGCGCCGTTCGGGCCGATGATGGCGTGGCGCTGCCCCTTGGGGATGGTGAGGTTCACGCCACGGATGATCTCCGTGCGGCCGAAGCTTTTGCGGACGTCGGTGAGCTGGATGGCGGTCATGCCACAATCCCCCGGGCCTTGGCGTCTTCGATGAGGGCATTCCAGCGCAGGGCGAAGACACGGCTTTCGGCGCGGATCCAGATGGCGCCGGCGATGGCCAGCGCGATGGAGATGACCCAGGGCATCAGGCTGGCGCTGTCCACTGGCAGGCCGAACAGGGCGAGCTTCTTGCCCTGGGCCGCGCCGATGGTGCGGTGGGTGGCGAGTTCCACGAAGGTGACGAACCCTGCGGAGAGCACTAGGGCCGGTGTCAGCGCGCGGAGGTAGGGCACGGTGAGTTCGCGCAGGCGCCCCATGCGCACGATCGGGGTATGGGCCGCAACGATGCCGATCAGCCCGCCGGGGGCATACATCACCATCACGATGAACAGCACGCCGAGATAGAGCAGCCAGGCCGAGGTGTAGAGGCTGATGCCGCTTTGCAGGCCAACGACCACGACGGCGCCCAGCACCGGGCCGAAGAAGCCGCCGGCACCGCCGATATAGGCGGCGAGCAGGGCGTTGGCGGATTTCACCGCCGCCAGCGTGTCGAAGGTGACGATCTCGTACACCAGGGTGTAGAGGCCGCCGGCGATGCCGGCGAAGAAACCGGCGATAATGAACTGCCAGTAGCGCACGACGCGCGGATCGTAGCCGACGAACTGGGTGCGTTCGTAGTTGTCGCGCGTGGCGTTGGCGATGCGGCCGAGCGGGGTTTGCGTTTGCAGGTGCATCAGGATCGCGGCGAGCAGGCTCCAGAACACCAGCAGGCAATAGACCTGCCAGGCGGAGGTGTAGGCCACGCCGAAGATCGAGGAGCCGATCACGCGATCGGTGGTGATGCCACCCTCGCCGCCGAAGAAGGTCATGAACATCAGGGCCGCTGCGGTGAGGAGTTCGCCGATGCCCATGGTGATCATGGCAAAGGCGGTGGCGCGCTGCTGGGTGGCGACGTAGCCCGCAATGACCCCGCAGACGATACCGCCGACGCCACCGGCGAGCGGAATCAGCTCCGTGGGGATCCACAGGATGTCGTGGGCCTTGATGAAGTTCAGCGAGTGGGCGGTGAAGTAGGCGCCGATGCCGAACAGGATGGCGTGGCCGAAGGAGAGCAGGCCGGCCTGGCCCATCAGCATGTTGTACGACAGGGCAAACACGGCCATCAGCGCCATCTCGCTCATGAGCGTGAGCGCGAATCCGGAATGGCGGCCGCGCGACCAGTCGTAGAACAGGAACGGGACGGCAAGCATGATGACCAGCAACGCGAACCACATCCAGTGGCGGCGCAGGAACGAGGGCGGGGCGGGCATGGCGGCGGAGGTGTTCACGTGCGTGCTCATGTATCGCGCGTTCCCATCAGGCCGCGTGGGCGCAGCACCAGGATCAGCACCAGGAGGATGAAGGGCAGGAGGGCGCCGATGCGCGGCAGCGAGACCATGAGGAATTCACTGCCGGGCGTGGCCTTGGTGACGATCAGGCCGAACACCGCCAGCAGATCGGCCAACGAATAGTCCAGCACCACGGCGAAGGTCTGGATCAGGCCCATCAGGATGGAGGCGATGAAGCAGCCGGTGAGCGAGCCGAGGCCGCCGAACACGACCACCACGAAAACGATGGGGCCCATGGAGAAGGCCATGCCGGGGTCTGTCACGCGGTAGTTGCCGCCGATCACGCCGGCGAGGCCCGCCAGCGCGGTGCCGGCGGCGAAGACCATGGTGAAGACGCGCGGCACGTTGTGGCCCAGCGCGCCGACCATGTCCGGGTGGGTGAGGGCGGCCTGGATGATCAGGCCGATGCGGGT
Organism: Asaia bogorensis; assembly: GCA_945888575.1. GTDB lineage: Bacteria > Pseudomonadota > Alphaproteobacteria > Acetobacterales > Acetobacteraceae > CAMDGX01. The sequence goes on along the minus strand of CAMDAM010000036.1, from coordinate 3,913 downwards.
GCGGGTGAGGCCGAGCCAGATCGCCAGGAACATCAGCGCCGAGATCAGCAGCATGAAGGCGCGATAGGCGGGGAACTGGGTGCCGTAGATGCTGAACAGCGGGAAATCGAGGCCGCTGGGAATGCGGTAGGGGACCGGGATGAGGCCCCAGGTCATCTGCACCACCTTCTCGATGATCAGGGCGAGGCCGAAGGTGAAGAGCAGCTCGGCGATGTGGCCGTGGCGGTGCACCTGGCGCAGGCCGTACATCTCGATCGCGGCACCCATCAAGCCGCACAGCAGCGGGGCAATGATCAGCGCCGGCCAGAAGCCGACATAGAGGCTGATGGTGTAGGCGAAATAGGCGCCGAGCATGTAGGCGCTGGCGTGGGCGAAGTTCAGCACGCCCATCATGCTGAGGATGAGCGTGAGGCCGCTGGCCAGCATGAACAACAGCATGCCGTAGACGAGCCCGTTGAGGAGCGAGACGACGAAGACTTCCATGGGGGGCCCGGTCAGGAGAGCGCGCGGTCAGGCGCGGGCCCGCCCCGCCGGAATGGCGGGGCGGGATGGCGTGGCGATCAGCTGCGCGGGCGGCGCATCTTGCAGGAGGTGGGCTGCACCACCTGGTCGGCCAGGACAGTCGCGGTGGTTGCCCAGCCGAGGCCGGTCTTTTCCGCGTCGTACTTCACGCCCTTCTTGAACACGCCGACATAGTAGGCCGACATGATCTGGTGGTCGTCCTTGCGCATCTCGGTGTCGTAGCCGAGGAAGTCCTTCATCTTCTGGCCTTCCATGGCGAAGGCGATCTTGGTGGCATCCACGGCGCCGGCCTTGTTCACGGCGGCCTGCACATGCTCGAAGATCGTGCGGAAGACGGCGGCCGAGAAGTCGAAGTTGTGCTTGGCGCGGAAGCCTTCGGTGAAGGCCTCGGCGTCCTTGTTGCCGATCTCCGGCGCGATGTTCTCGCCGAAGCTCATCACCGCGAAGACGCGGTTCTCACCGCCCGGGCCGATTGCGGTCGGGCCGCCGGCCAGGTGGGCGTAGAAGGTGTAGTAGCCGAGGTCCACGCCGGCCTCGACGCCGGCCTTGATCAGCAGGTTCATGTCCGGGCCCCAGTTGCCGGTGAGCAACGCCTGGGCGCCGGAGGCCTTGATCTTGGTGATGTACGGCGAGAAATCCTGGATCTTGCCGAGCGGGATCAGCTCATCGCCGACGATCTGGACGTCGGGCCGGATCTTGCCGAGCATCGCCTTCACATCGCGCTGCACGGACTGGCCGAACAGGTAGTCCTGGTTGATCATGTAGACCTTGGTGGTGGTCTTCGGCAGGGCGCGGACCATCACCTCGGCCTTCTGGGCCACGTTCAGGTCGAAGCGGAAGTGCCAGAAGCTGCACTGGTCGTTGGTGAGCTCGGTGGCGACCGCGCCGCAGTTCAGATAGACGATGCGGCTGTCGGGGTTGCGATCGTTGTGCTTGTTGATCGCCTCGATCAGGGCGGCGGCGATGTTGGAACCGCTGCACTGCATGATGAAGGGCATGTTCTGGTCGGTCGCGGTCTTGAGCGCGATCAGCGCATCGGACGGCTGGGACTTGTTGTCGAACGGCACCAGCTCGAACTTGCGGCCCAGGGCGCCGCCCTTCGAGTTGATGTGGTCGATGATGTACTGCATCTGCTTCAGGTTGGCGTCGCCGACCTGGGCGAACGGGCCCGAGAGGGGATCCGTGTAGGCGATCTTGATGGTGGGCTGGGCCATGGCCGGCTGCATGGCGCCGGCGGCAAATGCCACCAGACCAGCGAACGCGGCCGATAGAATCGTCTTCATAAGACGCATCGGAACCTCCCTTTTATACCCGGAATGACCAGGCTCGTTTAGCTGTGCCCTTTGTGCCGTGCGCCGCGCCGGCCCGCAATGCCCAAGATGCCACCATTCGGACATTTTCTTGCCCATCGATCGGGCAGCGGTCGCGGCTTGACGGGCGGGCGGGGTGGAAGGAAACCACGCCGGGTTGGCGGAGGGTTCAGCATGGACGTGATCATCGCCGGAGCGGGCATCGCCGGGCTGGCCTTGGCGCTGAGCCTGCACCAGGCCGGTATCGGCTGCCGGGTGTACGAAAGCGTGGATGCGTTGGCGCCGCTGGGAGTGGGCATCAACGTGCTGCCGCATGCGGTGCGGGAGCTGACGGAACTGGGCCTGCAGGAGAAGCTGGTGGCCACGGCGATCCCGACCGCCGCACTCGCCTATCACTCGCGGCACGGGCAGCTGATCTGGCGCGAGGCCCGCGGGCTGGCGGCGGGGTATCGCTGGCCGCAATTCTCGATCCATCGCGGCGCGCTGCAGATGATCCTGCTGGAGGCGGTGCGCGCGCGGCTGGGCGAGGATGCAGTGCGGATGGGGCACCATCTGGCCGGCGTGGAGCAGGATGGCGACGGCGTGGTGGCACGGTTCTCGGACCGGCGCGGCGGCGCGGTGCGGGGGGAGGCGCGTGGGGCGGCGCTGATCGGCGCCGATGGCATCCATTCCGCCCTGCGCGCTTCGTTCTACCCGAACGAGGGTCCGCCAATCTGGAATGGGGCGATCCTGTGGCGGGGCACCACGGAGGCGGCCCCCTTCCTCGGCGGGCGCACCATGATCATGGCCGGGCATGAGTTCCAGAAATTCGTCGCCTACCCGATCTCGGCCGAGGCGGATGCGCGCGGGCGCTCGCTGGTGAACTGGATCGCGGAGAAGAAGTTCAGCCCCGACCATGGCTGGCGGCGGGAGGACTGGAACCGGGCAGCGGACCTGGCCGATTTCGCACCGGATTTCGCCAGCTGGCAGTTCGATTGGCTGGATGTGCCCGGGCTGATCGCCGGCGCGGCCTCGGTGTTCGAATACCCGATGGTGGACCGCGATCCCCTGCCCCGCTGGACCCATGGGCGCGCCACGCTGCTGGGCGATGCCGCGCACCCGATGTACCCGATCGGCAGCAACGGTGCCTCCCAGGGCATCCTGGATGCGCGGGTGCTCACGCGGGAATTCCTCCGCCACGGCGTGGGGCCGGCGGCGATGGAAGCCTACGAGGCGGAGCGGCGGCCGGCGACTTCGCGCATCGTGCTGGCAAACCGCGGCAACGGGCCGGAGCAGGTGATGCAGATGGTGCAAGAACGGGCGCCCGATGGGTTCGCCCGGATTGAGGACGTGCTGAGCGCCGAGGAGCTGGAGGCGGCAGCGGCGGGGTACAAGCGATTGGCGGGGTTCGATGTCGGCGAGTTGAACGAGCGCGGGAGCATCGTTTAGGCTTAAGCAAGAGTCTTCTTTTTCTGAAGAAAAAGAAGCAAAAAGACTTTCATGACATTGCACCGCCTCTCCCTGGAGAAACGCGTGCAAGAGAATAAAAGTTTTTTGGTTCTTTTTTTCAAAAAAGAACGCGTTTAATACTCCCTGAACACCCTCTCAATCCCCTCGGGATCACTGGTCCGCGTCAGCGCCAAGGCCAGCAGGATCCGCGCCTTCTGCGGCGAGAGGTTGTCGGTGATCAGGAACCCCGCCTCGCGCATGCGCCGCCCGCGGAACAGGCGGCCGGAGCCGACGCGGGTGCATTGCATCACGGTGATGCCGGATTTCACCGCTTCTGCCAGGGCCTCGCGTTCGCCTTCGGTGGGGGCGCCGGGGGCGAAGCCGGCGGAGATGATGCCCTTTGCACCCGCGGCGGCGAAGGCGCGCACCGCGGTGCCGTCGGCGCCCACGTAGGAGAGCACGATGTCCACGCGCGGCAGGGCATCCAGGCCGCGGATGTCGAATTCGGTGCCGGGGTAGGTGCGGCGCAGGGGGCGGCGGTAGAAGGCCACCGCGTCGCCGTCGGCGTGGCCGAGCACGCCGAAATCGGGGGTACGGAAGGTTTGCAGCCGGGTGGTGGAGGTTTTCGTCACCTCGCGCGCCGCGGAGATCTC
>CAMDAM010000035.1 GCA_945888575.1 Asaia bogorensis | reverse complement strand
GGTCTCCAGAGCCGGCGACATCGCGCCGAGGCGAACCATGGAAACGGCGGCGTCGGTGGTGCGGATGGTCATGGTGGAAACCCTCTCGTGCATTGGGTGAGGCAGCGTGGTGGCCGCCCGTTCTGTGAGATCGCTTATCGCTCCTGATCCGCAGCCAGACGTATTCACGTCGTTAAGACGGCGTTAATACGATCCGTGAACGCCGATTTAACGAATGTGAACGCATTACTGCGGACCCGTTCCACACAGTGCAGCATCGCCTCTCATCGCGCACAGCCCGCGCGAAAAAGCCCAAGGAAATCCGACCCTTGCCAGCAATCGCACCATTGGCGAGACAACATCCCAATCCTGACCCGAATTAGCTAAAAAAGAATTGATTTTCGAATCTTGTTACGCTGTTGCGCCAGCGAGAGAACCGCACACGCCTCGCATCGCGAAATCCGCGGGATTCCGCGCGAGCGCCGCGTCATTTTTGCACCATCACAAACGCGTCAGGGGGCCCCGAAGGACCCCCTGAAAACTTACAAATTCACGGCAGATTGAAAGGTTTAACGGTGCCCTGCACCCACCGCCGTCACGCCGCGGTGCCACCCACCACCAGCCCGCCGATCCGCATTGTCGGCTGGCCCACCCCCACGGGAACGCCCTGCCCGCTCTTGCCGCAGGTCCCGATCCCCGGGTCCAGCGCCATATCGTTGCCCACCAGCTCCACCTTGGTCAGCGCATCCGGCCCGTTACCGATCAGCGTGGCCCCTTTCACGGGCGCGCCGATCTTGCCGTCCTCGATCAGGTAGGCCTCGCTGGCGGAGAACACGAACTTGCCAGAGGTGATGTCCACCTGCCCGCCGCCGAAGTTCACGGCATACAGCCCCTTCTTCACCGAGCGGATCACGTCTTCCGGCGTCGCCTGGCCGCCCAGCATCACCGTATTGGTCATGCGCGGCATCGGCGCATGGGCGTAGCTCTGCCGCCGCCCGTTGCCCGTGGGCCGCACCCCCATCAGCCGCGCATTCAGCCGGTCCTGCAGGAACCCGGTCAGGATCCCGTCCTCGATCAGCGTGGTGCGCCCGGTCGGCGTGCCCTCGTCATCCACCGTCAGGCTGCCGCGCCGGTCCGCGAGCGTGCCGTCATCCACCACCGTCACGCCCGGGGAGGCGATGCGCTGCCCCATCAGCCCGGAAAAGGCGGAGGTTTTCTTGCGGTTGAAGTCGCCTTCCAGCCCATGCCCGATCGCCTCGTGCAGCAGGATGCCCGGCCAGCCGGCGCCCAGCACCACCGCCATCTCGCCCGCCGGCGCCGGCACGCTCTCCAGGTTCACCAGCGCCTGGCGCAGCGCCTCGTCCACCGCCGCGCGCCAGGTTTCCGGCGCCACCATCCGTTCGTACGAAATGCGCCCCCCGGTCCCGAAGCTGCCGGTCTCGCGCCGCCCATCCACCTCCACCACCACGGAGACGTTGATCCGCACCAGCGGCCGCAGGTCCGCCACCCGCGTGCCGTCGGCGCGAATGATCTGCACCGCCTGCCATTCGCCGGAGAGCGAGGCCATCACCTGCTTCACGCGCCTGTCCTTGCCGCGGGCATAGGCGTCGATCTCCGCCAGCACCCCGGTGCGCTTGCCGAAATCCATGCCGGACAGCGGGTTTGCATCGGAATAGAGCCGGCGGTTGGTGCCGGCCGGGGGCTCCGCCGCCACGCCGGAATGGCCGGAGGCCACGGCGGAAACGGTCGCCGCCGCCCGCTTCAGCGCATCCTCGGTCAGCTCCCCGGCATGAGCATAGCCGGTCGCCTCCCCTGCCACCGCCCGCAGCCCGAAGCCCAGCGAGGTGTCGAACCCGGCGGCGCGGATGCGCCCGTCATCCAGGCTGATGCTCTCGCTCTCGCGGTATTCCAGGAACAGCTCGCCATCGTCGGAATTCGCCAGCGCATCGCGCGTCAGCCGCTCGGCCGCGTCCAGCCCCAGCGTCGCCCCCTCGCGGGCAAAGAACAGCGCGTCCGTCACGGCCATGGGAGAGTTCATCGGAAAGTATCCTCTATAGAGTGCTCGCCCGGCCGCGCAGCCGGTCCAGCGCCACCAGCGCCGCCGTCAAAACCACCACGGCCATCGCCTGGTGCAGCGTGCCCAGGCCGACGGGCACAACATGCACCAAGGTGGCGATGCCCAGGGCATATTGCACCCCCACCGCGCCGGCCAGCCCCAGCAGCACCGGCCGCGCCGCGCTTTGCCAGCCGGCCAACAGGGTGCCCAGCGCCAGCAGCAGCGTGGCCGTGGCCAGCAGCCGGTGGTTGAACTGCACGGCGGCCACGTTCTCGGTCCAGTTCAGCCAGACCGGCGAAAGCCGCCCATAGCCCTCCGGCACCAGCCGCCCGTCCATCAGGGGAAAGGTGTTGTAGTCGAACCCCGCCTTCAGCCCGGCCACGAAGCCCCCGGCCAGGATCGCCAGCGCCGCCACCGCCACCGTCGCCCGCGCCAGGCGTCGCACCGCCCCGGGCACCGCCACCGGCTCGGCCCGCAGCAGCTCCAGCGCCGTCCACAGCAGCGCCGCATACAGCACCAGCGCCAGGCCGAGATGCACCACCAGCCGATAGGGGGAAACCGCGGTGGAGTCCGGCATGAAGCCCGACGCCACCATGATCCAACCCACCACGCCCTGCAGCCCGCCCAGCACGAACAGCCCCAGCAGCCGCGGCAGCAACCGCCGCGGCACCGCGCCGCGCCACCACAGCCAGGCCAGCGGCACGATAAAGGCCAGCCCGATCAGCCGCCCCCACAGCCGATGGCCCCATTCCAGCCAGAAGATCTCCTTGAACCCCTCCAGCCCGAAGCCCTTGTTCACCAGCTGGTACTGCGGGATCGTCCGGTACAGCTCGTACAGCCGGTTCCATTCCGCGTCCGACAGCGGCGGCAGAATGCCGCGGATCGGCGCCCATTCCATGATGGAAAGCCCAGACCCGGTCAGCCGCGTGGCCCCTCCCAGGGCCACCATCACCAGGATCATGCCGCACAAGAAGAACAGCCAGTTCGCCACCGCGCGCCGGTTGCGCGCGGCAGCCTCGTCGGGCGGAAGGGGGGCATCGAAGGGCATGGCCCAGCATATAGGCGCGATGCCCGTCCCGACAGGGGGCCGGCTACTTCGGCGCCGGCATCGCGATCCGCCGGCCCACCCAGTCCGGCCGTGGCACGCGGGCATGCGCCGCCTGCGCCGCCTCGATCCGCGCCCGCACATCGTCGGGCCACGGCACCACGCGGCGGATGTTCAGGTCCACGTGCAGGTACATCAGCTCCTGCGTCGCCGCGCGCTTGCCGTCGTGCAGCCGGTACATCTCATGCGCCAGGTGCACCCGCTTGGCGTCCACGCCCATCACCCAGGTCACCACCCGGGCCTTCTCGCCCAGCAGCAGCTCGGCCTCGTACATGTTGTGCGATTCCGCCGCGAAGGTGCCGCACCCCGCCCGCGCCTTGTAGCTGTAGGAGCAGTCGAACACGTCGAAGATCAGGTCCGTCGCCAGGTCGAACGCCACCGTATAGTAGGCGAGGTTCATGTGGTTGTTGCCGTCGATCCACGACGGTTGAACTTCCACCTCGCCGCTGTCGAACGGCGCCGCCCAGTGGCCGATCGTGGCCCGCGGATCAATCACAGTGTCGTTCAAGCCACCCTCCAGGTCTCGCCGTCATCCGTCGCGCGGCCTTCCTCGCGCAGCTTCTCCAGATGCGCAATCACCGTGCGCTGCGCCGCCGGCACCAGCTTGGGGTCCAGGTTCACGTACAGCGCCTGCACCAGCCCCAGCGTGGTGCGCGGCCCCGCCGCCAGCGCGTTGGCGATCGCCGCCTCACGCTGCGCCCGGTGCGCCAGCAGGGCGCGGGCAAACGGCATCGGGTCCTCCACCATCGGCCCGTGGCCTGGCAGGTATACCTTGTCCGTTCGCGCCAGCATCAGGCGCATGCTCTCGAAATACGCCTTCATGTTCCCGTGCGGCGGGCTGACGATGCTGGTGGACCAGCTCATGATGTGATCCGCGGTGAACACCACCCCGTCGCGCGCAAAGCACAGATGGTCACTGGCATGCCCCGGCGTATGGATCGCCGTCCACCCCGCCACCACGTCGCCATCGCGCACCGGCACATCCGGCACGTGCGAGGGCTCCTGGCTGGCATGAAAGCTCCACACCTTCGCCCCGCACGCAGCCTTCAGCGCCGGCACAGCGCCCAGGTGATCCGCATGCGTGTGCGACAGCACGATCAGCGCCACCCGCCCGCCGGTCGCTTCCATGATATGGCCGACATGGGCGGCATCGTCTGGCCCGGGATCCAGCACCATGAACCCCTCCTCGCCCTCAACGAGATAGGTATTGGTGCCGCGATAGGTGAACGGGCCGGGATTGTCGGCCACGATGCGCCCGATCCCCGGCAGCACCGGCAGCACCTGGCCGCGCGGCGGCACGGGCTCGGTCAGAAAGGCAGCCATTCACATCCCCCTTGGTCTGGTCCAGCCACGCCCGTCATCCCCTTCGGGCATACACCGTATAGCGCCCATGTCGCCCCACCTCCACGTAGTGGGACCACACCTCGGCGAACAGCGGATGCCGGCTGAAATAGGCTTCCAGGCTGAACGCCTCCCCGCCACATTCCGGGATCGCCGCTATCTCGTCCAGCACCACCGCCGCCGGCGGCGCGCGGGCGAAATCCTCCGCCACGGTGCGATACACGAAGAACTCCGGCCGCCCCATCTCCCAGGTCTCGCGATAGCGCCGCCCATCGGCCGGGCAGTCCTGGTAGGCGCCCTCCAGCAGCCAGATGTTCATGGTGCGCAGCGTCATCCGCGCGCGGGCGTAGTTCAGCGCCGGATAGATCGGCGCAATGCCCGGCGAGAGCACCAGCACCCGCTCCCCCTCGGCATGCGCGCGCAGCATCCGCGTCAACGGATAGGCATCGGAGTGCCGCCAGCCCAGCTGGTTCCACGGCGCCTCACCCGCCCCCAGGAGATACAGCACGAACAGCCACCCCAGCCCCGCCGCCACCCGCACCGGGCGCCCCGCCCCCAGCCCATCCAGCCAGCGCGCCGCCAGCACCACCGCCAGCGCACAGGCGAACAGCTCGATCGGCATGATGTGGTACGACCAGCCCTTGTGCTGCGCCAGCGCGGAGGCCAACGCCCCCAGCCCCGCCAGCGCCAGCACCCGCGCCAACGCGCCCCCCCACAGGAACGCCACCACCACCAGCGGCAACAGGAGCGCCACCGCCGTGCCCATCCGCGGGATCAGCAGCAGCGACAGCGGCGTCTGCCCGCCATTGGCCAGGTAGTAGTCCAGCACCAGCGGCACCACCGCGCCGAGGTAATCCGGGAACAGCACCGGCAGGCTGGCCAGATACACCGCCCACACCGCCGCCATCGCCCAGGGTGCGGGATCGCGCAGCGCCGCCCCCAGCGTCCGCCGCCGCGCCACCAGCACCGCCAGCTCCACCAGCGCCGGCACCGCGAGGAAATGCGGCTTCAGGCCGAACCCCACCCCGGCCACCACCGCCGCCAGCACTGCCTGCCGCGGCACCTTCCCCTGCATCCGCCGCGCCGCCGCCAGGAAGTAAGGCAACGCCATCGCCGCCATCAGCGTCTCGCGCTGCCCGAAATCATAGCCGGCGCCGAATGCCACCAGCCCCGGCAGCACATCCAGCACCGCCCGCTCCACCCGCCCTTCCGCCGCCCGATCGCGCACCGCCAGCGCCAGCCCCCACACCCCCAGGCACAACGCCACCAGGCAAAGCTGCAGCGCCGCCACCCCACCCAGCCCCATCACCCGCGCCAGCCCCGCCGGCAGCAGGTTCAGCACGAACACCAGGGGTGGGTTCACGTCGATCAGGTCCACATACAACTGCTCGCCCGCCAGCCAACGCTCGGCGAAGCTCAGCACCGCCGCCACATCGTGGTTCAGCGGCGGCAGCATCAGCACCGGCAGGAACACCAGGGCCGGCAACAACGACGGCCATGCCTGTCCCACCGCGCGCAGCCAGGCGCGCCCGAACCGGGAGGCGGGAAGGGCAAGAGACATGCCCCCTCATAGGCCTGCCGCCCCCCTTCAGGAACAGCTCTTCCCGTCCCCCCCCCCCTGCGCGCTCACGCGGATCTGTGCCAAACACGTCCCATGGAGCCCGCCGAATACCGCCTGATGGACCAGGCCGAGGCCGGCATGTGGTGGTACCGCGCCCTGCATGCCCGCATCGCCGACGCATTGCGCGCCACACACGGCCGCGTGCTGGATGCCGGCTGCGGCACTGGCGGCCTGCTCGCCCGCCTCAGCGCCAACCCGGCGCTGGACCTGCACGGCCTGGAATACGAAGCCACCGCCGCCGCCCGCGCCGCGGAGAAATCCGGCGCCCGCATCGTCCGCGGCAGCATCAACGCCCTGCCCTTCGCCGATGCCAGCTTCGCCGCGGTGGTCAGCGCGGACGTGCTCTGCCACGCCGCCGTCGACCCCCAGGCCGCCCTGGCCGAACTCCGCCGCATCCTCGCCCCCGGCGGCCTGCTCATCCTCAACATGCCGTCCTACCAGTGGCTGATGAGCGCGCATGACCACGCCGTCCACAACGCCCGCCGCACCACCGCAACCGCCCTGGCGCAAGACCTGCACGAAGCCGGCTTCGCCCAGCCCCGCGCGCGGTACTGGAACACGCTGCTGCTCCCGCTCATGATCCTGCAACGCAAGCTGCTCAATCGTGGCAACCACGGCGAAACCGTGTCCGACGTCGCCGCGTTTCCGCCCCTCGTTGATGCCACATTCCACGCGCTCACCGAGCTTGAGCGCCGCCTGCCCGTTCCGCTGCCCGCTGGCGGCTCGGTCCTGGCCACCGCCCGCAAGCCGGAGAACCCATGAGCGTCACCCCCGAGGACAAGGTCCCTCCGCCGATGCCGCGCTACGTCCCCAAGCCCGTCCCCACCGCCGGCGCCCTGAAGCTTATGGGCCCACCCGCCCTCGGCCTCACCATCGTCGTGCCGGTCTATCGCGGCGCCGCCACCGTCGCCCTGCTGGTCGAAGCCCTCGCCGCCCTCACACCCGAAGGCGGCATGGAGGTGATCCTGGTGAACGACGGCAGCCCGGATAACTCGGCCGAGGTCTGCCGCGAAGTCGCCGCCAACCCGCCCCTCACCGCCGCCGGCACCCCGCTCCCGGTCATCTACATCGAGCACGCCCGCAACTACGGCGAGCACAACGCGGTCATGACCGGGCTGCGCCACGCCCGCGGCCGCTACGTCATCACCATGGACGACGACCTGCAGAACCCGCCGGAGGAAGTCACCAAGCTCTACGACCACGCAAGGCTGGGCAACTGGGACGTGGTGTACACCCGCTACGCCAGCAAGAAGCACGCCCCCTGGCGCAACCTCGGCAGCCAGTTCGCCAACAAGGTCGCCGATTGGCTGCTGGACAAGCCGAAGGGCCTCTACCTCTCCTCGTTCCGCTGCATGTCCGCCCTCGTCGTCCGCAGCGTCACCCGCTACCGCGGCCCCTACCCCTACGTGGATGGCCTCATCATGGAGGTCACCCAGCGCATCGACAGCATCGAGGTCCGCCACCTCCCCCGCGCCGAAGGCCGCAGCAACTACACGGTCAAGCGCCTGGTCCGCCTCTGGCTCAACCTCGCCACCTCCTTCTCCCTGGCCCCCCTGCGCGTCGCCATCATCGCCGGCATCGCCATGGCCACCCTCGGCATGGCCGGCGCCGCCTTCACCATCTTCGAGGCGCTGTTCAGCAAGGAGAACCCCACCGGCTGGGCCTCCACCATGACGGTGATCCTCCTCCTGTCCGGCATCCAATCCATGATCCTCGGCGTCATGGGCGAGTACATCGGCCGCACCTTCCTCTCCGCCAACGGCAAGCCCCAGGGCACCGTGCGCCTGATCGAACGCAGCCGCTCCGCCCGCGCCACCCCGGTGCAATCCAACCGCACGAACGAAGCCGCCTGATGTATTGGGCCATCCTCGCCGCCGCGATCGCCACCTCCATGGCCGGCCAAACCCTGCTCAAGGCCGGCGCCGGCGCGGAAACCTTCCTCGCCCAGCTCTTCGACTGGCGCACCATCATCGGCCTCGGCCTCTATGGCGGGGCGGCGATCCTCTACATCGTCGCCCTGCGCCGCATCCCGATGTCCGTGGCGCTCCCCTTCTCCGCAGCCTCCTACGTCGCCGCCCTGCTCATCGGCCATTACGGCTTCGGCGAGCCCATCTCCCCCCAGCACATAGCCGCCATCGCCCTCATCTGCGCCGGCGTCGTCCTCTTGGCCTTCGCCTAGCGCCCGCCTACGCTCCCGGGATGCGCAATCTCCTCACCGACATCCCCGGCATCGCCGTCGGCCACGCCACAGACATCGCCACCGGCACCGGCGCCACCGCCATCCTGTTCGACGAAGCCGCCACCGCCTCCGCCGCCATCCTCGGCGGCGCCCCCGGCAGCCGGGACACCGCCCTCCTCGAACCCGAGATGACCCAGCAGAAGGTCAACGCCTTCGTCCTCTCCGGCGGCTCCATCTACGGCCTCGATGCCGCCGGCGGCGTCCAGGCCTATCTGCGCGAAAACAACCGCGGCCAACGCCTGCGCGACGCCCTCATCCCCATCGTCCCCCAGGCGATCGTCTTCGACCTGCTGAACGGCGGCAACAAGAACTGGGGCCGCTTCTCCCCCTACCGCGACCTCGGCTGGCAGGCAGCCGTTGCCGCCACCCACGGCGAATTCGCGCTGGGCACCGTCGGCGCCGGCACCGGTGCCACCACGTCCACCGTGAAGGGCGGCATCGGCTCCGCCAGCGCCACCATCGCCGGCTACACCGTCTCCGCCATCGTCGCCGTCAACGCCGTCGGCACCGCCACCATCGGCGACGGCCCGCATTTCTGGGCCGCCCCCTTCGAACAGAACGCGGAATTCGGCGGCCTCGGCCTGCCCACCAGCTTCGACCTCCGCCCCCGCCTCAAGGGCCTGCCCCCACCGGCCACCGCCACCACCATCGGCCTCATCGCCACCGACGCCACCCTCACCAAGGCCGAATGCAAGCGCCTGGCCATCATGGCCAACGATGGCCTGGCCCGCGCCATCTTCCCCGCCCACGCCCCCGGCGACGGCGACACCGTCTTCGCCGCCGCCACCGGCACGAAACCCCTCGCCGACCCGATGGACCTCACCCTGATCGGCCACCTCGCCACCCAGGTCTTCGCCCGCGCCATCGCCCGCGGCGTCTATGAAGCAACCGCGCTGCCGTATCCGCCGGGCGTGCCTTCCTGGAAGGATAAATTCAAGTAAAGCAGTTCTTTTTTGAAAAAAAGAACCAAAAAACTTTTATTCGTTTGACGCGAAAACGCCCGCTCCTCCCCTGGGAGAAACGGGCGCAAAGTCGAAAAAGTCTTTTTGCTTCTTTTTCTTCAGAAAAAGAAGACTCTTCCTTACCCTCGCTTCACATTCCAGAACAACGCGTATCCATCCAGGATCCCCGTCAGCTCCTTCTTGTAGGCCATCGGCGCAAACATCTGCCCCAGCGGCAGATAGGGCACCACCTTGAACGCCTCGGCCTGAATCTCACGCGCGATCTTCTTCTGCGCCTCCACATCCGGCGCGGCGAGCCAGTCGTTGCGCATTTCCTCCATCTTCGGGCTATCCGGCCAGCCCGGCCCGCCAGCCCGCCCCAGCGTGCGCAGGGAGGCATTCACCGCCGGGTCCCACTGGTCCACGCCCGACCAGTAGGAGTGGTACACGTTCCACCCCCCCTGCTCCGCCGCATCCACCTTGGAGAGCCGCTGCACCAGCGTGCCCCAGTCCATGTACTGCACGTCCACGTTGAACCCGCTGCGCTGCAGCGTATCCGCCCCCACCTCGGCGATGGATTTCAGCGTCGGCACGTCGGAGGCAACCAGCACCGCCACCTTCTCGCCCTTGTAGCCCGCCGCCGTGATCGCCGCCTTCACGCGCGCCGGGTCACGCTTGCTCGTCAGCGCCTCCATCCCGGCATCGTTGGCCATCGGCGAGGTCGGGCAGAAGAACCCCATGCCGGAGCGCCGCAGCGCGGGATCCGTCCCCACCACCGCCTGCATGAAATCGTCCTGGTCGATCGCCCCGAACAGCGCCTGGCGGATCGCCGGGTTGTTGAACGGCGCCGTCAGGTGATTGAGGCGCATGAACCCCATGTACCCGGTCTTGTCGTGCACCGTCAGCGCAAGCCGCGGATTGCCCTTGATCAGCGGGAACAGGTCGGCTGTCGGCAGTTCCCACCAGTCGACCTCGCCCGCCTGCAGCGCCGCCGCCGCCGTGCCCTGGTCCGGAATGATGTGCCACTCCACCCTATCGAAATGCACCACCTTCGGGCCTGCCGTGTAGCTGGCAGCACCGCCTTGCCGCGGCACATAGGCCTCGTTGCGCGCATACACCACCCGCGCCCCGGCCACCCGCTCACCGGTCACGAACTTGAACGGGCCGGAGCCCACCACCTCCGTCAGCGGCCGCGCCGGATCGCCGCTCGCCAACCGCTCCGGCATGATCGCGCACACGCTGGAACCCACCTTGCCCAGCGCGGCGGACAGCAGGGGGAAGGGCCGCTTCAGCCGGATCACGATCGTCTTGTCGTCGGGCGCCGTCATCTCGTCCGTCACCGCGGCCACGGAACGCCCGAAATTGTCCCGCCGCCCCCAGCGCGTGATGGAAGCCACCACGTCCTTGCCGCGCACCGGCTCCCCGTCATGGAACTTCAGCCCGTCACGCAGCGTCAGCTTCCAGGTCTTGCCGTCATTCTCAACAACATGCCCCTCCAGCATCTGCGGCGAGACTTGTGCGTTGCTGTCCGTCCCCCACAGCGTGTCATAGGCCATCATCGCGTGGTTGCGGGTGATGTACGCCGTCGTCCACGAGGGATCGACGATCGTCAGATCCGCATGCGGCACGAACTTCAGCACGCGGCTGCCCTGGGCAGCAGCAATCCGGGGGGCGGCCAAGGCGGCGGCGCCCCCAAGCACGGCGCGACGGGAAAGGCGCATCGGTCTTTTCTCCGGCTGGGACACGGAAGGCTAGGGTTGCTGCACCGCAGCAGTCAACGCCCGCTTTGGTCTTCCACCACACCCAGCACCGGCAGCGTCTGGAACTCCAGCATGTAGCCGTTCGGGTCCTTCGCCATGAACCCCTTCACCTGATACGCCTCGCTGAACCGCACCGGCCCCTCCGGCGTCAGCCCGTTCGCCACCAGATGCGCATGCCACGCCTCCGGATCCGGGGTCACGAAGCTCACGATCACCCCCTTCGGCTCCACGTAGCGCCCAGGCCGCACCTGGCACACGCCGAGGTAGCAGGCCGGCCCCTTCTGGAAGATCTTGCACCCGCCCCCATTCTCGCCCTTCTGCTCCGCCATCAGCGCCAGCCCCACCACCTCGGCATAGAACCGCGCCGTCGCCGCCAGGTCCGGCGTGTAGATCCAGGTGATCGATCGGGCGACGGGCGGATGGGCCATGGCGTGCTCCTGCATTGGCGCGAAACGTCTCTCCCTCTACCCTGCGGCGCCAAACGCCCCAGCGCAATCGGAGGAAACCATGCCCACCCGCCGCGCCCTTCTCGCCGGCATCGGCACCAGCTTGGCCGCCCCCAACCTGGCCCGCGCCGCCGGCACCACGCTGGTTTTCGCCCCGGTCACCGACCTCACCGGCACCGACCCGTTCTTCTCCGCCACCGACATGACCACCCACCATGTCGGCCTGGTCTACGAAACCCTCTACGGCATGGACGAAACCCTCACCCCCCGCCCGCAAATGGCCGAGGGCCACACCATCGAAGACGACGGCAAACGCTGGCGCATCACCCTGCGCGAAGGCCTGCGCTTCCACGATGGCGAACCCGTCCGCGCCGCCGATGCCGTCGCCTCGCTCCGCGCCTGGATGCGCACCGCCGACGCCTTCGGCCGCAAGATCGCCACGGTCACCGAAGCACTGACCGCCATCGACGACCGCACCCTGGAATTCCGCCTCAGCAAGCCCTTCCCGCTGCTCGCCCACGGCCTGGCCAAGCCCGCCAGCGTCATCCCCTGCATCATGCCCGCCCGCGCCGCCGAGATCGCCGGCTCCGGCAAGCCGATCGAGATCATCGGCAGCGGCCCCTACCGCTACCTCGCTGCAGAACGCCTCGCCGGCGCCCGCCTGGCCTATGCCCGCAACGAGGCCTACCGCCCCCGCACCGATGCGCCGAGCTACATGGCCGGCGCCCGCATCCCCCACTTCGCCCGCGTCGAATGGCACGTCATCCCCGATGCCTCCACCGCCGCCGCCAGCCTGCAGAAGGGCGAGATCGACTGGATGCACGATCCGCCGGCCGACCTCGCCCCCCTCCTGAAGCGCGACCCCAGGATCACCGTCCAGATCCAGGATTTCATCGGCGGCGAGCTCTACCTGCGCTTCAACGCGCTCCATCCGCCCTTCGACAACCCAGCCATCCGCCGCGCCGTGCTGGCCGGCATCGACCAGCCCAGCTTCATGCAGGCCGCCTTCGGCGACGACCAAAGCCTCTGGCGCACCCCCGTCGGCGTCTGGAGCCTCGGCAAGCCGATGAGCACCGATGCCGGCGTTGAGGTCATGTCCGGCAATCTCGACCGCGCCAAACGCCTGCTGTCCGAAGCCGGCTACCGCGGCGAAAAAGTCACCGTGCTCCACGCCGGCGACTACCCGATGATCTCCGCCGTCAGCCTCGTCGGCGCCGACCTGCTGCGCCGCATGGGCTTCAATGTCGACGTGGTCACGCTCGAATACGCCGCCATCAACCAGCGCCGCAACAACCGCAACCCGCCCGCCCAAGGCGGCTGGAACGTCGTCTTCGGCCCGTTCAACGGCTACAATCGCTACGACCCCGCCGCCCATGTCGGCATCAACCCCGCCTTCTCCGGCTGGGTCCCCACCGACGAGATCCAGGCCCTGCGCGAACGCTGGTTCGACGAACCCGACCTCGCCAGGCGCCGCGCCATCGCCCGCGACATCCAGATGCTGGTCTGGCGCGACGTCCCCTACATCCCGCTCGGCAGCTACTATCCGCTCACCGCCTTCCGCAGCGACCTCAGCGGCGTGATGAGGGGCGGCGCCACGTTCTTCAACGTGAAGCGCGGCTGAAGAAAGGATTCACCACGGAGCCACGGAGTTCACAGAGAAGGCGCGGAGTCGAAACACCACCTCCGTGCCTTCTCCGTGTCCTCCGCGCCTCCGTGGTGAGTCTTCCTTCGCTTCGCGACCGGACTAGAAATCCAAATTCGTATAATGCTCCGGCGGCGTCATCCCCGGCACCCGGTCCGCCAGCAGCGCCCGGAAACTCGGCCGGGATTTCATCCGCGCATACCATTCCCGCGCCGCCGGGCTGCGCTGCCAGTCCACATCCCCGGTGAAATCCAGCACCGACAGATGCGCCGCGGCACAGAAATCCGCGAGCGAAATGGTCGCCCCCGCCAGGTATTTCCGGTGCTCCGCCAGCCAGCCCAGATAGTCCAGGTGTGGCTTGATGTTCGCATACCCCGTCCGCAGCCGCGCCGCATCCGGCTGCCCCTCGTTGGACATCCGCTTGAGGTATTTCTCCCCCGTCAGGTTCCGCGTCACCTCGGCGTCGAACTTCTCGTCGAACCACGCCAGCAGCCGCCGCACCTCCACCCGCTCCGCCAGCGTCGTGCCCATCAGCGGGGTATCCGGATAGGCCTCCTCCAGATACTCGCAGATCACCCCGGAATGCGGGATCGCCAGCCCGTTATCCTCCAGCAGCGTCGGCACCGTCCCGGCCGGGTTCAGGCCCAGGTATTCGTCCCGCGGCTCCCACACCTTCTCCAGCCGCAACTCGAAGGGCAGCTTCTTCTCGGCAAGCACCAGCCGAACCTTGCGGCACGAAGCGGAAAGCGGGAGGTGGTACAGATAGCGCATGGCCGGGTTATCGCACCCCGGCCGGAGCCATGCCAAGGCGCCGCTTCGGGGTGGCAGCCACCCCACCACCCCGGCTACACTCTCCGAAAGCGGCGCCGCCAGAGCGCCACACCCCGGGAGAGACCATCATGAAGCGCCGCCACCTTCTGGCCGCCGCCGCAGCCGCCGCCATCGCGCCCGGCAGCGCCCGCGTTCAGGCCACCACCCCAGCCATCGGCGGACAGGCCCGCACCCTGGTCTTCGTCCCCACCACCAACCCGCCCAGCTACGACCCGGTCTGGACCACCGCCCAGGCGACCCGAAACGTCGCCCTCATGATCTACGAAACCCTCTATGCGCGGGACATGGCCCTCAACCCCCACCCGCAGATGGTCGAGGGCCACCTCGTGGAGGATGGCGGCAAGCGCTGGACCATGAAGCTGCGCGAGGGCCTGCGCTTCCACGATGGCGAACCCGTCCGCGCCCGCGATTGCGTCGCCTCGATCCAGCGCTGGATGGTGCGCGACCCGATCGGCGCCACCATCAAGGCCCGGCTCGATGCGCTGGAAGCGCCAGACGACCGCACCCTGCTCTGGCGCCTCAACAAGCCCTTCCCCTTCCTGCCCAACGCGCTCGCCAAGACCCAGCCCACCTGCGTCATCATGCCCGAGCGCCTGGCCACCGACCCCTACAAGCAGGCCGCCGAGGCCATCGGCAGCGGCCCCTATCGCTGGCTGGCCAACGAGTTCGTCACCGGCAGCCGCGCCGCCTTCGCCCGCAACGAGCGCTACGTGCCGCGCAACGAGCCGGTGGAATACTGCCGTGGCGGCTACCAGGCCAACTTCGACCGGGTGGAATGGCGCATCATCCCCGATGCCGCCACCGCCGCCGCCGCCCTGGCCACCGGCGAGGTCGATTGGATCGAGGTCCCCCTGCCCGACCTGCTGCCCGTGCTCCGTCGCGCTCCCGGCGTCACCGTCGGCCGGCTCGATACCCACGGCATCTTCCCCGTCATGCGCCCCAACTGCCTCGTCGGCCCCACCGCCAACGCCGCCGTCCGCCGCGCCATGCTGCTGTCCCTGAACCAGGAAGACGCGATGGTCACCGTGATGGGCGACGACCGCGACGGCTTCCGCGCCCCGGTCGGCTTCTTCGTCCCCGGCACCGAAAGCGACACCGATGCCGGCATGGCCGAACTCCGCCAGCGCCCCTCCGACGACGCCATCCGCGCCATGCTCAAGGCCGGCGGCTACAACGGCGAGCGCATCGCCTTCATGCACCCCACCGACCCGCCAGCCTACGATGCCATGAGCCAGGTTGCCATCGCCGCCTACAAGCGCGTCGGCCTCAATATCGACGTGCAGACCACGGACTGGAGCACGGTCACCCAGCGCCGCAACAGCAAGGAACCGCTGGAAAAGGGCGGCTGGTCGCTCTTCCCCTCCGGCTTCCCCGCGGTCGATTTCGGCAACCCCGTGCTCGCCACCGGCCTGCGCACCAACGGCGCCGGCGCCTGGATCGGCTGGCCCGACAACCCCCGCATCGAGGCCCTGCGCAACACCTGGATCGACAGCACCGACGCGGCCGAACAGAAGCGCCTCTCGGCCGAGATTCAGCGCGAATGCTTCGCCTACGTGCCCTACATGCCTCTCGGCCAGTACATCCCCGCCAGCGCCTGGCGCAGCAACATCCAAGGCCTCCTGCGCGGTCCCGCGCCGGTGTTCTGGAACGCAAGGAAGGCATGACCATGCACCGCAGAACCCTGCTCGCCACCGCCCTGGCCGCCGCCGCCCTCCCCGCCCGGGCCCAGGCGCCGGCCATCACCGGCCGGGCGAAAACCCTCGTCCACGTCCCGCAATCCAACCTCACCAGCCTCGACCCGGTCTGGACCACGGCGGCGGCCACCCGCAACCACGCCCACCTGGTGTGGGAAACCCTCTACGGCCGCGATTCCAAGCTCAACGCCCGCCCCCAGATGCTCGAAGGCCACCTCGTCGAAGACAACGGCCTGCGCTGGACCATGAAGCTGCGCGAAGGCCTGCGCTTCCACGACGGCACCCCCGTCCTCGCCCGCGACTGCGTCGCCTCCATCCGCCGCTGGATGAGGCGCGACCAGATCGGCCTCTCTATCCAGGACCGCCTGCACGAACTCGTCGCCACCGACGACCGCACCCTGGTCTGGCGCCTGAAGAAGCCCTTCTCCGCCCTGCCCTACGCGCTCTGCCGCCACCAGCCCAGCTGCGTCATCATGCCGGAGCGCCTGGCCCAGACCGACTCCTACAAGCAGGTCCCCGAGATCATCGGCTCCGGCCCCTTCCGCTGGGTCGCCAACGAATTCGTCACCGGTGCCCGCGCCGTCTACGCCCGCAACGACGCCTACCAGCCCCGCGACGAACCCGTGGACTACTGCGCCGGCGGCATCCGCGCCCTGGTCGATCGCGTCGAATGGCGCGTCATCGCCGATTCCGGCACCGCCGTCAGCGCACTCCTCACCGGCGAGGTCGACTGGATCGAGCAACCCCTGCCCGACCTGTTGCCCCGCCTGCGCACCGCCCCCGGCGTGGTGGTCGCCCCCACCGACATCTACGGCACCTTCGCCGCGCTCCGCTTCAACCACCTGAACGCGCCCACCTCCAACGCCGCGATCCGCCGCGCCATGCTCGCCTGCGTCAACCAAACCGACGTGATGACGGCGATGATGGGCGACGCCACCGAGCTCTACCGCGCCCCGGTCGGCTACTTCCTCCCCGGCACCCCCAGCGCCAACGACGCCGGCATGGAAGCCGTCCGCACCCGCCGCTCCGACGCCGAAATCCGCACCATGCTCGCCGAGGCCGGCTACAAGGGCGAGCGCATCGTCCTCCTCCACCCCACCGACCAGACCTTCTACGACGCCGCCTGCCATGTGGTGCTGGATGCCTTCCGCCGCGTCGGCCTCAATATCGACGACGTCACCACCGACTGGGGCACCGTCATCCAGCGCCGCGCCTCCCGCGAACCGCTCGAAAAGGGCGGCTGGTCCCTCTTCCCGCACGGCCTGCCCGCCGCCGAATACCGCGACCCCATCTTCGCCGGTACCGTCCGCGGCAACGGCCAGGCCGGCTTCTTCGGCTGGCCCACCGACCCCATCGGCGAAGCCCTGCGCGACCGCTGGATCGACAGCACGGATCCCGCCGAGCAACAGCGCCTGGACCGCGAAATCCAGGCCCAGGCCTTCCGCCAGGTCCCCTTCATCCCAATGGGCCAATACTTCCCCCCAGCCGCCTGGCGCGACACGATCACCACCCCGCAAAAAGGCGTCGTGCCCGTTTTCTGGGGAGTTTCTAAGGCATAGAAAGAAAGCAAGGCCTTCTTTTTCTGAAGAAAAAGAAGCAAAAAGACTTCATGACTTTGCGCCCGCTCTCCCACGGGAAGCCCGGGCGCAAAGTCATAAAAGTTTTTTGGCTCTTTTTTTCAAAAAAGAACCCCTTCCTTTGCCTAGCACCGAATTTCAGGTGCACCGCCTCCCGCCCTTTGGCAAACTACCGCAATGGCGCCAGCAGAGCGCCGCGACCTGGGAGAACCACTCGATGAAGCGCCGCCACTTCCTCGCCACCGGCGCCGCCGCCGGCCTAGCCTCGCCCGCCCGCGCCCAGGCCCCCGCCGTCGGCGGCCGCGCCAAAACCATCATCCACGTCCCCCAGGCCAACATGGCCAGCCTTGATCCGGTCTGGACCACTGCCGTCGTCACCCGCAACCACGCCCACCTGATCTGGGAAACCCTCTACGGCCGCGACGAGAAACTCGACCCCAAGCCCCAGATGGTCGAAGGCCACGAAGTCTCGGCCGACGGCCTCACCTGGACCATGAAGCTGCGCGAAGGCCTCAACTGGCACGACGGCGAACGCGTCCTGGCGAAAGACTGCGTCGCCTCCGTCAAGCGCTGGATGAAGCGCGACCCCATCGGCCAAACCATCGCCGGCCGCATGAACGAACTCGTCTTCACCGACGACCGAACCTTCGTCTTCCGCCTCAAGAAGCCCTTCTCCAGCCTCCCCTACGCCCTGGCCCGCACCCAGCCCTCCCCCGTCATGATGCCGGAGCGCCTGGCCAACACCGACCCCTTCAAGCAGGTCCCCGAAATCATCGGCTCCGGCCCCTTCCGCTGGGTCGCGGACGAATACGTCGCCGGCAACCGCGCCGTGTACGCCAAGAACGAGAAGTACAACCCCCGCCCCGAACCCGCCTCCTTCTGCGCCGGCGGCTACCGCGTCCATGTCGATCGCGTCGAATGGCGCTTCATCCCCGATGCCGCCACCGCCGCCAACGCCCTGGTCAACGGCGAGATCGACTGGCTGGACGCCCCCCTGCCAGACCTCCTCCCCATCCTGCGCCGCGCCGAAGGCGTGCGCGTGGAACCCGTCGACATCTACGGCACCTTCGGCGCCATCCGCTTCAACCAACTCCACGGCCCCACCGCCAACGCCGCCATCCGCCGCGCGATGCTCTACGCGGTGGACACCGTCGAGGTCATGACGGCCGTGATGGGCGAGGACAAATCCCTCTACAAAGCCCCCGTCGGCTACTTCCTCCCCGGCACCCCCAGCCAGAACGACGCCGGCCTCGAAGCCGTCACCAAACGCCGCACCGAAGCCGAACTCCGCGCCATGCTCAAGGAAGCCGGCTACAACGGCGAACGCATCACCTACCTCCACCCCACCGACCAGACCTTCTACGACGCGATGAGCCACGTCTGCGTCGCCGCCTGGAAAAAGATCGGCCTCAACGTCGATGCCGTGCACACGGATTGGGGCACCGTCGTCCAGCGCCGCACGTCGAAGGAACCGCAGGACAAGGGCGGCTGGTCCGCCTTCCCCTCCGGCTTCCCCGCCGCCGAATACCGCGACCCCATCTTCGCCACCAACCTGCGCGGCAACGGCGCCGGCGCCTGGTTCGGCTGGCCCAACGACCCTGCCGTGGAACAGATGCGCGACCGCTGGATGGACAGCACCGACACCACCGAACAAAAACGCCTCGACCGCGAAATCCAGGCCCGCAGCTTCGAAACCGTCCCCTTCATCCCGCTGGGCCAATACATGCCCCCGGCCGGCACCCGCAAAAACCTCACCGGCATCCTCAAGGGCGCCGTCCCGGTTTTCTGGAACGTGCAGAAGACATAAGAAAGACTCTTCTTTTTCTGAAGAAAAAGAAGCAAAAAGACTTTTCACACCCGATGCGGAGAGTCCCAGACTCTCCGCATCAACGTGTGGGGCGGAACGCAAAGCGGTTCCACCACGTACCTTTCTTCTCCCTTGCCTTACTTCTCCGTGCCTCTGTGTCTCTGTGGTGAATCTTCTTCTTGCTTGCTCACTTGTCTTTGCAGGACATCCGCCCTACCCCCCAAGCACCGCCCGCGTCCGTGCCAAAGCCTCCACCGTCCCCCCGGTCGGCCAGAACTCCAACCCCACCGCCCCCGCGTAGCCCATCTCCCGCAGCCCCCGCATCCGCGCCCCCCAATCCACGCTCCCACTCCCCGGCTCGTGTCGCCCGTTCACATCGGCCACATGCACATGCCCCACCAGGTGCCCCCGCCCGGCCAGCACCACCTCCTGCCGCTCCCCCATCATCGCCGAGTGGTAGATGTCATACAGCAGCCCCACCCCCGGGCTGCCCACCGCCTCCACGATATCCAGCCCCTCCGCCGTGGAGTGCACGAAATACCCCACATGGTCGCGGGCGATGTTCAACGGCTCCAGCAGCAGCCGAACCCCCGCCGCCTCGGCCAAAGGCGCCGCCGCCCGAAGCGCCGCCACCACCGCATCACGCTGCGCGCCCCGCGCCACGCCTGGAATCTCATCCCCCGACAAAACGATCAGCGAAGGCGCCCCCAACCGCTTCGCCACCGCCAAACTCTCCCGCACCCCCTCCAGCCACGCCGCATGCGTGCCGGGATCCACGATCGGCAGCCTGGGCTCCACGCAGAACCCGCTCAGCGCCAACCCGGTCTCCCCCAGCACCCGCTCAATGGCGCCCAGGTCCTTATCCCGCCAAAGCCAGAACTCCACCGCCTCCAGCCCCGCCGCCGCGCACGCCCGCATCCGCGCCACCACGTCGCCATGCTCGCGCAGGAACAGGCTCTCCACACACCCCGATATCAGCATCCCATCCCCCTCGGCGTTCACACCCCCACCATGCCAAGGGAAACCACGCATGTCTTGCTCCCCACCCCCACCAGAGGTGAGGCATCGAACCGGCACTCAACCCGCGGCCACACCCAGCATCCTGCCATCCACCGCCTGCACCAGAACCGCGTGCCGCTCCCCCGCCGGCACCGGCACCTGCACAATCCGCGCCGCCCCCGCCCAGGGCCCCAGTTCGGTCAAGGACCGCACGATATTCGCCTCCACCAGCACCCGCCCGGCATTCTCGCCGCGCGCCACCGGCGTCCGGTGCTCGGGGTCGAACCCCACCAGCAGCACCAGCCCGCTCCCAGCCCCGGCCCCCACCTCCACCGTCAATTCCTCCCGCCCCCGCGCCAGGCGCACCGGCACCGCCACCTCCCGCGCCGCCCGCCCGATTGCCGAAAGCACCCGGGGCCGATCGGAACCGACCACATCCGTCACCCCGTCCACCACCATCTGCGGCGTATAGACCGTGCCCACCCCGGCAATCGCCGCATACCCCCGCTGCCGCGCCGTCGCGGCCGGCAGCGCAAACCGGTCCGGCCATCCCAGCCGGTCCCAATAAGTCACATGAAACGCCAGCGGCAGCACATCCGCCCGCGTCCGCGCCAACTCGGCCAGCAGCGCATCCGCCGGCGGGCACGAGGAACACCCCTGCGAGGTGAACAACTCCACCACCACCGGCCGCCGCCCTGGCATCGCCCACGCCGGCATCCCACCCAACCCCGCCAGCCCCGCCCCCATCAACACCCGCCGCTGCATCCCCGCCTCCATCTGTTCCAACCCGGCCACCATCCGGGCCCACGCCAGGTCCGACCCACCACACTCCCACGCGTTACACACCCGCCACCACACCAAGAAAGCCCTTCTTTTTCTGAAGAAAAAGAAGCAAAAAGACTTCAAACACCACAACCGAACACCGAGAAAATTTCGAAACACAAACCCGTTCCGCCATCTTCCTTGCTTCCGTCTCCCTTGCCTTGCTTCTCCGTGCCTCTGTGTCTCTGTGGTGAATCTTTTTCTTGCTTCCTGACTTACTGACATCTTTCCCCTCGGCAAAGCCGGGCGAATTGAACCGCGAAGCGGATCAATGAGGGGGCTCTTGGGATGCACATCCCCACCACCCAGAAAAAATCCCCACAAACCCCTTGC
>CAMDAM010000034.1 GCA_945888575.1 Asaia bogorensis | reverse complement strand
CGCCACGGAAGGTCCGCCATGCCCCGCATCGCCATCGCCATGTTGAGCCACGAGGGCAACAGCTTCACCCCCGTGCCCACCGACATCCCGGCCTTCCGCTCCGGCACCTACGCCATCGGCGAGGCGGACGCCCGCAGCCTGTTCCAGGGCAGCGAGAGCGAGATCGGCGGCGCGCTGGAATTCCTCGCCGCCAACCCGTCCTGGCATGGAGACTTCCTGCGCATGGCCCAGGCCGGCCCCGCCGGCCCCCTGCCGCGCGAGACCTTCGAGACGATCATGGACGGCATAATCCCCGCCCTCGCCGCCACGCGCTACGACGCGGTCTATCTCGCGCTCCACGGCGCCATGCTGATCGAGGACGAACCCCGCGGCGACCTGGAAACCATCCGCCGCGTCCGCGCCGCCATCGGCCCCACCATCCCGCTGGGCGCCAGCTTCGACCTGCACGGCAACATGGACTCGGAGATCGCCCAACTGCTGGATTTCGGCGCCGGCTACAAAACCCACCCGCATATCGACCAGCGCCCCACGGCGCTCCGCGTGCTGGCCGTGCTGCAACGTTGCGTGGAACAGGGCCTGCGCCCGAAGGGGGCCATCGCCCCCATGGAAGCCATCCTGCCCAGCATCAACATGCGCACCGCCGAAGGCCCGATGGCGGAACTGGAAGCCTTCGCCGCCGGGCTCGAATCCGCCGACCCCGAGCTGCTCGATGTCTCCACCTTCGGCGGCTTCACCTATGGCGACACGCTGTCGGCCGGCGCCACCGCCATGGTGTGGCACGCCAGCAGCGCCGAGCGCGCCCAGGCCATCGCGCAATCCCACGCCGCCCAGATGAAATCCCGCCGCAGCCGTTTCTTCATCCGCCTGCCCACGCCCTCCGAGGGCATCGCCCAGGCGCTGGCCGGCGGCAAGTTCCCCATCGCCGTGACCGACCCCGGCGACAATGCCGGCTCCGGCGGCATCGGCGACACGCCCGGCCTGCTGCGCGCCCTGCTCGATGCCGATGTCGATGTCCCCACCGTCTTCGCCTACATCACCGACCCCGGCCTGGTGGAGCGCGCCCAGCAGGTCGGCATTGGCGGCGAGCTCACCGGCAGCCTTGGCGGCCGGCTGACCAATCTCTACGGCGCGCCCGTTCCCTTCAACGGCATCGTGCAGGCGCTGACGGAAGGCACGTTCCGCAACACCGGCCCGATGATGCGCGGCGTGCTCTCCAATTTCGGCCCCACGGCCCTGCTCTCCCTGGCCGGCACCCCGGGCGGCCGCAACGTGCGCGTCATCGTCACCACCTACAGCCGCTCCCCGCACGACCCCGGCCTGCTCGCCCTGCACGGCATCGCGCTGGAGGATGTCAGCCTGCTCTGCGTGAAGGCCAAGAACCACTTCCGCGCCGCCTTCAAGCCGCTGCTGACGGACATTATCGACATCGACGCCCCCGGCCCCGCCGCGCTGGAGATCAAGGCCTTCACCTTCCGCCACGCGCCACGCAGCCTCTACCCGCTGGCCGACTAGCCCCGTGCACGCCCACGACGCCCAGGTCGCGCGCGACCTCGACCTCCTCGGCCTCCTGCCACGCGCCTGGACGGCAACGCCCCCCGGCACGCTCGATGCCATCGTCATCGGCGCCGGCATGTGCGGCATCGCCGCCGCCGCCGCGTTGCTGTTCAAGGGCATACGCGCGATCGAGCTGCTGGATGAAGCCGCGCCGGGCCGGGAGGGGCCATGGTCCACCACCGCCCGCATGGCCACGCTGCGCAGCCCCAAGCACCTGCCCGGCATCGCGCTCGGCATCCCCTCGCTCACCTTCCGCGCCTGGTACACCGCGCGCCATGGCGAGGATGGCTGGGCCGCGCTGTACAAGATCGCCAACGCCGATTGGCAGGCCTACCTCGCCTGGCTCCAGCGCGTCCTCGCCCTGCCCATACGCCACCACACCAAGGCCACCGCCATCCTCCCCGATGGCAACCGCCTGCGTGTGGAAACCCCCACCGGCCCGCGCTTCGCCCGCCATGTGGTGCTGGCCACCGGCCGCCTCGGCGCCGGCGGCAAGAACCTTCCCGCCTTCCTCGACCCAGCCCTGTTTCCGAGCCGCGCCGCCCACGCCGCCGAACACATCGACTTCGCCCCCCTCGCCGGACAGCGCGTCGCGGTCCTCGGCGCCAATGCGGCGGCCTTCGACAACGCCGCCACAGCCCTCGAAGCCGGCGCCGCATCGGTGGACATGTATTGCCGCCGCCCCACCCTGCCGCAGGTGAACAAAAGCCGCGGCGCCACCAACCCCGGCTATTTCGAAGGCTGGTCTGCCCTTTCGCCCGCCGAGCGCTGGCAGCTCATGGTCTGGCTGCACGACGAACGCTCGCCCCCGCCGCACGAGAGCGTCCATCGCGTGCTGCGGCACGAAGGCTTCCGGCTGCACTTCGCCACCCCCATCCTCGCCGCCCGCCCCGCGGACCAACGCGTCGCGCTCGATCTCCCCGGCCGCACCGCCACCGCCGATTTCCTCATCGCTGCCACGGGGTTCGAGGTGAACCTGGCCCGCCGCCCCGAACTCGCCGCACTCGCCCCCCACATCGCCCTCTGGCCCGACGCCTACGCCGCGCCCCCCGCCTTGCAGCGCCCGGAACTCGCCACCTACCCCTTCCTCGGTGCCGGCTTCGAACTCACGGAGAAGCAGCCCGGCACCTGCCCGGCGCTCTCCCGCGTCCACGTCTTCAACCACGCCGCCTATGCCTCGATGGGTGCCATCGCCAGCGACATCCCCGGCGTTTCCACCGCCGCCGCCCTCCTCGCCAGCGCCATCGCCCGCGCGCTCTTCCTGGAGGATCGCGAAGCCCTGCAATCCCGCCTCGCCGCCTTCGCCGAGCCGGAGCTGGAATCGACCCCCTTCTTCGCCCCGGAAACCCTGCCCCGCGCGTCCTGACCGGCCCACCCCCTTGACGGAACGCCCCCCGCCGGCGTTCCGTCCGGCCCCCTGTCCGTTCGGAGTTTCACCCATGGCTGCCCAGTTCTGGTACGAAGGTTCCTGGACCGACGAGAACATCAAGCTCACCGGCCCGGCCGACCATTCCTTCTGGCTCGCCTCCATGGTGTTCGACGGCGCCCGCGCCTTCCGCCGCTGCGCGCCCGATCTCGCCCTCCACTGCCAGCGCGTGCTGCGTTCCGCCAACGCCCTCGGCCTCGCCCCGGACAAGACCGCCGAAGAGATCCACGCCCTGGCGCTGGAAGGCATCCGCCTCTTCCCGCGCGACGCCGAGCTCTACATCAAGCCGATGTTCTTCACCCAGGGCGCCGGCGCCCGGCACGGCCATGGCCGCACCGCCTTCGTGCTGCACGTCTACGACGCCCCGCTGCCCGGCGAGCACGAGGGCTTCTCCGCCACCCTCTCCCCCCTGCGCCGCCCGGCGCCGGACATGGCGCCCACCGATGCCAAGGCCTCCTGCCTCTACCCCAACTCCTCGCGTGCCAACCGCGAGGCAGAAAGCCGCGGCTTCGAGGCGGCGGTGATGCGCGACCCCTGGAACAACATCGCCGAGTTCTCCATGGCCAATCTCTGGATGGTGAAGAACGGCGTGGCGCTGACCCCGCGCGACAACAAGACCTTCCTCGCCGGCATCACCCGCTGGCGCACCATGCAGCTGCTGAACGAAGCCGGCATCGAGGCCCGCGAAGCCACCATCAGCGCGGCGGACCTGGAAGAGGCCGATGAGATCTTCTCCAGCGGCAACTACGGCAAGATCGTGCCCTGCACCCGCTACGAAAACCGCCAGCTCGGCACCGGCCCGGTCGGCACCCTGGCCCGCAAGCGCTACTTCGAATGGGCCGAGAGCACGAAGATCGATTGAAGAAAAAAGAAGCAAAAAAGACTTCATTCGCTTTGCGCCGTGGCTAGCCACGGCGCAAAGTGAGAAAAGTTTTTTGGTTCTTTTTTTCAAAAAAGAACCGCTTGCTTCCTACCGGGCGAGTCCCCGCCGCACCAGCGACGCCAGGAAGTCCACGCTCCGCGCATCCGCCGGCAGCCCCGCCAGCGCGACATCGAACCGCCCGGGCTCCGCCACCGCGGCATCCACCAGCAGCGGGCTGCCCGAGAGCACAGGCCCGCCGCCCGCCCCGCGCACGAACAGCATCCATGCCCGCCCCGGCGACAGCGGGCGCGCGAAGCGCAGCGCGAAGCCATGCCGCCCCAGCCGCCCTCCGGTGCCGGCCTGCACCAGGTCCGGCCGCGGCCGGTCCGCCAGGCCGCGGGCCAGAACCTCCCCCCCGCACACGACCTCCAGCGCCAGCACCCGGTCCCGCGCGCCGGGATCGATCGCCCAGCCCGCAACGCCATGCCGGTCGGCGTGGTCCACGAACCCATCCATCGGCCGCTCGCCGCCCGCCAACCGCAACAGCGCCGGCACCGCCGCTTCCCCGGGCGCCGGCGCCGTCCCGGCCGAGGCCAGCATCGCGCCCGACACCATCACCCCCGCGCCACCCGCACACCGCAGCAGCACCAACGTCGCCCCCTGCTCCAGCAGCCGCGTGCCGGGCAGCCCGGCCAGCAGGAAGGCCGGCACCCAGGCCCCGTCCAGCCGCAGGCATTGCGCCGGGCCCAGCACCAGGTCCTGCGCCGGCTGGCCGAAGCCCAGCGCGCCGGCTTCCACCAACACCGGCGCCGGCAGCCCCAGCCGCCGATGCGCCGCCGCCGGCAAGGCGAATGGCCGTACCGCCTCCACCCGCACCGCCTGCCCGCCCGGCCCGATCACCTCCGCCCCCACCTGCAGCCGGCCCGCGGCCACCGGCCCTTGCGGCGTGGCCACCTTCATCTCCGCGCCCACGCCCTCCCCGCTCCACAGCGGCGAATGCGATGGCGCGGCGAAGCGCGGCGAAAAGGCGGGGGGGTGCGGCAGCGTCGGTCTCCGTCTCGGCCACCCGACTGTGCCCGCGCGGGCCGCGCCATGCCAGGGTTCGTCGAGGAAAAAAAAGGCCCGGCCGTGGGGGAACATACGGCCGGGCCGATCCCACCGGGGGATCAGTGGGCCGGCACCATGGCCGGCCATCTGGGGGGCCAGGAGGCGGGCTATGCCGCGCCTCCGAACGCACCCTTTCTCCCACGTGGGCACCGCCACCGCCTTGATCTCGATCAACCCGGCGTGCAGCGGCCGCGGGCGTGGAATGCAATCGCCGCAACGGCTTGGGCCGCCCCATCGCCCGCAAACGTATGGGTACATTGACCGGAAGGGCATGCGCGCCGTAGAGGCAGCCAATGGTGAGGTGCCGTTACGCTGCGGCACGCGCCGGCATCGGGAGTCATGGCAATGTTCGGGTGGCTCGGCGCCTATCTGGAGCGACGCCGCCGCCGCAAGGCCAGGGCGGCAAAGATGGCGGCCGATTCGGCCCAGATGGCCGCCGTGCTCCAGTCCAACGCGTCGCCGCGCTCGCGCCGGCGCAAGGGTTTCTGGGCCAAGCTGTTCGGAACCGGACAGCGCACCTCCATGCCGCTGCCCCCACCCCCGGCACCGCCCCGCCCCCTGCCGGTGCCGGCCGACCTGCGCCCGCTCCCGCCCACTGCGGCATCTGTGGCGCCAGCCGCCACCCCCCTCGCCGCGGCGTCCTTCCCCACAGCCATGCCCCCCATCGCCGCGGCCATCCCCACCCCGGTGATGCGCACGGCCTTCCCCCTGCCATCGCCGCTTGCGCCCGCGCCAGCCGCCGCCCCAGCCGAGGAAGAGGCCCTGCCCCCAGGGATGTACGGCCCGCCCCCGCCGCCCCGCACCGCGCGCCCCACCCAGCCCTCGCCCGCCTTCCAGGCCCCCAGCCCCACCCGAAACACCCAGGCCCAGCCCGAGGCTGCCGCCCCCGCGGCCCCTGCCCAGCCCGCTGGCGCACCCCAGCCTCCCACCGACCAACCCGCCCAGGCCCATGCACCGGCCTATGCCCCCCCGGCCACCGTGGTGGCCGCCATGCCGCCCGTCATGGTCTCCGCCCCCCGCGCCCGTTTCGGCTGGATTGCCGCATCGATCGGCTGGACCCTGCGCCTTTCGACCATTGTCCTGCTTCTCGCCGCCGTGCTCGCCGCCGCTGCCTGGCCGGTCTGGCGCGAAAGCGAGCGGCTGGAGGTGGAGATCCTCCCCATCGCCATCCCGGCCGACCTCGCCGCCTACGGCCTCACCCCGGAAGTCGCCGCCAGCCGCCTGATCGACGCGATCGACGCCCTGCTCACGAGAACCCGCGAGAACGACCGCAACCGCCCGACCAAGACCGATCTCGGCCGCATCCCCGCCTACGCCGTTACGCCAGACCGCCTCACCCTGCGCAGCCTCGCCAGCCTGCTGCGCGACCTCCTCGGCCGCCCCACGCTGCGCATCGCCGGCGAGATCACCCGCCAGGGTGGCGAGTTGCAGCTGCGCCTGCGCCCGCCCGGCGGCCGCAGCTTCGCCTCCGCCGCGGTTTCTGCCGAGGCCGGCGCCGACAAGCTGTTCCAGCAGATCGCCGCCGATGTCTGGCAGCGCCTCAACCCCGTCATCTCCGCCTGGCACATCGCCGACAGCGGCGACGCGGAAGACACCGTCCGTCCCCGCCTCGTCGCCCTGGCACAGGAACAGCGCCTGCCGGCGGAGATGGCGGTGCAGATCTCCGTGCTCTACGCGCGCTCCCTGGCGCGCAGCGGCCGCGCGGAGGATGCATTGGCCACGCTGGAGACGCTGGAGCGCCGGGCCCCCAACCTGCCGCTGCTCTGGAACGTCAAGGCGCAGGCCCTGATCGATCTCGGCCGGGTGGATGCCGGGCTGGAGGCGCAGAAGCAGGCCGTGGTGCAGGAAGGCACCACCGTCTGGTCGCATATCAGCTCCGCCCAGCTCATGATGAAGCTCGGCCGCCCGCGGGAAGCGCTGACCGACCTGCAATCGGCCCGCCGCCTCGCCCCCAACAACTTCGATGCGGTGATGCTCGAAGGTATCGTGCTGCTCAACATCGGCCGCCCCGCAGAGGCATTGGCCCTCATCAGCCGCGTGGCGGACGTGCGCCCGAACCTGCCCGGCCTGCAGGAGGCGCTGGGCAACGCCCTGTTCGCCAACGGCCGCGTCGACGATGCGATGCGCGCCTACGAAACCGAGATCGCCCGCAATCCCGCCAGCGTCTCGGCGCGGCTGGCCCGTTCCAACGTGCTGCGCGCCCAGCGCAAGCCGGAGGAGGCTCTGGCCGCCGTGGACGAGATCCTGCGGTTCAGCCCACGCGATTCCGTGGCCATCTCCCTGCGCGGATGGACGCTGATGGATCTCGGCCGCCAGGACCAGGCGCTGGCCCTCTTCGACAGCCTGCTGAAGGATCGGCCCAACGACGCGACCGCCCTGCACGCCCGCGGCACCGTGCTGGCCAATCTCGGCCGGCGCGCCGAGGCAATCGGCGCCATGAGCCGCGCGGCAGAACTCCAGCCCAGCAACCGCCGCTACGCCACCGACCTCGCCCGCCTGCGCGGCGTCCCTCCACCGGGCCAGGGCGCGGCACCAGGCGGCGCGCAACGCCCCGCTCCCGCGGCACCAGCCCCCACGGCACCAGCCCCGGCGCGCCAGTAGCCTCCCGAGGTTACCGCGCCGCCCACACCCCCGGCCGCACGGAAGATGCGATCAGCCCGCCAAAGGCCGTGATGCCCAGCGCCACGGCCAGGAACTGCCCATCCAGCCCCATCCCCAGCGGCCCGGCCAGCAGCGCGCCCCCGCCCACCGCCACGGCGATGCGCGTGAGCCCCGCCGTGGCCGGCCACAGCATCCGCCCCGCCCCCATGCTGGCGAAATACAGGCACATCCCCAGCCCGAACGCACCGAAGGCCGGGCCGACATAGCCCAGGGCGCGGGCTGCCAGCACCACCACCTCGGCATCGGTGGTGAAGAACCGCGCGAACCCGTGCGGGAACAGCCCCACCGCCGCCCCGAACGCCGCGCACACCACGAAGGCCGCAACCCCGCCGGTCCAGGCCGTGCGCCGCGCCGTCACCCAATCCCCCGCCCCCACCGCGCGCCCCACCAGCGCCGTCAGCGCCGAGCCCACGCCGAAGGCCAGCGGCACCATCAGGAACTCCAGCCGCGCCGAGATGCCATAGGCCGCCACCGCCGCCGCCCCGTGCACCGCGATGGAGGCCGTCACCAGGATCGTCGTCGTGTTGGCCACCGTGGCCATCGCGCAGGCCACCGCCCCCACCGACAGGATGCGCCCGAACAACGCCCGCTGCGGCCGAACCCGCAGCGTCGGCAGGAACCCCGCCCCGCCGCGCCCCACCACCACGATCATCGCCAGCGCCGCCCCCCATTGGCTCAGCGCGAACGCCATCCCAAGCCCCGGCAGGCCGAAGCCCGCCGGCTCCATCAGCGCCCAGGCCAAAGGCGGCTGCACCAGCGCGCTGAACAGCGTGATGCGCGCCGCCAACCCATGCTTGCCACCGCCGCGCAGCACGGAGGCCAGCGTGTTGGTCAGCCACGCCGGCACCGCGCCGGCCCCGAACAGCCAGGCCGAATACGCCGCCGCCGCGGCCGCCGCCTCCGCGCCCCCGATCGCCCCCAACACCGTGCGCGGAAACACTGCCAGCACCAGCACGTAGGTCGCCGCGAATCCCATCGCGATCAGCAGCGCATGCAGCACCAGTGCCGAGGCATCCTCGCGCCGCCCCGCGCCAAGGCTGCGCGCAATGGCTGAAACCACCCCGCCGCCCATGGCGCCCGCTGACATCTGCTGCATCAGCAGCGTGAACGGCAGCACCAGCGCCCAGCCCGCGAGCGCCAGCGTGCCCTGCCGCGCGGCCAGCACCGTCTCGATCAGCTGCCCGGCCGATTGCAGCACCGCAATCGCCATGGTCGGCCCCGCCAGGGCCGCGATGCGCCGCGCTAGCACGCCGGCGGAGGGGGGAGTTTCAACCAGCATGCGGCCTCACACAAAAAGGGGCGGGCATTGCCTGCCCGCCCCGCCTCATCGCCTTCAGCTCGATGCCTCAGGCCTTCTTGACGTTGTAGAACATCGGAATGCCGCCCTTCACCATGCCCGAAAGGCTGCTGCGATAGGCGCTGGCGAAGTAGAACGCGCCCAGCGGGATATACGGCACGTCCTGGAACGCCTGCAGCTGGATCTGCTCGGCCAGGCGCTTCTGCTCGGCCGCGTCCGTCGCCTCGATCCACTTCGTGCGCAGCTCCTCGATCCCCGGAGAATCCGGCCAGCCGAACAGCGCGTTCTGCCCGGTGCCGCGCAGGAACCCGTGCGCCGCCGGCGACATCGGCGCGAACCCGGGCGCGTAGTTGCAGTTGAGGTTCCACCCCCCCGCCGCCGGCGCCGCCTTGGAATTCAGCCGCGCCGCCGTGGTGCCCCAATCCATCGTCAGGTAGTCGAGGTTCATGCCCAGCTTGCGGAACACCTCGCCCGCCACCTCGCTCATCGCGTTGATCGCCGGCAGGTCGGTCGGCACCAGCATGTTGAACCGCTCGCCGGCATAGCCCGCCGCCGTCAGCGCCGCCTTCACGCGCGCCAGGTCGCGCGGCGAGGTCAGCGCCTCGATCCCCGCCTTGCTCGCGAACGGCGAGGCGGGGGTGAAGAACCCCACCCCGTCCGTCCACATCTTGCGGTCCTCGCCGGCCACCGCCGTCATCATGTCGGTCTGGCTGAACGCGCCCAGCAGCGCACGGCGCACGCCGGCATTGTTGAACGGCGCATGCAGGTGGTTGAACCGCATCACCGCCATGTAGCCGAGCGTATCCAGCACTTCCACCACCACGCCCTGGCGCCGCCGCAGCGTGGGCAGCAAATCCGCCGTCGGCTGCTCCCACCAGTCGATCTCGCCGGATTGCAGCGCGGCGGCCGCCGTCGACGGGTCTGGAATGGTGTGCCACTCCACGCGATCCACATGCACCACCTTGCCGCCGGTGGACCCGATCGCAGGCTCCTGCCGCGGCACATAGCCCGGCCACTTCTCGTATACGTTGCGCGAGCCGGCCACGCGCTCCCCGGTCACGTAGCGGAACGGGCCGCTGCCGATCACCTCCGTGATCTGCTGCGCCGGCGGCGTGTTTGCCAGCCGCTCCGGCATGATCACCGGCGCGAACGGGTTCTGCTTGCCCAGCAGATCCGCCAGCAACCGGAACGGCCGCTTCAGCTTGAACTGGATCACCTTGTCGCTGGGGGCAGTCACTTCCTCCACCTGGCCCCAGACGGAGATCGCATACACGTCGCGCGTCGCCCAGCGCTTCAGGCTCGCCACGCAATCGCGCGCCAGTACCGGCGTGCCATCGTGGAACTTCAGCCCATCGCGCAGCGTGATCTTCCAGGTGAGGCCGTTATCCTCCACCACATGCCCGGCCGCCATCTGCGGATGCGGCTTCGCCTCGTCGTCCACGCCGTACAGCGTGTCGTACACCAGGTAGGCGTGGTTGCGCGTCACCAGCGCGGGCGCGAAATGCGGGTCCAGCAGCGCCAGGTCGGCCTGCGGCGCGAACTTGATCACCTTCGCCGCCTGCGCGCGCACCGCGGGTGCCGCTAGGGTTGCGGCGGTGGCCGCGAGGAATCCACGACGCTTCATTCTTCGCCTCCTGGGCTTTGTTTCACCGATGCTACGCATGCCGCGCGGCCAAGACCAGCATCCCTTGACACGCACCGCCCCCGGAGGCCGACTCCCGCAGCACGCACGGAGGACACGATGAAGAAAGGCTACAAGGCCCTGCTTGCCGAGGCCGAGGCGGAAATCCAAACCCTTCCGGTCGAACAGGCTCTCACCCTGCAAGGCACGGCAGATACCGTCTTCGTGGACCTGCGCGACCCGCGCGAGATCCAGCGCGAAGGCCGCATCCCCGGCAGCTTCTCCTGCCCGCGCGGCATGCTGGAATTCTGGATCGACCCCGACAGCCCCTACGCCAAGCCGATCTTCCAGGAACCCAAGCGCTTCGTCTTCTACTGCGCCAGCGGCTGGCGCTCGGCCCTCGCGGCCAAAACCGCCCAGGACATGGGCCTGGACAACGTCGCCCATGTCGGCGGCGGCTACACCGCGTGGAAAACCGCCGGCGGGCCCACGGAGGTTCCGCCGCCCCGCTGAGCCACGCGGGCGACCGACTCCAATCGGCTGTTGCGTCTAGGCCGCCGGCAGCGCCACGCGGCGCCCGGCCACCTTACCCGCCATAGCGGCATCATGGGTCACCAGCAGCAGGGCCATGCCGGTATCGGCCACCACCTGGCCCAGCAGCGCCATCACCTCCGCCTGGGTGACGAGATCCAGCCGCGAGGTCGGCTCGTCCGCGAACAGCAGCACGGGGTCCAGCAGCAGCGCCCGCAGCAGGGCGAATCGCTGCAGCTCGCCGCCGGAAACCTGATCCGGGCGGCGGGCGAGCAGGGCGGCGGGCAGGCGCAGCGCCTCGCCCAGCCGCTTCACCCGGCCGGCATCCAGGCGGTGGCGCCGGATCACCGCAGTCAGCGCATCGCCCAGCGTCATCGCCGGGGCGAAGGCCGCCAGCGGGTCCTGGTAGAGCTTCTGCAGCGCGAAGCGCGAAAGACCCTGGCGCCGCCGCACCGTGCCGGCATCCGCCGGCAGCAGGCCGAGCAGGATATTCCCCAGCGTCGATTTCCCGGTCCCGCTCGGCCCGGTCAGGGCCACCACCTCGCCCGCGCCCAGCGCCAGGTCCATGCCGGCGAACAGCGTCTGCGGCCCGAAGCGCTTGGCCAGCCCCAGCCCCTCCACCACCGGCGCGCCGGCCACACGGTGGGGCCATGGCGCCCAGGCCTCCGGCTCGGCGGCCAGCAGCCGGCGCGTATAGGGATGCGCGGGTGCCGCCAGCACGCGCGCCGCCGGCCCCTGCTCCACGATCTCGCCCTCCCGCATCACGGCAAGCTCGCCGCCGAGGGCGCGCGCCAGGGCGATGTCGTGGGTGATCACCACCAGGATCGCGCCCCGCGCCGCCTCCGCCGCCAGCAGCGCCGCCACGCTGTCGCGCAGGGCCGCATCCAGCCCCTTGGTCGGCTCGTCGGCCAGCAGCACCGGTGCGCCGGCGATCCGGGTGGCGGCCAGTGCCACGCGCTGGCACATGCCGCCCGAAAGCTGGAACGGGTAGCGGCGTTCCCCGGGCGACAGCCCCACCGAAGCCAGCGCCTCCGCCGCCCCGCGCCGCGCCGCGCGCCAAGGCAGCCCGGCCAGGAAGCGCGGGACCTCGGCCACCTGGCGCAGGGCGCGCATGGTCGGGTCCAGCGCCGCCCAGGGCTCCTGCGGCAGCATCGAGATCGCATGGCCCCACAAGGCCCGGCGCCCGGCGGTATCGCGCGCCGGCAGCGCGGCGGTGCCCAGGCGAATGGCACCGGTCGCGGAAAGCTCCGCCGGCAGCGTGCCCATCACCGCCTGGGCCAGCAGCGACTTGCCGGACCCGGTCTCGCCCAGGATCACCAGCGGTACGCCCGGCACCACGCGCAACGTCGCCGGCGCCACGATCCGCCCCTCCGGGCCGTGCACCGCCACATCGTCCAGCGCCAGCACGCTCACCGGCCCCGCTCCCCTGCCACCAGCTGCAGCCCGAGCACGCTCGCGGCCAACAGCAGCCCGGGCATCAGCACGTGCCAGGGCGCTTCCTCGTAATAGGGCAGCAGCTCCGTCATCATGCTGCCCCATTCCGCCGTCGGCGGGCGCAGCCCGATGCCCACGAAGGCGAGGGCGGACAGCGCGGTCACGGCGGCGGCGGCGCTGAACCCGATCAGCGTCAGCAGCATCGGCCCCAGCTCCGGCAGCAGGTGGTGGCGCAGCAAGTGCCAGGGGCCGAGGCCGAGCAGCCGCGCCGCCTCCGCCTGCGGCCGCGCAAAGACGGAGCCGGCAACCCCGCGGGTCAGGCGGAAATACTCCACCCAGAAGGCCAGCGAGAGGCCGAGATACAACGGCAGGAAACGCCCGGGTGCGAAGGCGGCGAACACCAGCACCAGCAGCAGCCCGGGCAGGGCCATCACCCCATCGGCCAGCCCCACCAGCACCCGCTCCACCCACCCGCCCCGCCAGGCGGCGAGCAGGCCCAGCAGCAGGCCCGGCACGGCGGCGCACACCGCCGTTACCGCCGCCAGCCCGAGCGAGAGGCGCGTCGCATGGGCCAGCCGCGCCAGCATGCTGCGGCCCAGATGGTCGGTGCCCAGCAGGTGCCCCGGCGTGCCTGGCGGCAGCAGCGTGGCCGAAAGATCCTGGCGCATCGGGTCACCCGCCAGCAGCGGGGCCAGCAGGCCGAACCCGAGCACCCCGCACAGCAGCGCGAAGCCGATGGCGCGCGCCCCCCTCATGCCGCCCCGCGCCGGCGCGGATCGATCAGCAGGCAGGCGAGGTCCACCACCGCATTCAGCGCCACGAAGATCAGGCCCATCGCCAGCGCGGTGCCCTGAACCATCGGCACGTCCCGCGCCACCACGGCGTGCACCAGGGCATGGCCGATGCCGGGCCAGGCGAACAGCGTCTCCACGATCACCATGCCCTCCACCAGGGTCACGAGCTGGATGCCGAGATAGGCGGCCACCGGCACGGCGGCGTTGCGCAGCGCATGCCGGCGGATCACCGCGCCCTCCGGCAACCCCTTGGTGCGCGCGAAGCTCAGATAGGGCGCGCGCGCCACCGCCACCATCGCGTCGCGCGCCACGCGGCTGGAAACGGCGGCCAGCCCGATGGCCAGCGTGGCGGCCGGCAGCACCACCTCCTGCCAGCCTCCCACGCCCGCGGCCGGCAGCCAGCCCAGCCGCACCGCGAACACCAGCATCAGCACCAGCCCGATCACGAAGGCCGGCACGGCGCGCAGCACCGCGCCAGCCGCCATCCCGGCCCGGTCCGCCACCGATCCCGGCCGCAACGCCAGCAGCACGCCCAGCGGCGGGCCCAACAGGGCCGACATCACCAGCGCGGCCACCGACAGCAGCAGCGTATGGCCGAGATAGACCGCCAGCTCCTCCACCACCCGGTCGCCGCTGACCAGCGAAACGCCGAGGTCCAGCCGGGCCAGATCGCCCAGCCAGGCGCCAAGCTGCAGCCACCACGGCCGGTCCAGCCCCAGCTCGGCCCGCACCGCCTCGGCCGCTGCGGTATTCACATGGTCCATGCCGTAGCGGCCAGCGGCCACGCGATAGGCCATGTCGCCGGGCAGCAGCCGCACCATCAGGAAACAGGCCACGCCCACCGCCAGGGCCACCAGCGCCGCCTGCAGCAGGCGGGCGCCCAGGGTGCGGATCAGTCCGCCCATCGCATGTCGGCAATGCGGTAGGAGAGCTCCAGCGGGTCCACGCTGCCGCCCGCGGTGCGGCGGCTGAAGGCCACGGGGTAGTCGTACCAGGCCACCGGGATCACTGGCATCTCATCGTGCAGGATGCGGGCGATGCGCTGCGCCAGCGCGCGCCGGGCGGCGGGGTCGGCTTCCTCCCCCATGCGCGCGGCGGCGGCGACCAGCTCGGCGCTGGACCAGCCCATGGCGCCCCACTCGCCGCCCTGGGCGCCGAAATCCTGCAGCACGGTGCCGAGTGGATCGGGCACCAGGGCCAGGTTGCGGGCATACAGCGCCATCTCCAGCGTGCCGTCCTTGTGGCCGGCCGGGATCTCCCCGCTGTTGACGATGGCGATCTGCATGTCGATGCCGACCTCGCGCAGCTGCCCCTGGATGGCGGTCGCCAGCACCGGCAGTTCCGGCCGGTCGGTGAAGGTACGCAGCGTCACGCGGAAGGCGCGGCCATCGCGCGTGCGGATACCGTCGGGGCCGGTCCGCCAGCCGGCCTCGTCCAGCAGGCGCTGCGCGGCGGCCAGGTCGCGGCGCGGCGGCGGCAGGTCGGGGAGGTGCCAGTCCGGCAGGGCGGGCGGAAAGAACTGGCTGGCAGCACCCTCGGGGCTGCGCAGCAGGGCCCGCGCCATGCCCTCGCGGTCCAACGCCAGCGCCAGCGCGCGGCGCACGCGCGCATCGGCAAAGAACGGCAGGCTCGCATTCAGCTTCAGCGCCCGCGTGCGCGGGATCGGCACCGTTACCACCTGCACCCGCGGGTTGCGGCGCAACCGGTCCACCGTCTCCGGCGCCAGCGTCGTCGCGATCTCCGCCTGGCCACCTTCCGCCATCGCCGCCCGCGTCTCGCCGCGACCCACCGCCAGGTAGGAAACACGTTCGATCGCCGGTGCCGGGCCCCACCACCCGGGGAATCGCTCGGCGTCCAGCCGCTGCGGGGCCAGCAGGTCGGTCAGGCGATAGGGCCCGCTGCCGATGATCGCGCGTACCGCCCCGCCCTCGCCATAGGCGGCGGGGGCCAGCACGATGGCGCCGGAATGGGCCAGGAAGGCGGGCAGGGAGAGGAAGGGCTGGCTGGTGCGCACCACCACCTCGCCCGCCTCCGCAGCGATCGTCGCCACCGGCGCCTGGGCCAGCGGGCCTGGCTGGGCGCGGGCCCGCACCAGCGCGGCCGCCACCGCCTCGGCCGAAACCGGCGTGCCATCATGGAACACGGCGCCCGCGCGCAGGGCGAACCGCCAGGTCAGCCGGTCGGGCTCCATGCGCCAGGCCCGTGCCAGGGATGGAACCAGAGCCCCCGATGCATCGGTGCCCACCAGCGTCTCGGCAATCTGCATCCGCTGGAACACGTAGCCGGATCGCGCGGGATCAAGCCCGCCAATCTCCCAGGGCGTCACCACGCGCAAGGTCCGCGTGGGCGCCTGTGCCCGCGCTGGGCCGGGCAGAACGCCCGGTGCGGCGGCTACGGCGGCAAGCAGGGTTCTGCGCTTCATGGCACCCTCGTGGCGTTATACTATAACATAACACTACGCGGCCGAGTGACGGATTGCAACAGGGCCAGACGCGCGGCGCGCCCAAGCCTCCGGCATGGGAAACGGCGGGGGCAGCGCCCCCGCCCCCTGCCTCACTGCACCGGCGAGAACGCCGTCGGCGCCAGGATGCGGTTTTCCATTTCCAGCAGCACCTCGGCCTCGGCCACCGCCTTCAGGTAGGCCCCCCACGCCGGGTCGCCCGCCATCGCCTTGCGGCGCTTCTCGCGGTCACCCTGGTCCTCGTAGCCCCACATGTGCACCACGCGGTTCAGCGGGCCTTCCACCGTGGTGTACCAGCCCAGGCACTTGCCCAAGTACTTCTGCTGCAGCGGCCAGGCCAGCTCCTGATAGATCTTCACGAAGTCGGCCATCTTGTTCGGCTTGCAGGTGTAGATGCGCAGGTCGACGATCACGTCCGTTCTCTCCCGATCGGGTTGGCCGGTTCCGCCGGCCGCGTTCACTGGTTAGACCGAAATCCGCCGCCCGCAAACCGCCTCAGCTTTGCAGGAACCCCACCCGGTCCGCCTCCAGCACCGCGCAGGTCAGCTTGCCGCCGAACACCGCCCCGGTATCGATCCCGATCCGGTTGTGCCGGATTTCCGGCGCCATGCGCGGCGTGTGGCCATGCACCACCACCACGCCGAAATCCTGCTCGCTGTACAGGAACGAATTGCGGATCGTCAGCAGGTCCTGGTCCGTCTGCGCCCCCAGCGCCACCCCGGGCCGGATGCCGGCATGCGCGAAGAAATAGCCGCCCACCTGGTGCCGCAGCGCCAGCCCGCGCAGGAACGCCATGTCCGGCTCTGGCACATGCGAGGGCCAGGTGTTGCGCGGCGCATCGGGGTCCCCGCCCCAGCTCGCCAGCGCCTCCCGCCCGCCAGAGATCATCCAGTCGGTCGCCGAGGGCCCCACCCCGTCCAGCGCGTCCAGCATGGTGCGCTCGTGGTTGCCCATCAGGTTCACGGTGGCCACGCCGGGCAGCGGATCACCCGCCGCCAGCAGCCGCACCACCCCGGCGCTGGCCGGCCCGCGATCCACATAATCGCCGACATGCAGCAGCAACGGCTGTTCCACCGGCCGCGCCGCCAGGTCCGCCGCGATCGCCGCATGCAGCTCACGCAGCCGGTCCAGGCAGCCATGGATATCGCCGATCGCATACACACGGTGCCCCGCGGGCAGCCGACCCGGCGCAGGCTGGAATTCAATCATGCCGACGCATCCCGTGCATGCAGCAGGCCATAGAGCCCCACCGCCCCGCGCACCCCCAGCGCCCCCGCAGCCGCCTCCGCCGCATCGCGCAGCACCGCGGCCTCCGTGCCTTCCACCACCAGGATCGTCCCCAGCCGAGCGTCCTGCCCCGGCCGCAGCCCAGCTTCCGGATTCACGTCCACATCCTCGGCCGCCACCCACAGTCGCGCGCGAGACACCACGCCATGCCCCAGCAACCCCGCCAGCACACCCTGCGCCCCCGGCGCCACCAGCGCCCCCTCCATCCCGATCACCGCCACCAAACCACCAATCCCCGCCCCTTCATCCGCCGCGACCGCGCAGATGCTCCGGCACATCGCCCGGAAATGCCGCATCATGTCCACCGTCCCCGCCGTCGGCGCCGCCAGCCGCGCCCGATACGCGTCCGACCGCAGCACCGCCGCCGACTCCACCTCATAGAAGGTGAAGAACGCCTGCCCCGCCCCCTCCACAAGCCGATACCGCCGCGCATGCCGGAACCCCGGCACGCCCAGCCGATCCGGCAGGTGGTCGCGCTGGTACCAATCCTCATAGGCCGCGAGATCGCACCCCACATCGAGGTCGTTCAGCACCGCCAGAATGCCCGAATGTTCCATCACGCCCTCACGCCACCCGCCGCCGCGCCTCACGCCGCGCGATCCAGGTCGTGGACAGGAAGATCACCAGCCCGCCCAGCACCGTCGTCGTGCTCGGATACTCGCCGAACGCGATCATCCCCGCCACCGAGGCCCAAACAAGGTCCACGAACTTCACCCCCTGCGTGGCAGAGGCATCCGCCGCCCGCAGCGCCCGGGTGCTGAAGTAGTGGCCGAGGCTGCCGAACACCCCGCACACCATCAGCAGCGCCCATTGCGGCGCCGTCGGCCAGGTCCAGTCCCACAGCGCGAACGGGCACAGGAACAGCGCCACGGTGATCGATTGCCACAGCACGATCACCTCCGCCTTGTCCCGCCGCGTCAGCGCCTTCACGATCAGGAAGGAAGCCGCGAACAACGGCGAGGACCCCAGCATCAGCAGCGGATAGTACCACCCGCCGGAGCCCAGCGACAGCGACGGCCCCACCACGATCAGCACGCCCACGAACCCGAACCCCGCCGCCGCCC
Organism: Asaia bogorensis; assembly: GCA_945888575.1. Taxonomy (GTDB): domain Bacteria; phylum Pseudomonadota; class Alphaproteobacteria; order Acetobacterales; family Acetobacteraceae; genus CAMDGX01. Next base: position 3,205 of record CAMDAM010000034.1, on the reverse strand, counting down.
AGCGCGCCCAGACCAATTTCTCGCCCAGGAACAGCGAAGCGCCCAGCATGATGAAGATCGGGGAGGTGAATCCGATCGCCACATTGTCCGCCAGCGGAATATGCGGCAGCGCCGTGAACCACAGCAGCATGCCGCTGGTATGCACCGCCCCGCGCCAGAACTGCCCGCCCACGGAATGCGGCACCATCCCCGCAAGCCCAAGCCGCAGCATCAGCGGCAGCACGATCAGCAGCCCGCAGACATAGCGCAGGAAGCCGATCTGCAGCGGGTTCATGGTGAACGACATGCCGCGCATCAGCGTGTTCAGCAGCGTGAAGGTCAGGCCGGCCCCGGCCATCCACATCATGCCGCGCACCGCCGGCGGCAATGCCAGGGCCGCCAATTGCAATCGGCCCGACAAGCGCCGGGCCGATGCCGAAACCTCGAACAAGGTCATCCGTTCATCCGGCAGGGATGCGCCACCGCGTTGCCGCGGCGGCGCGCCCCTTGAAGGATCAGGCCTGCATCTGCGGGCCGAGTTCCGTCAGCCCGCGATCGAGCACGTCGATGATCCGGTCGATCTCGCTGCGGGTGATCACCAGCGGCGGGGAGAAGGTCAGGGTGTTGGAATGGCGGCTGCCGCCACCCGAACGCCCGATGATCACGCCCTGCTTCTTGCAGAAGGCCACCATGGCGCCAACGTGGGCCGAGGAAACCTGCTCCTTCGTCTTCTTGTTCTTCACCAGCTCCAGGCCCAGCAGCAGGCCCTTGCCGCGGACATCGCCCACGACCGCATGCTTCAGCAGGGTCTTGAGGCCATCCATGAAGTACTTGCCGTTCTCGGCCGCGCGCTCGGCGAGCTTCTCTTCCTGCATGATCTCGATGTTGCGCACGGCGACAGCCGCGGCGGCCGGGTGGCCACCATAGGTGTTCACCTGCATCACCTGGCGCATGGCGGCTTCTTCGCCCAGGAACGAGTTGAACACTTCGTTCTTCACCACGGTCGCCGCGATCGGCAGGTAGGCCGAAACGATGCCCTTGGCCACCGCCATGATGTCCGGCTTCACGCCGTAATGTTGGTGGGCGAACATCTTGCCGGTGCGGCCGAAGCCGTTGATCACCTCGTCCACGTGCAGCAGCGCGCCGTACTTCTCGCACAGCTTGGCCACTGCCGGCAGGTATTCATCGGGCGGCACCGCAATGCCCACGCCAGACATGATCGGCTCGATCAGGATCTCGGCGATCGAATCCGGCCCCTCGCCCTGGATCGTGCTTTCCATGTTGGTCACGCAGGCCAGCTCGCAGGTCGGATACTCAAGGCCGAACGGGCAGCGGTAGCAGGTGGGGGCCGCCACATGCACGAACTCGTTGCCGCCCAGCGGCTCGAACTTGCCCTTGCGCTCGCCCATGCCGCCAGCGGCCAGGGTCGAAAGCGTGGTGCCGTGATAGGCGTAGTAGCGGCTGATGGTCTTGTAGCGGAACGCGCCCGGCTTCTGCTCATGGCGCTGATACTGGCGGGCGATCTTGAAGCCAGCCTCGTTCGCCTCGGAGCCCGAGTTCACGAAATAGGTGTGGTAGCCGCCGCCCATCAGCCCGTTCATCTGCTCGGCCAGGCGCGCAGCCGGGAAGTTCATCGCCGTATGCGGGTAGTAGGCGATCTGCTGCATCTGCTCGGCGGCAATATCCGCCAGCTCGGTGCGGCCATAACCGATGTTCACGCACCACAGCCCGGCCATGGCATCCAGATACTCGGTGCCGTCATAGTCGCGCACGGTGGAGCCCTGCGCGCCGACCACCACCATCTGGTTCTTTTCCAGCGCGGTATGCTGGACGATGGGGTGCAGGACATTCTCCAGGTCCTGCTTGACGACCGCCTTGCGGATTTCGGGATCAGGTGCGTTGGTCAGGGACATGGAGGCCTCTTGAAGGTTACTGGAAACAGCCTAGCGCAGCCTTCAACGGAATGTCACCCCGCCCTGCCGTGAAACATCACGCCAGGTGTTCGCTCTCCAGATAATCCTGGCTGCGCATCTCCTCCAGGCGGGAGGCCGTGCGCTCGAACATCTGCGCGTTCTCCCCGCGCATGTACAGCTGGTCCGGCATCGCATCCGCCGAGGCATACAGCTTCACCCGATGGTCGTACAGCGTATCCACCAGCACGATGAACCGCCGCGCCTTGTCGAAATTGTCCGGCGACAGCCGCGGCACCCCATCCAGCACCACGGTATGGAACCGCTCGGCAACCGCCAGGAAATCGCCCGCCCCCAGCGCCTCGCCGCACAGCGCCTCGAAATCGAACCGCGCCACCTTCCCCGCCGCCAGCGGCACGCGCAGCTTGCGCCCCATCACCACCAGCTCCGCCGGCCGCGGCGTCTCGCCCCCGCCCATCGCCCGGAACACCTCGTCCAGCGCCGCATCCGCCCGCCCATCCGCCGGCACATGCCAAGTCGCGAACGCCCGCATCCGCTGCCGCCGGAAATCCCGCGCGCTGTCCAGCAGATGCACATCCACATGCCGGTTCAGAATGCCGATGAACGGCAAAAACGCATCCCGCCCCGGCTGCCCGCGGAACAGATCATCCGGCGCGGTGTTCGATGTCGCCACCGTCACCACCCCCCGATCGAACAGCGCCTGGAACAACCGCCCCAGGATCATCGCATCCGCGATGTCGTGCACCTGGAACTCGTCGAAGCACAACAGCGCCGCCTCCGCCGCGATCCGGTCCGCCAAGGGCGGGATCGGGTCCTCGATCTCCGGATGCGCGCGCTTATGCGCATGGAAGCGCGCATGCGCCTCCTGGATGAACCGATGAAAATGAATCCGCCGCCGCCGCGGTACATCCGCCTCGGCAAAGAACAAATCCATCAGCATGGATTTCCCGCGCCCGACCTGGCCCACCAGGTAAAGCCCCTTCGGCGGCTGCGGCGCCACCGCCGGCTTCCCCCCGAACAACCGCCCCAGCAATCCAGGCTTCACCACCGGCGCCGGCGGCGCAGGGTCATACCCGCGCAACTGCTCCCACAAGGCCTGCAGCCGAACCGCCGCCGCCTCCTGCGCCACATCCGGCGCAAGCTCCCCGTGCGCCACGCGGGCGCGATAGGCGGGCAAAGGGCCTTGGGTCATGGCAGAAGGAAGGCCAGGGCTCTGCCCTGGACCCGCTGGGGCCTTAGGCCCCAGACCCCGCGACCTCTTCCGCCTTCGGCGGGGAGGGGCCGTCGAGGCGGTG
>CAMDAM010000033.1 GCA_945888575.1 Asaia bogorensis | reverse complement strand
GGTGGCCGAACTGATGGCCCCGGCGGCGCAATAGCGGCAAGCGGCAAGGCCGCGCGTATCGCGGAGCCCGGAATCCGGCTAAGCCGGCGGGAATGCGCATCCTTTTCGTTACCGCCAACCGGGTGGGCGATGCGGTCCTGACCACGGGCGTGCTCGACCATCTGATCCGCCAGTATCCGCAGTGCCGGATCACCGTGGCCTGTGGCCCGCCGGCCGCCGGCATTTTTGCGCGCATGCCGAACCTGGAGCGGCTGGTGGTGTTCGCCAAGAAGCCGTGGCGGATGCATTGGCTGGGGCTGTGGCGCGAGGTGGCATTCACGCGCTGGGACCTGGTGGTGGATCTGCGCGGTTCCGCGCTGGCGTGGCTGGTGCCGGCGCGCCAGAGGCGGGTGATGCATCGTGTTCCCGGGCGCAAGCATGAGCAGTTCGCCACGGTGGCGGGAATCGCAGGGCCGGCACCGCTGCCGGTGGCCTGGAGCGGGCCGCAGGATGATGCCCGCGCGGCGGCGCTGCTGCCGGCGGGGCGGCCGGTGATTGGGTTGGGGCCGACGGCGAACTGGTCTGGCAAGGTGTGGCCGGCCGAGCGACTCGCGGAGTTGTTCCACCGGCTGGCGGCAGGGCCGCTTCCCGGGGCGGTGGCGCTGATCCTGGCCGGGCCGGGCGCGATGGAGCAGGAGATGGCGGCGCCGCTGGCGCGGCTGCTGCCCGATGCGATCGACACCACCGGCCAGCTGGCATTGCCGGAGGTGACGGCATGTCTGCGGCGGTGCGCGCTGTACGTGGGCAACGATTCCGGGCTGATGCATCTGGCCGCCGCCGCGGGCACGCCAACGGTGGGGCTGTGCGGGGCCACGCGCGACCGGGCGGAGCAGTTCGTGCCAGCGGGGCGACGGGCGCGCTGGGCGATGGGGACCGGCGAGCGGATGGAGGATCTATCGGTGGAGGTGGCGCTGGAGGCGGCGCTGGACATGCTCTCCGACCTGCCGGAGCCCGGCTGATGTGCGGGCTGGCGGGGGTGATGACGCGGGACGGGGCGGCACCGGAAACCGCGGTGCTGGACCGGCTGCTGGCGGCGCTGGCGCATCGTGGGCCGGACGGGCAGGGGCGGCTGGTGCGCGGGGATACTGCGCTGCTGCACACGCGGCTGGCGATCGTCGACCTGGTGACCGGGGACCAACCGCTATTCGCCGGGGCGGAGCCTGGCACCGGCCCCGCGCTGGTGGCCAATGGCGAAATCTACAACAACAACGAGTTGCGCGCCGCGATGGCGAACACGCCGTTCCGCACGCGGTCGGACTGCGAGCCGGCACTGTGGCGCTATCTGTCGGACGGGGAGCGGTTCGCGGATGGGCTGCGCGGGATGTATGCGGCGGCGATCCATGACCCCGCGCGCGGTCGGCTGGTGCTGGCGCGCGATCCGTTCGGGATCAAGCAGTTGTACTATGCGGTGACGGAGCGCGGGTTCTTCTTCGCCTCCGAGCCGCAGGCGCTGCTGGCTGCGGGCGTGGTGGCGGTGGGGATCGACGCACGGGCGCGGGCGGAGCTGCTGCAGCTGAAATTCACCACCGGCGCGGCGACGATCTTTCCGGGGATCCTGCGGCTGCTGCCGGGCGAGACGCTGGTGGTGGAGCGCGGGGCGATCGTGGCGCGGCATGTGCGGGCGGCGTTGCCCGAGGGCGGGCCGCGGCGGTTGGAAGGCGATGGGCTGGATGCCCTGGAGCGGGTGCTGCTGGACAGCGTGACGGTGCATCTGCGCTCCGACGTGCCGTATGGGCTGTTCCTGTCCAGCGGCATCGACAGCGCGGCGGTGCTGGCGCTGATGCACCGAGCGACGGGGCAGCGCATCCATGCCCTCACCTGCGGCTGGGATGGGGTGGGGGTGGACGAGACCGCCGAGGCGGCGCGGCTGGCGCGGGCGCAGGGGGCGGAGTGCGAGCGCGTGGCGATGGGGGAGGCGGATTTCTGGGCGCTGGCCCCGCGCATCGCCGCCTGCATCGACGACCCAACGGCCGATGCCGCGGTGCTGCCGACCTGGATGCTGGGTCGGGCGGCACGGGCGGCGGGGCTGAAGGTGACGCTGTGCGGCGAGGGGGCGGATGAGTTGTTCGGCGGCTACAGCCGGTACCGCAAGCGGCGGGCGCCGTGGCGCTGGCTGGCGCGGCCGCCGCGCAGCCGCGCGGTGCTGGGCGAGGTGCCGGCGCTGGCCGGCTGGCGGGCGGGGATCGCCGGGCTGGAGCAGCGCGTGGCGCCCGGCCGCTCGGCGGTGCAGGCGGCGCAGGCGGCCGATATCGCGGAATGGCTGCCCAACGACCTGCTGGTGAAGCTGGATCGCTGCCTGATGGCGCATGGGGTGGAGGGGCGCACGCCGTTCCTGGACCCGGAGGTGGCCGCTTTTGCATTCCCGCTGCCGGACTCACAAAAAGTTGACCTGCGCTTCGGCAAGCGACTGCTGCGGCGCTGGTTGGCGCGGGCCTTCCCCGAGGCAGGGGCGTTCGCGCGCAAGAAAGGCTTCAAGCCGCCGGTGGGCGCCTGGATCGCGCGGCGGGCGGAGCGCCTGGCGCCGTTGCTGGCGGCCCAGCCAGGGGTTGCGGAAGTTGTTGGTGCCCACGAGGTATTGGCGCATCTGGCCAATGCCGAACGCGACGGGCAGCCGGCTTGGAGCCTGCTGTACTACGGGCTTTGGCACAGCCGGCATGTGCTGGGCCGGGATGCCGAAGGGGACGTGGAGAGCGTGCTGCGCGCGGCCGCTTCGGGCTGACCGCGGGTAAAGCCGCTGCCGGTGGCGCCTTGTATGTGACAGATCGTTCACCATCCTTTGAAGACATGCCGGGAGATGGCCCCGGCGCCGACAAGGGGGACTGGACATCATGACGATCAATCGCCGCGCCGCGCTCGCGCTCGGTGCGATGGGGGCTGCCGCCGGGCTGGTGGGGGCGCCGCGCAGCGCCGCCGCTCAGGCCACCGCTACGAATGTCTCGGCCTATCGCTACAAGGTGGGCGATGCCGTGGTGACCGCGATCCATGACGGGTTCGCCGCGCGGCCGCTGGAAGGGTTTATCCGCAATGCCTCGGTGGACGACCTTAAGGCCACGCTGGCCGAGAGCTTCCTGCCAACCGAGCGCTTCGTGATCCCGTTCACCACCCTGGTGGTGCAGACCGGGGGCAAGCTGGTGCTGATCGACAGCGGCAACGGCGACCTGGGCGCGCCGACCACGGGGCTGTGGATGGCGAATTTCCGCGCCGCCGGCTTCAACCCGGCGCAGGTGGACACGGTGTTGGTGAGCCATTTCCACGGCGACCACATCAACGGGCTGCGGCTCAAGGACGGCACCGCCGTTTTCCCGCGCGCCGAGGTGAAGGTCGCGGTTCCCGAGTGGGATTTCTGGATGGACGACGCCAAGATGGCGGCGGCGCCGGACGGGATGAAGCCGGCCTTTGCCAATGTGCGGCGCGTGTTCAACCCGATCGCCAAGGATGTGGCCCGCTTCCAGTGGGGCCAGGAAGTGGCGCCGGGGATCACTGCGGTGGCGGCACCTGGCCATACGCCGGGGCACACGACCTTCGCGATTTCGTCGGGGGCTGGCCGGATGATGGTGATGTCCGACACCACCAACAACCCGCAGGTGTTCGTGCGCAACCCGGATTGGGCGGCGATCTTCGACATGGACGCGGATATGGCGCGGCAGACCCGGCACAAGCTGCTGGACATGGCGGCGAGCGAGCGGATGCAGGTGGCGTTCTACCATGCGCCGTTCCCGGCCACCGGGTTCATCGCCCGTGATGGCGAGAAGCGCTACCGCATGGTGCCGGCGAACTGGCAGGCGACCTGAGGCCTGTTCTGCCCGCCCGCCATTCTGGTGGGCGGGATCAGGCTGTGGCCGGGGAGAGCGCTGCCAGCAGCGCCTCTTCCCGGAACGGCTTCTCGCAGCGGGGATAGTCGCGGTAGGCAGGCTCGATGGCACGGCCATCGTAGCCCGTTGTGAACACGAAGCGGATGCCGCGGCGGACCAGCTCGTCGGCGATCGGGAAGCTGGGCTGGCCGTGCAGGTTCACATCCAGCACCACGGCATCCAGCGGGCCAGTCTCGCTGCGCAGGAAGGCCAGGGCCTCGGGCACGCGGCCGACCGGGCCGAGCACCTCCGCGCCAGCGGAGCGCAGGATTTCGCCGAGATACTCGGCCACCAGGAACTCATCTTCGACAATCAGGATGCGGCGGCCGGCCAGGGCAATATCCTGCTGCATGGAAAACCTCCGATCGCGCGGGCCGGCGTGTGCCGTGCCCGGGGATCAAGTGACGGCGCCCGAATGCGGCGCGGCCTGGTGAGAAAACGTTCCGTGTCGACCGGGTCGGTATCCCAATCGGGACCAGTGCGCGTGATCGGCGTGCCGCCCTGCTGCGGCCGATGGCCTGGACGGTGGTGGGCCCCATACTAGCCGCAGGAGCGGGCGCCCGATTGTCACATTTGCGGCAACGCGCTGTCCTTCGCTTGCTGAAACAAGGTGTTGTAGAGCGCCAGGTGCTCGTCCACCGCGGCGCTGCTGGGCAATGGGGGGCGGATGGTGGCGCGCATGTCGGCCAGGCGATGCGGTGCCGCGGCCAGGCTGCGCAGCCGGGCGGCCAGCTCTGGCGCGCTGCCTGCGGAGATGTGCCAGCCATCGATGCCCGGCAGGACCTTCTCGGCCATGCCGCCGATGTCGGAGCAGATCACCGGCACGCGGTTGCGCCGCGCCTCCTGGATGACGACCGGGGAATTCTCCCACCAGATCGAGGGAACGATCACGACATCCTGGGAGCGCATCAGGGCATCGACGCGGGTGTTGTCGTAGGGGCCGTGGTAGCGGACGCTACGGCCGGCCTTGGCCAGGCCGGCAAGAAATTCCTCGCGGAACTCCTCGGGCTGCGTCGTGTGGTCGCCGTGGATGCTGATCGCGATGTTGGTCACCCCCTCGTCCTCCAGGATCGAGGCGGCGTCGAACAGGACCTGGGTGCCCTTCAGGAACGATATCTGGCCGAAGAAGCCGACGCGCAGCATCCCATCCTCGCGCACGGGGGCGGGCGTGGGCGGGAAGGGGTCGCCAATCACGTTCTCGATCACATGCACACGTGATGCGGGCAGGCCCCAGGCGATGTAGCGCTCGGCCAGGAAGCGGCTGGGGGCGATGAATGCATCAACCTCGTCCAGGAAGCGCTTGATGTATTGGGTGCGCAGGAAGAAGTCGGCGCGGCTGAATTCCGGAAAGCAGCGGGCGCAGTCGCGCGGGGTGGCCTGGTGGCAGAGCGTGCGGGAGTGCCGGGTGATCATCTGGCCGTAGTGGTGGCACATCGCCAGGAACTCATGGAGCGTGACGATGATGCGGGCATTGGGCAGGGTTCGGCGTGCCACCAGAAGGGCTTCAACACCGAAGTTGCTGTAATGGTGGAAGTGCAGCACATCCGGCCGGGTGCGGCGCAGCAGGGCGGCGAAGTCGCGCGGGAACCGTTCGTCGTGGTTGGCGAACTTGAACCAGTCGTAGCCTGACATGGTGTAGAGGAAATCGCCCTCGCCAAAAGGCTGGGTGATGGCGCTGCCGGCGCGGCCGCCGCCGGGCTCGCGGCCGCAGCCGAGGAATTGCACGGTCAGTTCGGGATGGGCGCGCAGACCCTCGAACAGCCGCAGCGCGGCCACCTCGGCGCCGCCGCGGGTGAGGGCCGGGTGGCTGTGCGCCAGCACCATGATGCGGCGCGGGCCAGACGGCTGGGGCGGCGGTTCCGGGGCTGGCAGGTCGGCGCCCAGTGACTGGAACATGCTCATGCCTCCGCCTCCGCTGTCAGGTCGTCGTTGGGGGCGGGCAGGGCATCGAGAATGTCGCGCCAGCGCCGATCATGCAGCCAGGCGTTGTAGAGGGTGAGGTTCATCCGCCAGCGATTCTGCGAACCTGCCTGGGACTGGCGCTCGAGGTGGTAGAGCTGCACGCCCATGTCCACCGCCACCTCCAGCCCGCGGGCGCGCAGGCGCAGGCAGAGGTCGGCGTCCTCGAAATCGCCGATCGGGAAGGAGGGGTCGAAGCCGCCGAGATCGAGGGCCAGCCAGCGGGCCATGACCACGCAGGCGCCGGTGATGGCATCCGCGCGCTGCAGTCCATCATGCTCGCGGGGGCGCCAGCCCTTTCCCGGATGCATCGCGAAGTAGAAATTGCCGTGCTGGGCCACACGCTCGAAACGCATGCCCTGGTGCTGCACCGTGCCGTCCTCGAACAGCAGCAGCGGGCCGATGGCGCCCAACTCCGGGCTGTCGCGCAGGCGGGTGGTGAGGCGCTCCATCCAGTCTGGCGTGCCGGGAAACACGTCGGAGTTCATGAAGCAGACGAAAGGCGCGCGGGCCAGGGACAGGCCGACATTGTTCGCCGGGCCGAAGCCGAGATTCTGGGCCAGCAGCACAACCCGGAACGATATGCCGAACCGGACGATGGCCGAGGCCGCGAGCTCCTCCAGCTGGCGCGCCCGCTTGGGATCGTCGAGCACGTAGATCAGCTCATAGGGCAGGGCGTTCGCGTGGCGGGAGAAGAATGCAAGCTGGTATTCCAGGAAATCCAGCCGGCCGAACAGCGTGATGATGACCGAGATCCGCGGCTGGGCGGGCTGCACCCCGAAATCGATGACGCGATACTCGGGCGCGGCCTCCTGCCGGGCGGCGTTCAGGCGCATCACCGCGGGGCCGATGACATGGTCGAAGGCGCGCGCCACCTCGTCGTAGCGCAGCTCGAACTTCTCCAGCAGCGAGCGGATCGCCGCCATGCCGCGCAGCCGGGGCGGCGGGAGGGGATGGTAGCCAATTTCGCCGCGGGTGGTGGTGATGGAGATGTAGGGCACCTGGCCCTCTTCCAGGAAATCCTGGGCGTAGGCGAGGAATCCGCTGCGCAGTTCCGTCATGCCGTGGCTGGCGCCGAGGCTTTCGAGCGCATCCGGGCGTTCCAGGCGGGGCAGCTGGTCGAGCACAAGCAGGTGGCTGCGCGGGCCACAGTTGATGCGCAATTCAGAGACGATGCCGGGCGGGCTCATGGTCCAGCCGTTGAGCGCGAGCCCGGCGCGGCCGCCGGGTTCGGGGTGTGGGCAGAGAATCGTCTCGTCGATCTGGAAGAAGACGGGGTCGCGCAGCTGGGCGAGCGTGCTGGCGCCGGCATAGGGGCGGCGTTCCAGCAGCACGCGCAGGCGGGCAATGGCGGGGTCATTGGCCGGCAAGGCGGCGATGGTGGCGGTGGCGTGGGTGATCAGCACCGGCTCGGCGAGTGCCGCGGCGGCGACCTGGGCGGGGAGGCGGACGAGGACGCCGCCTGTCTCCAGCTCCAGCTCGGCGATGCCGCCCATGGCGGAGGTCTGGGGCGGGGCGGGCAGGAACACCAGCGCGCCGGCGCCGCCGCCTGGCAGGTCCGGGCGCGGGAAGCGCACCAGCGTGGCCGTGCCGCGGCATTCGCCGCCGGTGAAGCGGGCGGTGGCGACCACCTCCGTGGCACCCTGTTCGGGGCCGGGCAGCGCTTGGCCCGGGACCCAGCCGAGGAAGGCCCAGCCGCCGGCGATGCTGGCCAGCCCATGACTGTCCACGTGGCCGCCAGTGATGATGCGCGGGCCGTCCTCCGCCAGGCCCGGCTCGGGGGCGGTGGCGCCGGAGAGGACGAGATGGGTGAAGGCGTCTCGCGCCGCACCGGTGGCCATGGCGATACGGGCCGCGGCGCTGGTCGCGTGGTAGTGGCGCAGGTCGATATGCGGGGCGGGTTGGCGGTTCTCGCGCGCGCCGACCCGCAGGAAGTGGTCGTAGCCTGAGCTTGCCTTGCTGTTGCGGAGCGCTTCTGCCGCATCGGGGTTGGTGCCGAGGTAGAAGCCCTCGTCGAATTGCGCCACCGGGCTGGCGCCGGCGGCCACGCCGTGGGCCAGGTAGTCGTGCAGGGCGCAGGAGGTGATGCCGCGGCGCAGGCGCTGGGCGGCGGCGGGGGTGCGGGCGATGTACCAGTCCGGATCGAACCAGGGGGTGGTGACGGCATCGCGGCGTTCGAACCAGATGCGGTCGATGAAGTGGTGCCAGGCGCCGATGCGCTCGATGGCAGCCAGCGCGCCTGGCTCGTGGGCAACGGCGGCCCGGTAGAGCGCGGCGTTGAACAGCAGGTGGCCCTGGCGGGCCTGCCGGGCGCCGTAGCGCAGGTAGTGGCCGTAGAGGTTCACGCAGTCGTCGTTGCCGACCTCGACCGGATCGAGCCCGCCGGGGGCGAGGTAGAGGCCGGGATCGAACAGCCAGTGGGCGGAGCGGCCACGAAAACCATCGCGGCAGTAATGCTCGAAGCCTGAGCGCAGGTGGCCGGCGGCAATGGCGGCGGCGACATCGGGGTGGCGCTGGCGATACCAGGCCTCGTCGAACCAGCGGTTGGGGGCGTGGCCCTGGGCGGCGCCGACCTCGTGGTAATGGCGCTGCGCCTCATCGGCATCCACGGCATCGGGGCCGCCGAGATGCAGCCCGGCGTACCAGGTATGGTCGAAGCTGCGCCAGAGCGGATGGATGTCGCCGGGCGGCTCGAGCCAGAGTGGGGTCTCCAGAGTCATGCGCCCAGGTTCTTGGCGACCGTGGTCGCGGCAGGCTGGGTCATGGCGCGGCGGTCCTTGCTTCGGCGGATGGGCGGATGAGGACATAAGTAGGTGAAAAATGCACTTCTGAGAACCGGCGTGGGTGGATTGCGGAGGGGGGCGTAAACTCAGCCGCCGTAGCCGCGTGGATGGGATTCCCGCCAGGCCAGGGCGGTGGCGACGATGTCGTCTAGCGCGGCGAGGCGCGGCTGCCAGCCGGTTTCGCGCATGATGCGGGCGGGGCTGGCGACGAGGCGGGCGGGGTCGCCGGGGCGGCGCGGGGCGAAGCGGTGCGGCACCGGGCGGCGGCTGACGCGCTCCACGCTCTGGATCACCTCCAGCACCGAATGCCCGGTGGCTGTGCCGAGGTTGTAGGTGACGCTGGCGTGGTCCAGCCGGTCGAGTGCGGCGAGGTGGGCGGCGGCGAGGTCGGTTGCGTGGATGTAGTCGCGGATGCAGGTACCGTCCGGCGTGTCGTAGTCGGTGCCGAACACGGCGAGTTCGGCGCGGCGGCCGAGCATGGCGTCGATGGCCAGCGGGATCAGGTGGGTCTCTGGCGAGTGGTCCTCGCCCAGGCGGCCCTGGGGGTCGGCGCCGGCGGCGTTGAAGTAGCGCAGGCAGGCGGTGCGCATGCCGTGGATGCGCTCAGCCCAGCCCAGCGCCCGTTCCATCATCCATTTGCTCTCGCCATAGGGGGAGCCGGGGTCGATCGCGGTTTCCTCGTCGATCGGCATGCGGTCTGGCGTGCCGAACAGGGCGGCGGTGGAGGAGAACACGAAGCGGGGCACGCTGTGCTTCACGCAGGCGTCCAGCAGGCGCAGGCCGTTGCCGACATTGGCGGAGAGGTAGCCGATCGGGTCGCGCATGGAATCGCCCACCAGCGAGAGCGCGGCGAAGTGGAACACGGCATGCCAGTTGCCCTGTGCCAGGACCGCCTCGATCGCATCGGGGTCTTCCAACGCGCCGGTGACCAGCGTGGCGCCGGGGAGCACGGCTTCGCGGTGGCCGGTGCGCAGGTTGTCGAACACCACCACCTCCGCCCCCTGGTCGAGCAGGGCGGCGACGAGATGGCTGCCGACGAAGCCGGCACCTCCGGTGACGAGAAAGCGACGGGACATGGAACCCCCTGGGATCGCCCTGGCTAGTCTGCGGGGCTGCGATCCAGAATGGCGGGCTGCTGGGTTGCGATCCAGTGCAGCAGCCCCGCGGGATCGAAGGGGTCGGGGAAGGCGCGGCGCAGATCGGCGCGGGCGCGCCAGAGCAGGCGGGCAGGGCGGGGAATGGCGGTTCCGTCGGCCCAGTGGCCGTAATGCCAGGGATGGGCTGCAGCTTCGGGCTGGGTGGCGGCTTCCACCTCGCGGCGATACCAGGAGACCAGCTCGTGCACTTCGAAGTTCTCGCCGGCGTAGCGCTCCGTCATCACGTTTCCGGGGGCCTGGGTGCCAGGCAGTCCGATCTTGGTGAAATGGTAGAAGCGCAATGGCCGGCCGCCGGCGGTGACCTCGCCCGCGCGGGTGATTCGCACCGGGCGGTGGGCGATGTTCCAGCTGGCGACGTTGCAGCCGGGGTCGCGCTCCACATGCACGCCGGGGAACAGGCCGGGCACGAGGTCGCAGTATTTCTGGTCGGTGAAGATGCCGTCCTCGGGCGCGTCGTAGCAGGCGGCGAGCAGGCGTTCCTCCCACCAGGCGGCGAAATCCCGGCCGGTGCGGTCGTTGCGGACGCCAAGAAAGCCGAGGTTGTAGATGCCGTAGCGCATCGAGCCGCCCTCGTTGTCCCGCCAGGCGGCCTCGGTGGTGTCGGGGGTGGCCTGGTGCGGGGTGAGCACGATGGAGGCGGCGTCCAGCCGGTTTGCCAGCAGGTCGAGCGGGGCGAAGGCGGCGATGTCGGGGTCCAGGTAGATCACCTTCTCCGCGCCCTGGGCGAGCAGGTGGCGCAGCATGGTGGCCTTCACGGCGGTGCAGGCTTCCACCACGTCGTGCTTGAACAGCCAGGCAGGGAAATCGGGGAGGCCGAGCGCGCTGGCCTCGATGACATGGTCGAATTCCGCCAGCGCCTCGGGCGGCAGGCCGGCGGGCGGGTGGTCGGTGATCACGGCCCAGAGCGACCAGTCCGGGTGCAGGCGGCGCAGCGAGCGGGCCAGCACGGTGGCGCGGGAGAGGTAGGCATAGGTGAAGCTGGTGTAGCAGGCGATGTGGGCCATCTCAGGCGGCCCCCCTGGCCGCCAGGGGCACGTGCCGCCAGGGCGCGACAGGGGCGATGGTGATCTCCAGCAGCTTCGCGCCGGCCACGCGGAGCAGGGCGTTGCCGTCGGTCCAGCGCCAGATCGATTCCGGCGCGTGCCAGCCCTCGGCGAGGCGGGGATCGGCGAGCGGTACGGGCGTTCCGTCCAGCGACAGGGCGGTGACGGCGATGCCCAGTTGGCGTGCGTCTCCGGGGGCGACGGTGTGGCGCGAGACGAGGCGGACTTCCGTGGTCCCGGCCGGCAGGGCGAAGCGCAGCGTTTCGCCTTCCAGGCGCGGTGCCATGATGCCATCGGGGCGCACGACCAGCAGTCCGGGATCGGCGGTTTCGCCCGGAGGGCTCGGTGTGGTGGCAAGGCGGGCCGGGTCCAGCGTGCCGGTGGTGCCGGTGAGGTGCATGGGATGGGCGTGCACCGGCGCCTGCGCGCGCTGGCGGGCGTAGTCCAGCGCCCAGCCTTCCTCGAAGAAGCGCAGGAAGGCATCGGCATCGCGCAGGACCACCCCGCGGCCGTGGCGCCGTATGGCGGCGGCGACATTGCCGCTGTCCTCCAGGGCGATCACATCCGCGCCGGCGGCGAGAGCCTCGTGCGCGACGAAGGAGAAGGTTTCCGGCCACGGGGAAAGCACGACCACAAGATCCACTGCGGCATCGCGCAGGGCTTGCACCATGGCGAGGCGCTGGCCAGGCCGCACCTCCACGTCGATCTTGCCCAGCCCTGTCATCGGCACGTCGTGGCCGGGGATGGCGAAGTGCAGGAAGCGGTAGGTGTTGTGCCCGACCTGGCGCTGCAGCAGGCGTTGGAAGGCAGCCCAGCCCTTGGGCGGGATGGCGAAGCCGGCAAAGCCGATGCGCGGCGGGCCATCGGCTAGGGCGGGCAGGGGCTCCGGAGGGCCAAGCATCAGGTTCTCGTGCACCCGCACGCTCCGCATCGGCAAAGTGGTGCGGGCGAGGAAGAGGTCGAGTGCCGCGCGGCTGGGTGCCACCACGTGGAAGCCGACCGCGGTGAACAGCCGGTGCATGGCGGCGAGATAGGCCTCGCGCTCCGCGCCATAGACGCAGATGCGGCAGGCGGTGCTGGTGGGCGGCGGGGCGTGGCAATAGGCGATGTCGTTGCGCAGAAGGTTGAAGCCTTCGCACAGGGCGGAGAAATCATGCACCCAGAACACGCTTTCGGCCGGGCCGAGCGTGGTGGCGAGATGTGAGAGCACCGCGGCGCGATGGCCCAGGATCGAATGCACCACGAACAGGCGGTGCCGGGGCAGGAAGGGGGCGGTGAGCGCCGCTTCCACGACGCTTTCGGGGGCGAGGCCCAGGAAGCGCCCATCGAGCGTGACCTGGAGCAGCACCTCCTCCTCCGCCGGGGCGAAGGTGAAGCGGGCGATGGCCGGGGCGATGTGCAGGTAGGCGGTGCGGTCGGCGTTGAACAGCGCCTGCTCGTCGGCGATCAGGATCTGGATCCCGCCGGTGACATTCACGTAGCAGTCGTGGCTGACCGACAACACGAGGCCGGTGCGGCCGAGGCAGGCGCGGGCGAGGGCGGTGCGCAGTTCGGCTTCGCTGACCGGTGGGGCGCCTTCCGGTGCGTCCCAGCCCGGGGGGCGGCGGGAGGGGATGCGCGCCGCCTCCACCACGTCGCGCGGCTTGCCGCCCGGGCGGGCCGGCGAGCGGCCCTCGGCGCGGCCGTAATAGGCGTAGTGGAACAGCGGGTTCATGCCCGCCTCGGCGATATCCGTGTAGCGCTCCAGGTAGAAGGCCGTGTCGAACCAGGAGTTGGGGTTGAGCCTGGCGCGCCAGCCGATCTCGGCGAAGTGGCGCACCGGGTCTTCCTCCGGGCCGATACCGGCGGCGCGGCGGTAGAAGGCCGGGTCGATCTCCGGCGCGATCGTGTCCAGCACCCAGTCGCCATAGATCGCCTCGGCCCGCGCCTCCGGCAGCGGCGGGGGCGCGAGCGGGCGCAGCGTGAAGCGCGACCAGATGAGCCAGTCGGGCTGCGACGGGGTCATGGGGTGCGGTGGCCCCCCCGGTACGTCAGGCGGCGGGGGTGAGCGCCGTGCGGTAGGCGAACAGGCCAACCTGGCCGCCGGTGTGCAGGAAGACGATGTTCTGGTCCTTGGTCCAGGTGCGCTTGCGCACGAGGTCGATGAGGCCGGCCGCACCCTTGCCGGAATAGACGGGATCCAGGAACAGGCCCTCGAGCTGGGCGAACATCGTCACCGCCTCGATCATGCCGTCGGTCGGGATGCCGTAGCCGGCGCCGACATAGTCGCAATTCGCCTGGACAGCTTCGCGGCGGATGCCGGGCAGGCCGAGCTTTTCCTTCGCGGTCTTCTCGGCCAGCGCGTGCACGGCGGCTTCCTGCTTGTCGCGCGGGTTGCGCACGCCGATGCCGAGCACGGGGATGCCGGAGTTCAGCGCCTCGAATCCGACCACGAGGCCGGCCTGGGTGCCGGCGGAGCCGGTGGCGTGCACGAAAAGATCGATCCGGAGATCCATTTCGTTGGCCTGGGTCATGGTTTCCAGCGCCACGTGGGCGTAGCCGAGGGCGCCGACGGTGTTGGAGCCGCCGCCGGGGATCAGGTAGGGCACCTCGCCCTGGGCGCGCAGGCGCTCGCCGACGCCGGCCAGCTCGCCGTTCATGTCGGTGCCGCCGGGGCGGTATTCGATCTGGAGGCCCATCATGCGGTCGAGCAGGACGTTGCCGTTGTCGTTGTAGTCGCTGTCGTTGGTCACGACGCGGTGTTCCAGCAGGGCGGTGCACTTGAGGCCGAGCTTGGCGCAGGCCGCCGCGGTCTGGCGCACGTGGTTCGATTGCACGGCGCCCTGCGTCACGATGTGGGTGGCGCCCTGGGCCAGCGCCTCACCAAGCAGGAATTCCAGCTTGCGGTTCTTGTTGCCGCCGGTGGCCAGGCCGGTGCAGTCATCGCGCTTGATCCAGAGCTGCGGGCCGTTGCCGCCGATCTCGTCGGACAGCGCCTTGGTCAGGCGCGGCATGAACTCCAGCGGCGTGGGGGCATGGCAAAGCTTCACGCGGGGAAAACGAGCGAGATGCATCCGGGCGGTTCCTGCGGACATGGCGTGGGCGGGCTGTAACGGCACCCTGGGCGAACTTGTCCCACCATGGGGAACGGATGGCAATGGCGCCCGCCGGCCCCAACTGACCGTTGAACCCGGGCCGCGGTTGCGGGCATGGTGGGGGTGCACCTGCGCGCCGCCGCCACGCCGGGCCCGATCGAGGGGCTGGATCTCCAGCGGGGAACAGGAAAGGACCGAAACATGCTGATTCGCATTCGCCGCGGCTGGGAAATTCCGGAATCGCAGGCCACGCCGGAATCGGTGGTGATGGCGCGGCGCAGCCTGCTGGGCGCCGGCGCCGGGCTGATTGCCGCCACCGGCAGCGCCCAGGCCCAATGGCGGCTGTTTGGCGGCGCCCCCGTGAAGGAACAGCCGCGCAAGCCGCTGGAAGCGCCGCGCAGCGCGAGCTTCGATGCGGGGCGGCCGATCACCGATGAGGTGAACGCCACGACCTACAACAACTATTACGAATTCGGCATGTCCAAGTCGATCGTGGGCCCCGCCCAGGCGCTGGTGGTGGAGCCCTGGACGATTCGCATCGAAGGCATGGTGGCCAACCCGCGCACCATCGGGATCGAGGACCTGCTGAAGCAGGTGAAGCTGGAGGAGCGGGTGTATCGCTTCCGCTGCGTGGAGGCCTGGGCGATGACGGTGCCGTGGGTGGGCTTTCCGATGGCCGATCTGCTGCGCATCGCCGAGCCGCAGGCGGGGGCCAAATACGTTGTGTTCAACACGCTGGCCGACGAAAAGACGATGCCGGGGCTCCGCGAAGGCTTCTACCCGTATCCCTACACCGAGGGGCTGACGATGGCGGAGGCGGCGAACGAGCTGACCATGATGGCCGTTGGGATGTACGGCAAGACGCTGCCGCCGCAGAACGGTGCACCGATCCGGTTCATAACCCCCTGGAAATACGGCTTCAAGCAGGCGAAATCGATTGTGAAGATCACCTTCACCGACAAGCGCCCGACCGGCTTCTGGGAGGCGCTGCAGGCCGCGGAATACGGGTTCTGGGCCAATGTGAACCCTGAGGTGCCGCATCCCCGTTGGAGCCAGGCGCGCGAGCGGTTGCTGGGCAGCGGCGAAATGGTGCCGACGCAGGTTTGGAACGGCTATGGCGCCCACGTCGCGGAGATGTACAAGGGGCTGGAGAAGGAGCGCCTGTTCGCTTGAGCCCATTCGCCTCCCCGTCCGTCCGGATCCTGTCGGTGCTGGCCGCATCCTTTCTGGTGCTGGCCTTCGCCCTGGCCGTGACATTGCCGCCGATGGCGACCCTGTCTCAGGTGATCGGGCGTTGGCGGCCGGGCGGTGTGGCGGGGATGGAGGCGTTCATGCTCGCCAACCTGCCGGACTGGGTGTGGGGGCAGATTGCGACGCCGGTGCTGGCGCGGCCGTGCTGGCTGTTGCCGGTGGATTTCGCGATCGTGTTCGGCGGCATCGCCATCACGATCGCCCTGCGCCGCGCTCGCGCCCCGGAGCGCAAGCGCGGGTAGGGCCCGTGTGCGGGCATGAGTCATCGCCGCGGGACGCGGTGTTTTTGCGACGGATTCGGGGTGGTTTCGGGCGTGCGGCCGCTATGGCGGCGCGCGGGCGGCTTGCGGCGGGGGGAATACGGGCGCGCGATGGCCCAATGGGGACATGCCCCGGTTGGGCTTGCCGCGCAGCAGCCAGCCGAGTTCGGCGCGGGCGCGGCGCAGCGCGCGGAGCTCGTACCAGTCCTGGATGGGTTCTGGGTCTTCGGAGGGATTGGTGTGCGCGGCGAGGAACCAGTCCTTGCGCGGCACGCGCAACAGGTTGCGCGGGGCTTGGGCCATCGAGAGGGCGCCAAGCAGGGCCAGCAGCAGGAGCTTGAGGGCGGCCGGAATCTGGGCGTGCAGGATCGCCCGCGCCCAGGGGCGCGGTGCGTCGGCTTCGCTCGGTGCGGCGGCAGTATTTGGCATCACTGATAACTATCGCACAGGCAAGGCCGGAGGTGAAAGGAATTTTTTACGTACGTAGTCGGTTGATGAGAGTTCTATTCACCTCGGCGGTGACACGGAAAAGCGTGGGTCCTTCGCCTTCGGCTCAGGATGACGGAAAATGAAGAAACGCCTCGCTCTCCGTTCAGAGAAGCGAGGCGTTGACGTGCGGATGTATAAAAGTCTTTTTGCTTCTTTTTCTTCAGAAAAAGAAGACTCTTAAGCCAGCGTGGTATTTCCTTCAGCTGAACAGCAACTGCCCGCCATCCACTGTGATGGTCTGGCCGGTGACCCAGCGGGCCATGGGCGAGGCGAGGAACAGAACCACGTCGGCCACTTCGTCCGGGTGGCCCAGGCGGCCGAAGGGGATGGCGCGCTTTACCGCGTCGTAGACCGGCGAGCCTTCCTCGCGGCGCTTTTCCCAGGTGCCGCCGGGGAATTCGATGGAGCCGGGGGCCACCGCGTTCACGCGGATGTTGCTCTTGGCCAGCCCGGCGGCCTGGCTGGCGGTGTAGCTGTTCACTGCCGCCTTCACCGCCGCGTAGGGGGCGGAGCGGGTGGAGGCACGCAGGGCGGAGATGGACGAGACCGAGATGATGGCGGCGCTGCCGGAGGCCTTGGCGGCGGCTTCCAGATGGGGCTGGGCGGCGTGGCTGGCGCGTACGATGGCCATGATGTCCACCTGCATGCCCGCGGCCCAGCCGGCCTCATCGTCGCTCATGCCGAAGCCGGAGGCGTTGTTCACCAGCACGTCGATCCCGCCCAGGGCTTTGGCCGCTGCGGCGATGTAGCCGGCGATGGCGGTGCCGTCGGCGAGGTCGCAGGGGGCGGCGTGGGTGGCGTTGCCGTGGCGGGCCAGTTCGGCGCGCGTGGCCTCCAGCGTTTCGGCGCCACGGGCGCAGATGGAGACGGCCGCGCCGCCGGCGGCGAAGCCATGCGCGATGGCACGCCCGATGCCGCGGCTGCCGCCGCACACCACTACGCGCTTGCCGGAGAAATCGAGTGCCATGGCCTTGCTCCCTGAGGGCTGATTCCGCGCCACTGTCGCGGGATACCGCTGGAGGGACAAGCCTGCGGCGCCACGGTGGGCGCCACGGTGGGCGCCACGGGGGGGGGGGCGCCGCGTTCAGTTCGCGATGGTGAACAATGCCTCGTCGAAGATGGCCTGCGACACGGCGTAGCTGCCTTGGAACGGGTTCGCCATCTCTTCCAGGAAGAACATGCCCAGCGACAGCACCGTGGCGAAGCCGGTCAGCAGGATGGCACTGCGCACGCGCGGCGTCGTCAGCAGGGATAGCAGCCCCAGCCCGGCCATCAGCAGGGCCACCAGGATGGGGCGGCACCATTTGAGGCCCGGCGGGGGGGCCATGCGCAGCAGATCATCGCCGGAGCGCAGCAACACTTCCAGCCGGCCGACGGTGGTGGCGACGGCCACGGGGTCTGCCGGTAATTCCGCTACCTGCTGGCGCAGGTCGAGCCGCAGCCCCTCGATCACCGAGGGCGAGGGCAGGCCGAGATCCTTGCGATGGCCGTAGAGCAGGCGGGAGATGCCATCGGTGTAGCGGTAGAGCGTGGTCCGGGCGAGTTCGCCGGTGGGGCCGATGGCGCGCAGGGCATCGTCCAGCGCGGTGGCATCATGCGCCAGCAGGTGGGCCCGGGCCTCGGCCCGGCGGAAATCGCTGCGCGCGGTGGATGTCAGCATCAGGAGGGCGAGCACGGCGATAGAGAGCAGCCCGACCGCGATGCCGTGCAGCATGGCGGGCGGGGCCGTGAGCGCCATGCGGACGCCGGGGCGGCCATGGGTTGCCATGCCCACCGCCACCGAGGCGACAAGGCAGATGAATGCGACGACGGGGACGACGGCCGCTTGTTCCATCCTGACGTATCCATTGGAAACAGAGGTGCACAATGGATGAACGGCTGATGCTGGAGCAATACCCATTCGAATATTCGGAACTGACGGCAGGCATGCAAGGGGTACGAATGGTCACCATCGCATGGCGGCCACCAGGGTTGGCGCGCGCTTACCGGTAGAGTGCCGCGGCAGCCTCCCGCAGCGCGCTGCGCCCGGATTCGCGGCTGTAGAACATGTGGCCGCCGGGCAAGGTGGCCAACGAAACGCGCTCCCGCCCGGCTGACGGTGCGATGGTGTCCAGCAGCAGTGCGCTGCGGAAATAGGGTGTGACGGCGTCGTAGAGCCCGTGCGCCACCAGCACGTTCAGGGCCGGATCCAGCGCCAGGGCATCGCGCAGATGGCTGGTGGATTCCGGTGGGGTGCGGCCGCCGCCCCAGTCCCACCCCCGGTTCACCGTTTCGGACAGCACCTCGTAGGGCGCGTCCAGCTTCCAGCCCAGCCGTGTGCCGTACAGCGCCACCATCCCGGCGGTGAACGGCGCGCGCAGCGAATCCAGCACGGCATCGGGCGCGCGTGACCAGGGCGAGGTGGGGTCGGGATCGGCCAGGGTGATGTCGAGGTCGTAGAGGCTTGGCAGCCGGCCCGGCGCGGCGTTTCGTTGCCAGGCGAACATGTCGAGCATCCCGCCATGGCGGCGTACCACGGCGGGGTCGAGCCCGGTCAGCGACGCCACCCGGGCGCTGCGCCGCGCCACGGCCTCCGGCTGGGCGCCGCGCAGCAGGTCGGCCAGGTACTCGCCGCTGGCATAGGCTTCGGCATCGGCGAGTTGGGCGCGGCTGGTGGCGCCTCGTGCGGCGGCGGCGAGGGTGGGGAGCAGCGATACCAGCGCCAGCGGGTCCATCGCGTTGCTGCGCCCGCCGAAATCCAGCACCGGGGAGACGAGCACGAGGCCGCGCAGCCCGACGCCGTGGGACTGGGCCAGGGTGCGGGCCAGGCGCGGGCCGCGGAAGCCGCCATAGCTTTCGCCGACCAGGAATTTGGGCGAGGTGAAGCGGCCGGCCTGCACCAGCCAGCGGCGGATGGCGCCGGCGATCGATTCGATGTCGCCGGCGACGGACCAGACGCGCTTGCGCAGCTCCTCCCCGGCGGCCAGGAAGCGGCTGTAGCCGGTGCCGACCGGATCGATGAAGACGAGGTCGGTGAAATCCAGCCAGGTCTCGGCGTTGTCCTGCAGCAGGGGCGGGGCGGAGGGGGCGAAGCGCATGTCCAGGCGCCACGGGCCCAGGGCGCCCAAGTGCAGCCAGGCGGAGGCGGCGCCGGGGCCGCCGTTGAGCACGAAGGTGACGGGGCGGGTGGCGGCGTCGGCGCCGTCCAGCGTGTAGGCGATGGTGGCCACTTCCGCCTGCGGTGTGCCCTGCGGGTCCGTCAGCGCCACGCTGCCTGCGGTGGCGGTGAAGCGCAGGGTGCGGCCGGGCAGGGCCAGGGCGTGCTGGGTGACGGCGGGCGGGGGCAGGCGCTCGGCGCGCGGCGGTGGTGGTGGGGCAGGGCGGTCCTGCGCCGCGGCTGGGGCGGCCCAGGAAGCGGCCGCGCTGGCCAGCAGCGCCCGGCGGGGAAGGCTCACGGGGATGCCCCCTGGGTCGGCGCGACCTCATGCAGGCGGTTGCCCGCGGCACCTGCCTCCAGCACCAGCCGCCGGTCGTGCAGTTCCGCCACCGTCGGCCGGTGGGCGATGGAGACGATGGTGGTGCCGGGCAGGTGGCGGCGGAGCAGGGCGTAGACATGCGCTTCCGATTCCGGGTCCAGGCTGGCTGTCGCCTCGTCCAGGAACAGCCAATCGGGTTGCGCCAGCAGGGCGCGGGCCACGGCGATGCGCTGCTGCTCGCCGCCGGAGAGGCGCTGGGCCCAGGGGGATTCCTCGTCCAGCTGGCCGGTCAGGCGTTCCAGCCCGACGGCTTCCAGCACGTCGCGCACCTGCTGGTCGTCGTAGGTGCCGGGGTCCGACGGGTAGGAGACGACGGCGCGCAGGGTGCCGAGCGGCAGGTACGGCCGCTGCGGCAGGAACATGTGCTGGCCCGGCGGGCGGTCCACAACGCCGTCGCCGAACGGCCAGATGCCGGCAAGCGCCCGGAACAGCGTGGATTTGCCGCCGCCGGAACGCCCGGTGACGACCACGGACTGGCCCTGGGCCAGCGCCATGTCCTGGTCGCGCATCAGTTCGCGCCCGTCTGGCAGGCGCAGCGAGACGTCGCGCAGGCGCCATTCCGGTGCCGTCGCATCCTGCACCGCCACGCCATCGCCCTGGCGCGCTGCTTCGTGCGCCGCCTCGATGCTGCGCTGGAAGCCGGCGAGTCGGCCCACGGTGGCGCGCCAGCTGGCCAGGGAGCGATAGGCGTTGACGAAGAAGGACAGCGAATCCTCCACCCGGCCGAAGGCACCGGCGGTCTGCGTCAGCGCGCCCAGGGTGATCTCGCCGGAGAAGAAGCGCGGCGCCACCACGGCGATGGGGAACACGCCGGCGACCTGGTTGTAGCCGGTGGTGAGGGCCACGATCTTCTTGGTGCGCCACATGATGTCCCACCAGTTGTCGCGCAGGGCGCCGAAGCGCTGCTTCAGCGCGGCGCCTTCCGCTGCCTCGCCGCGGTGCAGCGCCACGCCCTCCACGTTCTCGCGCAGCCGGGCCAGGGCGAAACGGAAATTCGCCTCCACCCGTTCCGAGATGAATTCCAGCATCACCAGCGGGCGGCCGACCTTGTGGGTGAGCCAGGTGCCGATGATGGCGTAGATCACCGCCACCCAGACGAGGTAGCCGGGGATGGGCACGCCCAGGATCTCCATGGCGCCCGAGAGCGTCCAGAGGATGGTGAGGAAGCTGAACAGCGACACGATGCTGGAGAGCAGGCCGAGGCCAATGGCCAGGGTGTTGGAGACGAAGCCCTTCACGTCCTCCGAGATGCGCTGGTCCGGGTTGTCGGCGCTGTTGCGCATCGGGTCGGCCTCGCCGCCGCCTTCCTGGGGCAGCTGCAGGCTGAGGCGGAAATAGGCGCGGTGGGCGAGCCAGTCGTCGATCAGCCGCTCCGTCATCCAGCCGCGCCAGCGGATCTCCAGCCATTGCGAGAGGTAGGTGCGGTAGATCGCCACCACGATGTAGACCGTGGCCACCACGCAGAAGCCTGGGAAGAAGCCGTCCTTGGTCTGGCGCCAGAACAGCAGCAGGCCGATGAAGTCGTCCCAGTTCTTGTCCTGCAGGGCGTTGTAGAAGGCGCGGTTCCAGAAGCTGAGCAGCACCGTCATGCCGACGCGGCTGAGATCCAGCGCCACGATCGCGCCCAGGATCAGGCGCGCGGACCAGCGTTGTTCCGAGACATAGTACGGCTTGGACAACCGCCAGACATCGCCCAACAAGCCCCGCATGCCGCGCATCGGCGCACTCCTTCCGCGGCGCCGCGCTGTGCGGGCCGCCTGTGCCGGGTTAGCGCAGCGCGCGCGCCGACGGTATCAAATAAGCAGGGGGGCGCGGTCGGGCCTGAGGCGGTCAGGCATGCGCGGGGGCTTGGGGCGCCAGGGCGGCGGCTTCGGCCAGCGCCGCCTCCAGCCGT
>CAMDAM010000032.1 GCA_945888575.1 Asaia bogorensis | reverse complement strand
GGCCCCGGCAGAAACTTCTGCTCGCCGAAACCCTACCGCGCCTGCGCTTCGACCATGCGTCAGACCCCGGCGCCGCCTTCGAAACCCGCCCCACCGAACTCTGGCTCGAAGTCGGCTTCGGCGGCGGCGAGCACGCGCTGGCCCAAATCACCGCCCACCCGCAGATCGGCCTGATCGCCTGCGAGGTGTTCGAGAACGGCATCTGCTCCCTGCTCTCCCGCGTGGTCCCCGAAGGCGGCGAAGCCACTGCGCCACTACCGGGCAACCTGCGCCTGTGGGATGACGACGCCCGCGTGCTGCTGCGAACGCTGCCCGCCGCCTGCCTCGATCGCCTGTTCCTGATGTTCCCCGATCCCTGGCCCAAGGCCCGCCACGCCAAGCGCCGCTTCGTGCATCCGGAGATGCTGAAGGTCGTCGCCCGCGTGCTGAAGCCCGGCGCCGAATGGCGCATCGCCAGCGACGATCCCACCTACCAGGCCTGGACCGCCGACGTGCTCGCGGCCCAAACCCTGTTCGATGTGCCCCCGCCGGCCACCACCCGCCCCGAGGGATGGCCCCCCACCCGCTACGAGGCCAAGGCGCTCGTCGCCGGCCGCGCGCCCCTCTACTGGTCGGCCTACCGCCGCCCCTAGCGGCGCCAGGTCACGGCGGACGAGACCGCGTAGTTCCACACCAGGCTCATCGCCGCCCCGGCGAAGCCCGCGAAGTACCAGCGCCATTCCGCCGGGCCGAACAGCACCGACGAGATGTTGATGTTCAGCACGGCGCCCACGGCAGAGATCGCCGCGAAGGTCAGCAGGCCCCACACGAACCGCCTCCCCTTCAGCCGCCGGTCGCTGAAGGTGAAGATGTTGTTCAGCAGGAAGTTGCCCAGGATCGCCACCGCGGTCGCCACCGTCTGCGCCACCGCGAACTCCAGTTCGAAGGTCCACAGGCACAGCCGCAGCACGAGCAGATGCGCCGCAATCCCCACCGCCCCCACCCCGGCGAACAGCACGAAGCGCACCGGCAGGATGTGCCCGATCAGCTTGTCCACGATCAGCAGCAGGTAGTCGCGCAGCACCCCGGCATCCAGCTTGCTCTCGCCATGCTGGCGCGTGCGGAACTCGTAGGGCAGTTCGCGGATGCGGGGCGGCTCCGGCAGGGAGGCGACGATATCCAGCAGAATCTTGAACCCCATCGCCGACAGCCGCCGCACCGCCCGGTCGAACACATCGCGCCGCAGCATGAAGAACCCGCTCATCGGGTCCGACAGCGGCGTGCGCAGCACCGGGCGCGCCAGCAGCGTGGCGAAGTTGCTCATCCCCACCCGCGCGGCAGCGAACTCGCCCATGCCGCCGCCTTCCACATGCCGGCTACCCACCACGATATCGGTCCCGCCTTCGCGCAGCACTGCAAGCATCTTGGGCAACAGCGTCTCGTCATGCTGCAGATCGCCGTCGATCGCGGCGATGTTCGTGGCCAGGCTCGCCTGCGCACCCTCGATGAACGCCGAGGCCAGGCCCCGCCGCCCGATCCGGTGCAGCAGCCGCACCCGCGGGTGAACAGCGGATGCGGCCCGCACCGCCTCGCGCGTGCCGTCGCGCGAATCATCGTCCACGAAGATCACTTCCCACTCGACCCCGGCCAGAACCTCCTCCAGCCGCGCGACCATGGGCGCGATGTTGTCGCGCTCGTTCAGCACGGGGATGACAACGCACAGTTCAGGTACGGCGCCGCTCGGCTGGTCAACCGTTGCGTCCGTCATCGGCGTTGGCTCATGCAAAGTACCTCGTGCCCGCTGGCTTGCGCTACGCCCGCAACGACTGTCAAGCTTGCGGCATGCCAGTTCGGAAGCAGCACCTTGTCGCGTCGGGGATCGCCGCCGTGGGCCTGCTCGGGCTCGCGCTGCGCCTGTTCATGCTGCCGCACCGCGAACTCACCTTCGACGAAGCCGCAACCGCCTACTTCGCCTCCCTGCCCTGGTCGGAGCTGTGGGGCGCGGCCGGCCGGCAGGAGACGAACCCTCCCCTGTTCTACGCCATCG
Source organism: Asaia bogorensis (assembly GCA_945888575.1). Classification (GTDB taxonomy): domain Bacteria; phylum Pseudomonadota; class Alphaproteobacteria; order Acetobacterales; family Acetobacteraceae; genus CAMDGX01. Next base: position 19,488 of record CAMDAM010000032.1, on the reverse strand, counting down.
CCGGCATCGCTGCACGCCTGGGCCTGTCGCCCGAAGGGCTGCGCCTGGCTTCCATCCTGCCGGATGCCGCCACCGCCGCCGTGGCCGGGTTGCTCGCCTGGCGGCTGGGCGGGGCGCGTGCAGGCTTGGCGGCCGCCTGGCTGGTGGCCACTTCGGCGACGCTGATCGAGCTGAGCCTGGAGGCGCGGGCCTATTCGCTGCTCGGGCTGCTCGGGCTGCTGGCGATCCTGCTGGCGATCACGGCCCTGCGCGACGGGCGCTGGCGCTGGTTCGCGGCGCTGGGGCTGGTGGAGGCGCTGGCGCTGTACACCCACAACGTCGCCGCGATCATGCTTGGCGCGCTGAACGGCTTCGTCCTGGTGCTGTGGCTCGGCGGCCAGGTGCGGCCGGGGATGGTGCGGCGCTGGCTGGCGGCGCAGGCGGGGGTGGCGCTCGCCTGGATGTTCTGGCTGCCGACGGTGTTGTTCCAGCTGGGCGACACGCTGGGGCGCTTCTGGATCCCGGTGCCCACGCTGACGGCCCTGCGCTACGCGGTGCAGAAGGTGGTGGGCCTGCCCTGGATCGACTGGCCGCAGCCCTGGGCGGACGCAGCCTTCATCGGGCTCGGCGCGGCGGGGGCGGCGCTGCTGGTGCGGCGCGGAGGCCTCGGCCGCTGGGCGGCGCTGGGGCTGGTGGCGGTGCTGGCATCGGTGCCGGCGGCCACCTGGATCATCAGCCAATGGCGCCCACTGATGAACGGGCGCGTGCTGCTCTGGCTCGTGCCGGTGTTCATCGTGCTGGTCGCCGTCGCACTCGGGCGCATGCGCTGGGCGGGCCTCGCGCTGGCTGCCTTGCTCGGCGTGGCCCAACTGCACGCCGTGCCGTTCTGGCGCCCCACCGCCGCGGCGGAGCGCTGGCCGGAGGTGACGGCCCTGTTGCGCGCGCGCATGCAGCCGGGCGATGCCATCCTGGTGGTGCCGATGGAAGCCGAACTGATGCTGCGCCACCATGGCTGGAATGCAGCGGGATACGAGCTCTACGGCACCAGGGATGTTGCCTGGTACGGCCGCTTCCCCGGCCAGACCGTGGCACCCGGCGAGGCGATGCCGGCGCCCGCACCCGACCAGACAGTATGGATTGTGACCAGGCGCGCCACGGCGCGGCACGAGGCCGCTGTGGCAGGCTTTTCTGCCACGCGCGAAGAACGTCGCCTGCTGCGCGGCGGTGCGCGGGACGACAGCGGCATCGACGTCTCCGTGATGCAGCCGCGCTGAGCAACCTTGCCTTCGGTGGGGCAAGTCGCTATATCCAGCTGACGAAATCTTCCGGTGTCTTTCGGGGGGTGGCCTTCACGGGCCGCCTTTTTTGTTTTGCGGCCCCCCGTTGCGGCGCCCCCATCTGCGGTGACAGACCTGCTCGACGAGCACATGCCCCACGACGATCCCGACAGCGATGACCTGGCGAACGATGCGCCGCACGAGGACCTGCCCAGGGCGGCGGGGCTCGAGGCACGAATCGTGGCCGCCATCGCGCCTTCCCTCACCGGCATGGGCTATGAGCTGGTGCGCGTGGCCGTGCTCGGCCGCGAGCGCCCCACGGTGCAGATCATGGCCGACCGCGCCGATGGCGCGCCGATCTCGGTTTCCGACTGCGAGGCGATCAGCCAGGGCATCGGCGCCGTGCTGGACGTGGCCAACATCATCACCGGCGCCTGGACGCTGGAGGCTTCCTCCCCCGGCATCGACCGGCCGCTGACGCGGGTGAAGGACTGGAACCGCTTCGCCGGCCACCTGGCCCGCGCCGAGATGGCCATTCCGGTGGAGGGCCGCCGGCGCATCTCCGGCGTGGTGCTGGGCGCCGACGAAACCCATGCCCGCATGCGGCTGGATGACGGCGTTGAGCTCGCCTTGCCGCATGACGACATTCGCCGCGCCAAGCTGGTGCTGACCGACGCGCTGATTGCCGCGACGGCCCGCCCGACCCCGACCAACTAACCCCTTTCGCCGTTCCACCACGAGGTTCACCCATGGACACCGCGATCGCCCGCCCGGAATTGCTGCTGGTCGCCGATGCCGTCGCCCGCGAGAAGTCGATCGATCGCGACGAGGTGCTGGAAGCGATGGAGCAGGCCATCCAGAAGGCCGGCCGCGCCAAGTACGGCCACGAGAAGGACATCCGCGCCACCATCGACAAGAAGACCGGCGACGTGCGCCTGTCGCGCTGGACCGAGATCGTGGAGACGGTGGAGAACGAAGAGACGCAGATGGCGGCGAACATCGCCAAGCGCCTCTTTCCGGAGAAGGTCATCGGCGACTTCATCGTCGATCCTCTGCCGCCGATCGATTTCGGCCGCATCGCCGCCCAGACCGCCAAGCAGGTGATCGTGCAGCGCGTGCGCGAATACGAGCGCAAGAAGCAGTTCGACGAGTTCAAGGACCGCGTCGGCGAAGTCATCAACGGCGTGGTCAAGCGCACCGAGTACGGCAACCTGATGGTGGAGGTGGGCCGCGCAGAGGCGCTGCTGCGCCGCGACGAGCTGATCCCGCGCGAGAGCTTCCGCAACGGCGACCGCGTGCGCGCCTATATCTTCGACGTGCGCGAGGAAGTGCGCGGCCCGCAGATCTTCCTGTCCCGCACCCATCCCGGCTTCCTGGCCAAGCTGTTCGCGCAGGAAGTGCCGGAGATCTACGACGGGATCATCGAGATCAAGGCCGTGGCGCGCGACCCCGGCAGCCGCGCCAAGATGGCGGTGATCTCGCGCGATGCCTCGATCGACCCCGTCGGCGCCTGCGTCGGCATGCGCGGCTCGCGCGTGCAGGCCGTGGTGCAGGAACTGCAGGGCGAGAAGATCGACATCATCCCCTGGTCGCCCAACACCGCCACCTTCGTGGTGAACGCCCTGGCCCCGGCCGAGGTGACCAAGGTGGTGCTGGATGAGGAAGCCGGCCGCTGCGAAGTGGTGGTGCCGGACGAGCAGCTGAGCCTGGCCATCGGCCGCCGCGGCCAGAACGTGCGCCTGGCCAGCCAGCTGACCCGCTGGGACATCGACATCCTGACCGAGGCGGAAGAGAGCGAGCGCCGGCAGGAGGAGTTCCGTCGCCGCACCGGGCTGTTCGTGGAAGCGCTGGATGTCGACGATGTGATCGCCGGGCTGCTGGTGACCGAGGGCTTCAACACGATCGAGGAACTGGCCTTCACCCCGCTGGACGAGCTGGCCGATATCGAGGGCTTCGATGAAGCGGTGGCCGAGGAGCTGATCCGCCGCGCCGAGACGCACCTGCTGAAGCGCGACACCGAGCTGAACGAGAAGCGCATCGAGCTCGGCGTCTCCGACGATATCGGCGCGATGGAAACCTTCACCCCCGCCATGCTGGTGGCACTGGGCGAGAAGGGCGTGAAATCGCTCGATGATCTCGCCGACCTCGCGTCGGACGAGCTGATCGAGATCGTGGGCACCGAGGCGATGGACGAGGAAACGGCCAACGCCGTGATCATGGCCGCGCGCGCGCACTGGTTCGGCGATGACGAGGCCGCTGAGGCCGAAGGCGCCGCGAGCGGCGACGCCGAGGGCGGGGAGAAGGAGGCGAGCCACGACTGACGCGCTTCCCGAGCAGGACGAGCCCGCGCAGAACGGGGCCGAGCCAGACGCACCCGACCAGGAGGAATCCGAGTCGGGCCCGCTGCGCCGGTGCATCGTGACGCGTGAGCGGCGGCCGAAGGAGCGGATGATCCGCTTCGTGCTGCGGCCGGCGGATCCGGCGGCGGGGCGCAAGCTGGTGGAGGTCGTTCCCGACCTTGCCGCAACGCTGCCCGGCCGGGGAATCTGGTTGAGCGCGCTTGGGGATGTGGTAGAAACGGCACGCTCGCGCGGCGCGTTCGCCCGGGCAGCCCGCTGTCCGGTGACGGTTTCCCCCGATCTCACGTCCGACCTGGTGGCGGGGCTGACCCGTCGGGTCGTGGAGACATTGGGCCTCGCCCGCCGCGCCGGGCAGGCCGTGGCCGGCTACGGCAAGGCGCGGGAGTGGTTGGACGGCGGTCGAGCCGGCCTGGTGGTCCAGGCGAGCGACGGCAGCCCGGAGGAACGGCAGCGATTTCTGAGCGGATGGCGAGGCCGGGTACCGGTGGTCGCGCCGCTCGATGCGTCGCAGCTTGGAGGGGTGTTCGGCCGCGACCACGCGGTGCATGTGGTGCTTCAGCCCGGCCGGTTGGCCGAGCGGATGCGGATGGAATCGGAGCGGCTGGACGGGGTGCGCGGCATCCCTACGGCGGCGGACTCTCCCGGTGTTCCCGGGAGCATGACAGCAGATCCCGCGGCGGTGCCGCGGGTCGGGCGAGAGATACAGGCGGGTAGATGAGCGAAGGCAACGATCAGGACGCGGGCAAGGGCAGGCTTTCACTGCGGCCGGCAGGGCGCATGGAGCTGGGCCGTACCGTGGATGCCGGATCCGTGCGGCAGAGTTTCAGCCATGGGCGATCCAAGGTGGTGCAGGTGGAGGTGCGCAAGAAGCGCGCGCCCACCCCGGGCGCCCCGGCACCGGCCGCGCCTGTCGCACCTGTTGTGGGTGCGGCTCCGCTGGCCTCGGCCGGCGCCACGGTGGCACCTCCGGCCCCGAAGCCGATGGGGTCGCCCGCCGGGCGTACCAGCGGGCCGGGCGGACGTGCCCTCACTGCCACCGAGCTGGCAGCCCGCCAGCGCGCGCTGACCGAGCAGCAGCGCGAGGCCACGCGCCGCGAGGCGGAGCGCCGCGAACAGGAACGCCGCGACGCCGAGCGCCGTGAGCAGGAACGCCGCGACCAGGAAAAGATCTCCATCCTGTCCGCCGCCGAGGAAGCGCGCCGCCGCGAGGAGGAGGCCCGCAAGGCCGCCGAGGAGGATTCGCGCCGCAAGTCCGAGGAGGAATCGCGGACCAAGGCCGAGGAGGAGGCCCGCAAGGCCGCCGAGACCGCCGCCACCGTGGCGCGCACCGCAGCCCCCGTGGCCCGCCCTGCCGACGAGCCGCGCCGTGTGGCACGCCCCGCAACCACGCCGGCCGCCCCCGCGGTGCCCGGCGAGACGCTGCGCCTGCGTGCCCGCGCCGTGGAGGAAGAAGAGGAAGCCCGCACGGTTCGCCGCCCGGGCCCCGGCGGCGGCATGCCGCCGCGCAAGCCCCCCGTGGTGACCCCGAAGAAGGTCGGCGACGATCGCCGCCGCGCCGGGCGTATCGACGTGCAGGCCGCGATCGAAGGCGAAGACGACCGCGTTCGTTCGCTCGCCTCCGTGCGTCGCCAGCGTGAGCGTGAGCGCCGCCAGGCCGAGCTGGAGCGCCTGCGCTCCGACCAGGTGCGCGTGGTGCGCGACGTGATCCTGCCCGAGACGATCACGGTGCAGGAACTCGCCAACCGCATGGCCGCCCGTGGGCCGGACGTGATCAAGGCCCTGATGAAGATGGGCGTGATGGCCACCATCACCCAGACGCTGGATGCCGACACCGCCGAGCTGGTGGTGCAGGAATTCGGCCACAAGGTGAAGCGCGTCAGCGAGGACGACGTGGAGATCGGGCTGGAGGGCGAGCGCGATGTGGTCGCCGACCTGATCCCGCGCCCCCCCGTCGTCACCGTCATGGGCCATGTCGACCACGGCAAGACCAGCCTGCTGGATGCGCTGCGCGCCACCGACGTGGCGGCCGGCGAGGCCGGTGGCATCACCCAGCACATCGGCGCCTACAACGTGGCCCTTCCGGGCGGCAACTCGATCACCTTCATCGACACACCGGGCCACGAGGCCTTCACCGCCATGCGTTCGCGCGGTGCCTCGGTGACCGACATCGTGGTGCTGGTGGTGGCCGCCGACGATGGCGTGATGCCGCAGACGATCGAGGCCATCAAGCACGCCAAGGCGGCGGATGCCCCGATCATCGTGGCCATCAACAAGATGGACAAGGCCGACGCCAACCCGAACCGCGTGCGCCAGGAACTGCTCAGCTACGACATCGTGGTGGAGGAGATGGGCGGCGACACGCAGGACGTGGAGGTTTCCGCCACCCAGCGCACGGGCATCGAGAAGCTGGAGGAGGCGATCCTGCTCCAGGCCGAGATCCTGGACCTGAAGGCCAACCCGGAACGCGCGGCCGAGGGCAGTGTGATCGAAAGCAGGCTGGACCGCGGGCGTGGCCCGGTGGCCACCGTGCTGGTGCAGAAGGGCACGCTCTTCCAGGGCGACATCGTGGTGGCCGGTGCCGAATGGGGCCGCGTGCGCGCCATGCTGGACGACAAGGGCGAGCAGATGCGCTACGCGCCGCCCTCCACCCCGGTGGAAATCCTCGGCCTTTCGGGCGTGCCCGCCGCCGGCGAGCCGTTCGTGGCCGTGGACAGCGAAAGCCGCGCCCGCGAGATCAGCGAGTTCCGCCAGCGCAAGCTGCGCGAGAAGGCCGCCGGCGTGATGACGGCCGCCCGTGGCACGCTGGACGAGATGCTGGCCCGCATCCAGGCCGGCGCGCAGAAAGAGGTCGCGATCGTCATCAAGGCCGACATGCAGGGCAGCGCGGAGGCGATCACCGCCACCGTCACCAAGCTCGCGCATGAGGAAGTGCGCGTGCGCGTGCTGATCGCCGGCGTGGGCCAGATCACGGAGAGCGACATCCAGCTCGCCCGTGCCTCCAACGCCGTGATCGTCGCCTTCAACGTGCGCGCCACCACCCAGGCGCGCGAGATGGCGCAGCGCGACGGCGTGGACATCCGCTACTACTCGATCATCTACGACGTGGCGGACGACGTGGAGAAGCTGGTCAAGGGCAAGGTCGCCCCGAAGGCGCGCGAGCGTTTCCTGGGCTACGCCGAGATCCGCAAGGTGTTCGACATCACCAAAACCGGCAAGGTCGCTGGCTGCATGATCACCGAGGGCCTCGTGAAGCGCGGCGCCGGCGTGCGCCTGCTGCGCGATGGCGTGGTGGTTCACAACGGCGAGCTGACCCAGCTCAAGCGCTTCAAGGACGACGTGCGCGAAGTGGCCCGTGGCTACGAATGCGGCCTCTCCTTCGCCAACTACAACGACCTGCGCGAAGGCGATGTGGTGGAGTGCTTCGAGGTGGAGATGGTTCCCGGCTGAGGAGTGCTGCCGTGAGCAAGCCGCGCGGCGCCAAGGGCAGTGTTCTTGGCGCCAAGCCGCCGTCGCAGCGCCAGTTGCGGGTGGCCGAAGAAATCCGCCACGTTCTGGCCGGCATCTTCGCCCGCGGCGAAATCCGCGACCCCGAATTGGCGGACGTGACGGTAACGGTGAACGAGGTGCGTATCGGGCCAGACCTGCAGCGCGCCACCGTGTTCGTCACCCGGCTTGGCCGGTCGGACATGGCTGAGAAGGTGCCGGCGCTGAAGCGTGCCGCGCCCTTCCTGCGCTCCCAGCTGGCCAAGCAGCTGCGGCTGCGCGTGGCGCCGGATATCTCCTTCGTGGCCGATACCAGCATCGATTACGCGATGCATGTGGACGAGCTTCTGCGCGCGCCCGACGTGGCGCGCGACCTGAAGCGCGATTGATCTTCCCGCTAGACTGATAAGGCGACCGACGTGGCACGACAACGCAAACCGCGCGGGCGCGCGCTCGACGGCTGGCTGATTGTGGACAAGCCTGCGGGCCTGACCAGTACCGATGTGGTGAACCGCGTGCGGCGCTGGTTCGATGCCCAGAAGGCCGGCCATGGCGGCACGCTCGATCCGCTGGCCACCGGGTTGCTGCCGGTGGCATTCGGGTCGGCAACCAAGACCGTGCCCTACATCATGGACGGCACCAAGCTCTACCGCTTCACCCTGCGCTGGGGCGAAGGCCGCGACAGCGACGATGCCGATGGCGCCATCACCGGCACCAGCGACGTGCGCCCGACCGATGCCCAGATCGAGGCGGCATTGCCGGCGCTGCGTGGCGACATCATGCAGATTCCGCCGGTGTTCTCCGCCATCAAGGTGGCCGGCGAGCGCGCCTACGACATGGCGCGCGAAGGCCGCCCCCCGGTGCTGGAACCGCGCCCGGCCCGCGTGGACCGGTTCGAGCTGGTGGAACACCTGGATGCCGATCATTCCGTGTTCGAGGTGCAGTCGGGCAAGGGCGTGTACATGCGCAGCCTGGCCCGCGACCTCGCCGCCGCCTGCGGCACGCTCGGCCACATCGCCGCCCTGCGCCGCCTGCGCGTGGGACCCTTTACCGAAACGCAGGCAATTCCGCTGGACAAACTGATCCGGGGGGAGGATACCCCGCCCACTTCCCCGGACTTCCTGCTCCCCGTTGCGACCGCGCTGGCCGACATCCCGGCGCTGGCCCTGACGGAGGCGGAAGCCTTCGGCCTGTCACACGGCCAGGCGATCAGCCTGGTTGACCTGATGGGCCGCATTCCACAGGCGGCCAACCCCGATGGGGGCCTGGCCCGCGCCATGGCGGGGAGTCGCGTGATCGGGCTGTGCCGGCTGCAGGATGGCTGGCTGAAACCCGAACGGCTGATGTAGGCCGCGCGCGCATCCGCAACCCCGTTCAGGAGTATCACGATGTCGTCGATCACCGCCGAGAGCCGCTACGCTCTCATCAAGGCCCATGCCACCACCGCCAACGACACCGGCAGCCCGGAAGTCCAGGTGGCGCTGATCTCGGCCCGCATCTCCATGCTGACCGAGCACCTCAAGATCCATGCGAAGGATTTCCACAGCCGCCGCGGCCTGCTGATGCTCGTCGGCCGCCGCCGCCGCCTGCTGGACTATCTGAAGCGGAAGGACCAGAGCCGCTACGAGGCCCTGATCGCCAAGCTCGGCCTGCGCCGCTAGCCCATGATCCCCGCCTGAAGAGGCGTGGATCGCGGCCTGGCCCTTTGCTTGATCGCGTGATTCACGTCTCCGGCGGTACCGCGTCCGACGACCACGCTCAGCGTCACGGGGCGGCAGTGCTGCCCTTCCCACGCTGCGCTGGCGAAACCGCCCCCTGATTCGATATAAGGGGGCATGACTGGCCCCGGTGCCATGGTGGCGCCGGGGTTTGACATATCGGGGGTTCGCCCCCCCGATCGCCGCCGATGCGGCGGACCGGCAGAACACCGCGCCCCGACCTGACCGCGGAGGGCAGAACGGCGTTTCCGGCAACATGGTCGTCGTGAGGCAACTCACGGCACCGCGGACCCCCCAGAACTTCCGCTGTGGTCCGCCCCATGCCGCCCGAGACGCCGTCTTCCGCATGAGGAGGACGGGCCCGGCGCTTGGCCGGCCGCGGCATCGCCATCCATGAAGGATTCGACGATGTTCAACTACTTCCGCAAGGAGCTGGAATGGGGCGGGCGCAAGCTCGTGCTCGAAACCGGCAAGATCGCCCGCCAGGCCGATGGCGCGGTGATGATCAGCTACGGCGACACCATCGTGCTCTGCACCGCCGTCGGCGTGCGCACCGCCAAGCCGGGCCAGGATTTCTTCCCGCTGACGGTGAACTACCAGGAGAAGACCTTCGCTGCCGGCAAGATCCCCGGCGGCTTCTTCAAGCGCGAAGGCCGCCCGACCGAGAAGGAGACCCTGGTCTCCCGCCTGATCGACCGCCCGATCCGCCCGCTGTTCCCCCAGGGCTTCCGCAACGAGGTCCAGGTGGTCGCCACCGTCCTCAGCCACGACCTTGAGAACGATCCCGATATCGTGGCGATGATCGGCTGCTCGGCGGCGCTGACGCTGTCTGGCATTCCGTTCTTCGGCCCGGTGGCCGCCGCCCGCGTGGCAGTGATCCAGGGCGCCTACGTGCTGAACCCGACCTCGGCGCAGGTGAAGGAATCGAAGCTCGACCTCGTCGTCGCCGGCACCACCGAAGGCGTGCTGATGGTGGAGTCCGAGGCGCAGGAGCTGTCCGAGGACATGATGCTCGGCGCCCTGAAGTTCGGCCATGAGAGCTTCCAGCCGGTGATCCAGGCGATCATCGAACTGGCCGAGGTCGCCGCAAAGGACCCCTGGCCGCTGCCGGAACAGAGCGCCGAGGTGACGGCCCTGGCCGCCCGTGTCGATGCCCTGGCCCGCGCCGGGATCGCCGAGGCCTACAAGGAGCCGCTGAAGCAGGTCCGCCAGGACAAGGTCTCCGCCGCCAAGAAGGCCGCCGCCGCTGCGCTGGCCGCCGAAGGGCTGGATGCCGACAAGGCGAAGGGGCTGTTCAAGGAGCTGGAAGCGGACATCGTTCGCAACGCCATCCTCGATACCGGCCTGCGCATCGACGGCCGCGACACCAAGACCGTGCGCCAGATCGTCGCCGAAGTGGGCGTGCTGCCGCGCGCCCATGGTTCCGCCCTGTTCACCCGTGGCGAGACCCAGGCGCTCTGCGTCGCCACGCTGGGCACCGGGCAGGACGAGCAGATCATCGACGCGCTCGAGGGCGAGTACCGCGAGCATTTCATGCTGCACTACAACTTCCCTCCGTACTCGGTGGGCGAGGCCGGCCGCATGGGCTCCCCCGGCCGTCGTGAGATCGGGCATGGCAAGCTCGCCTGGCGCGCGATCCACCCGGTGCTGCCGACCAAGGCGAACTTCCCCTACACGCTGCGCGTCGTCTCCGAGATCACCGAGAGCAACGGCTCCTCCTCCATGGCCACTGTCTGCGGCACCTCGCTGGCGCTGATGGATGCCGGCGTGCCGCTGCTGCGCCCCGTGGCGGGCATCGCCATGGGCCTGATCAAGGAAGACCGCGGCTTCGCCGTGCTGTCCGACATCCTGGGCGACGAGGATCACCTCGGCGACATGGACTTCAAGGTGGCGGGCACCGACCAGGGCATCACCAGCCTGCAGATGGACATCAAGATCACGTCCATCACCATGGAGATCATGGAAGTGGCGCTGGCGCAGGCCAAGGGTGGGCGCATGCACATCCTGGGCGAGATGGCCCGCGCCATCACCGGCAACCGCACCGACGTGGCCGCCACCGCGCCGCGCATCAGCATCATCCAGGTGCCGAAGGAAAAGGTGCGCGAAGTGATCGGCACCGGCGGCAAGGTGATCCGCGAGATCGTGGAGAACACGGGCTGCAAGATCGACATCGAGGACGACGGCACCATCAAGGTCGCTTCCAACGACAGCGCCAAGGCGCAGGCGGCGATCGACTGGATCCGCGGCATCGTGGCCGAGCCGGAAGTGGGCGTGATCTACACCGGCAAGGTGGTGAAGACCGCCGAGTTCGGCGCCTTCGTGAACTTCCTCGGCTCCAAGGACGGGCTCGTGCACATCAGCGAGCTGCAGCAGGGCCGGGTGAACAAGACCACCGACGTGGTGAACCAGGGCGACGTGGTGAAGGTTAAGGTGCTGGGCTTCGACGACCGCGGCAAGGTGAAGCTGTCCATGCGCGTGGTCGACCAGGAGACGGGTGCCGACATCACCGACCAGGTCGGCCCGAAGGCTGGCGGCGGCGACCGTGACCGCGGCGAGCGCAGCGACCGTGGCGGCGATCGTGGTGGCGATCGGGGCCGTGGCCGCGACCGTGGCGAACGCCGCTCCGGTGGCGACGACGCCCCGGCCGGCGAGGCTGCCGGCGAGGGCTGACCGCCTCTCAATCGAAGGCCCCGGGGGTGCAACCGCGCCCCCGGGGTGACGATTTTGCTACACTCGGGTGATACGGTCGGGAACTGGCCGATCGGAAACGGGGCATCAGGGCGAGATGAAGGCGATCAACGCGATCCGGATGGGCGGGGTGGACGTTCTGCCGCTGGTTGAAGGCGGCAAGGGCGTGGCCGTGTCCAACGGCATCACCGCCGGGCACTGGGCTGCCTCGGGTGGCGCCGGCACGCTGTCGGCGGTGAACCCCGACAGCTACGACGCCGAGGGCAAGGCGATTCCCCAGGTGTACCACGCCAAGACCCGTGCTGCGCGGCATGAGGAGCTGGTGGCCTACGGCATCCAGGGCGGCATCGAGCAGGCGCGCCGGGCGCATGAGATCTCCGGCGGCCGCGGCCGTATCCACATGAACATCCTGTGGGAGATGGGCGGGGCCGAGCGCGTGGCCAACGGCATCATGGAAGGCGCCAAGGGGCTGGTGAACGGCATCACCTGCGGCGCCGGCATGCCCTATCGCCTGGCCGACATCGCGCAGAAATACAACGTCCACTACTACCCCATCGTCTCCTCCGCCCGCGCCTTCGGGGCGTTGTGGAAGCGCGCCTATCACAAGGCGGCCAACCTGCTGGGCGGGGTGGTGTACGAGGATCCGTGGCTGGCCGGCGGGCACAATGGCCTGTCCAACAGCGAAGACCCGACCAAGCCCGAAGACCCGATGCCGCGCGTGATGGCGCTGCGCAAGCTGATGCGCGAATTCGGCCTGGGCGATACGCCGATCATCATGGCCGGCGGCGTGTGGTGGCTGGAGGAATGGGCGGACTGGATCGACAACCCTGATCTCGGCCCCATCGCCTTCCAGTTCGGCACCCGCCCGCTGCTGACGCAGGAAAGCCCGATCGGGGCTGCCTGGAAGCGCCGGCTGCTGACGCTGAAGGAAGGGGATGTGTTCCTCAACCGCTTCAGCCCCACCGGGTTCTATTCCTCGGCCGTGAACAACAGCTTCATCCAGGAGCTGCGCGCCCGAAACGACCGCCAGATCGCCTTCGTGACGGAGCCGGTGGGCGAGCTGACCGCCGAATACGGCGTGGGGCCGCGCAAGCGCATCGTCTATGTCACCGCCGCCGACCGCGACCGGGCGCTGGCCTGGGAACGCGCCGGCTTCACCGAGGCGCTGCGCACGCCGGATTCCACCCTGATCTTCGTCACCCCCGAAAAGGGCCGTGAGATCCTGGCGGACCAGGTGGCCTGCATGGGCTGCCTCAGCCAGTGCCGCTTCTCCAACTGGGCGCAGCATGCCGAGGACCTGACCAACGGCAAGAAGGCCGATCCGCGCAGCTTCTGCATCCAGAAAACGCTGCAGGACATCGCGCACCACAGCGACAGCGACGAGGTGCTGAACAACAACCTGATGTTCTCCGGCCACAACGCCTATCGCTTCGGCTCCGACCCGTTCTACAGCAACGGCTTCGTGCCGACGGTGAAGCAGCTGGTCGAACGAATCATGACGGGGCGCTGAGCCCCCGTCGCACCAGGAAAAAGGGCCAGGAACGTCTCCGTTCCTGGCCCTTTTCACATCCGGGTCAGCGCGGCGCGAGCGGCGTGGGCGCCCGCGGGGTGGGTGCGCCGGGCGGGCGGGCCACCGGCATGGTGCCGAGATCCGCCGGGCGCGGCGACATCGAAACGGGCGGGTCCGGCCGGTCCGAAGGCGGGGGGGCGGCGGGGGCCGCCGGGGCGGCGCCGGGGCTGTCCAGCGACTGCGCCTCTACCGGGCCGGGTTCCGGCGCGTTCGGCACGGTCTGGTGCAGCGCGTCGCGCAGCGTGCGGCGGACCTGGTATTCGAACTCCACGTTCATCTCGTCCATCAGCTCGCGCACGAAGGCGTAGAGGTCGTCGCGCACCGCGCGTTCGGATTCGCCCCGCACAGGGCGCACCAGCACAACACGCGCCGGCGCCTGGCCCAGGCGGTTGCCGGCATCGTCGGCAATGTCGACCCGCACCGCCAAGCTGGCCTGATAGTCGCGCGGGCCGCGGATGATGGAGGCGTCCTCAATCACGAACACGGCGCGGCCGCTGGTGCCGGCGGCCACCAGCCGGTCTTCGGCCATACGGCGCAGCGCCTCGCGCGGCGGGATCGGCGCGAGTGATTCCACCCGCCGCCCGGCACCTCGCGGCGCCCAGCTGTCATCGATCTCGATGCGGCCGACCTTCAGCTCCACCTTGGTGAGGTAGTCGTAGCTGGGCGGCGGATAGCGGGCCGGCGCCGGCTCATCGCCGCAGGCGGCCAGCAGCAGCAGGGGCCCCAGGGCCATCAGGGAGCGGCGGGCAAAGGTCATTTGCGTTCGTGCATCCGATTGAAACAGCAACATGGTCTGTCTGCGCAACGTGGCGCCGCCGGCGGGCGGGGTCAATGCCGTCCCTAGCCTCCCCCCTGGCCTTCGGCGGCACCGCGCATCTCGGCGCGGTCGAAGGTGAAGTTGAAATTGCAGAACTCGCAGGTCATCACGATGCGGCCATCGATCGCCATGTGGTCCAGGTCGTCCTCGGCGAAGGTGGTGAGAATGCCGGACAGGCGCTGGCGCGAGCAGCGGCAGCCATAGGCGAGCGCCCGCGGCAGGTCCGCGGCCACGCCCTCGGTGTGGAACAGGCGGTAGAGCAGCTGCTCCGGCGGCAGGCTGTCGTCCAGCAGTTCAGCGTCGGTCAGGGTGCTGGCCAGGATGGTGGCGGTGTTCCAGGCTTCCTCCTGCGCGGCTTCATCCAGGTCCGGTGCGATGCCGCCGGCGCCGGCGATGCGCTCGAGAATCAACGCGCTGGCGCGCCAGCCTGCGGGGGTGAGGGCGCAGGCGATGCGGATGGCGCAGCGCAGCTGTTCGGAGGTGGCGAAGTAGTGCAGCGACATGTCGGCCAGGCTCGCGCCCTCGATGCCAACGATGCCCTGGTGGCGCTCCATGTCCGGCCCCTGGTCCACGGTGAAGGCCAGGTAGCCGGTCCCGAGCAGCTGGGCGGAGCTGGGCGTGGCGGTTTCGGCCAGCAGGGCGGCGAGCTTTTCTTCATCCGCACGGGCATAGCCGCGCAGGGCGCCAGCCTCGGTGCAGTCGGCCAGCAGCATGCCCACGGGCCCGTCGCCCTTGGCCTGCAGGCTGAAGGAGCCGCGAAATTTCAGTGCCGTGGCCAGGGCCGCCACCAGGGCCAGCGCCTCCCCGGCGAGGCGGGTCACGGGCTCCGGATTGTCATGGCGGGTCAGCAGCGCGTCGGCGAGCGCACCGAGGCGCACCAGCCGGCCGCGCACCGGGCGGTTGGGCAGGTGAAAGGGCACCACCCCGCGCGGCACGACGAGGTCGGGCACGGGCGGACGGTCGGCATCGAGGAAGGCGGGGGCATGAAAGCCGGAGGGTTCGGACATGGGGGGAAGATAGGCAGCCGGCCCGCTCGGGGCTACCGTGGCAGGCATGGAAGAGCATCGCGAATACGTGTTGCGTGCCCTGCGCGCATCGGACGCGGAGGCGGCGGCGGCACTGATCCGCACCGCCTTCGCTGCCCAGACGGTGGTCACGGACCCGCCGCCCTCTGCGCTGCGCGAAACCGGCGCCAGCGTGGCGGCGAGCCTGGCAGAGGGGGGCGGGATCGGCGCCTGGGCCCGGGGGTCGCTGGCCGGTTGCGTGATCTGGCAGGTGCAGGAGCGTGGGCTGTATCTCGGGAGGGTATCGGTGGATCCGGCCTGGCGCGGGCGGGGACTCGCGCCGGCGATGATCGCGGCCCTGGAGCAGGAGGCGCGGGCGCGCGGGCTGCCACGGCTGCTGCTCTCCACCCGGCTGGTGCTGGTCGACAACCGGCGGCTGTTCGCGCGCTGCGGCTTCGTGGAGACGGCGCAGCACGCCCATCCCGGCTACGCGCACCCAACCTTCGTGGACATGGAGAAGCCGGTGGCGCCGGCCCGCCATGGCTGAGGCGGCCCGCGCGGCGCTGCTGTTCGCGCTCGCCGCGCTGGCGGTGCGGGCCCCTGCCCTGCTGTTCCAGGAGCTGAACTGGGACGAGGCGTTGTACTGGCAAATAGCCGGCGAGCTGGTGGCCGGGCACCTGCCCTACACCGCCACCTGGGACCGCAAGCCGCCGGGCCTGTTCGCGCTGCTGGCGCCCTTCCACATCGCCGGCGACGGCAGCGTGCTGGCGCTGCGGCTGGGCACCACGCTGCTGGTGGCGGCCACCGCGCTGGGGCTGCGCGCCATCGGGCGGCACCTGCTGCCGGACCTGCCGGCGGCGGGCATGCTGGCGGGGCTGGTCTATGTGGTGCTGTCGATGCGCGGGGTGGGCGACGGGACGAATGGTGAGTTGCTGCTGGCCCCCTTCGCTGTGGGCGCGATTGCGCTGGCGCTGGCGGCCAGGGGCCCCGGCACGGCGCTGGGCGCGGGGGTGCTGGCCGGATGTGCGCTGCTGGTGAAGCAGGTGGCACTGGCGGAAGCGTCCGTGGCCGGACTGGTGCTGCTGCGCGCGCCGCGCCTGCTGATGGCCTTTGCTCTGGGCGGCGTGCTGCCGATGGTATTCGCTGCTGGCATCTATGCCACCACGGGACAGCTGGGCGTGCTGCGAGTGTCGCTCGGCGCGGCCGGCGAGGCCAGGGCCGATGAGCTGGACCTGGCGGGGATGCGCGACGGTCTCGACACCTACGGCGCTGCCATCGGCGCGGCGCTGGCGGGGTTGGCGGCCCTGGCCTGGCGCAGCGCATGGCCGGCGGCCGCGGTGCTCGGCACCTGGCTGGCAGCTGTGGCCGCGATGTTGCTGGTGCTCGGCCGCTTCGCCGACCACATGATGATCCAGTTGGTGCCGCCGCTGGCGCTTGGCATCGCTGTGTTGGTCGCCCATGCCCGGCAACGCTGGGTTCGCGGCGCGGCGCTGCTGGTACTGCTGGGCTGGAGCCTTCACACGCCCCTGCGCGCGGCGGGCGAGGCGCTGTGGCACCGCCAGGTGAACGGTGTCGTGCACTGGGGCGACCGCACGGCCACCATCGCGGCCCTGCTGCGCGCCCGGCTGGACGGCCCGCAGGACCTGTTCGTGATGAGCCGCATGCTCGGCCTCTACCGCGAGACCGGTGCCCGCCCACCCACCCGCTTCCCTTTCGTCCCGCATCTCTGGAGCAGCTATGCCCCGGTGGATGGTGCGGCAGAGATTGGACGCATCCTGGCGGCGCGGCCCGGCTTCGTGGTGGTGGACGATACGTGGCTGCCCGGCGCGGGTCATGTGGGGCTGCGCGGGGATATCCTGGCCCTGCTGCATGCGGCGCTGGCGCAAGGCTATGTGGAAGAGGCGCATATCGGGCGCTTCATGAGCCGCGGTGGTGGCTTCATCGGTGGTGGCGTGGGCGCCACGGTGTTCCGGCGCGCGGACCGGTAGGCGGGAACGGTGCTGGGCCGCGCTATGGCGGCAGGCATCGTCCGGAATCATTGGTGTAGACCTTGATCGCGGGCGGCAGCGTATTGGCCAGTACGCGGCGGAACGCCGGCGGCAGGCCGCCGGGCACATCCGCTTCGGTGCCGGGCAGCATGGCATCGATCAGCAGAACGCCGCCTTCCGCGGGCAGGCCGATCCTGGGCTGGGTGGCGGGAATGTCGTACTGCGTGATCAGCACCTCGAACACCGTGGACACCACGCGGCAGTTTCCAACGGCGAAGCGGGCCAGTGCGTGCAAGTCCTCGCGGGCTTCGTAGTGGCGGAAGAACTGGCGCAACAGCATATGGCGGGCGAGGGGATGGTCAGGCATGGCCCCTGCGTCGATTGCCGCATCGACGAGGGGATCCGTTTTCTGCAAAAGGTCGAACCGCGCGACTCTATCGGTGGTGCGGAGGCCGATCAGCAGCACCGCCACCACAGTGATCGCAAGCCGCACCGGGCGCTTCCAGCGCGGCAACACCAGTATCGCGACAACGGCGGCTGCGGTCAGGATCGCCCAGTTGTATTGCGCGGCGTGGCGCACGGTGATCTCGGCGCCCCATTCGTATCGCAGGCGGCCGAGCACGGTGATGGCGATGCCGGCCAGGGTATAGGCGGCCATTGCGCCGAGTCCGCGCCGAAGCGCCACTGGCAGGTCTGGCCGCAAGGACATCACGACCAGTGCGGCCAGGCAGACCAGCACCGATCCGCCCAGCGGCACGATCCAGGGCAGCACGTCTGCGAGCGTTGTCGACGGAATCATGCCAAAGGCGAGAGACTCGCCCATGTCGTCCAGGATCAGTTCCAGTTGGCGGGTGGAGGGTGGCATCACGTAGGGCAGCACCGTGCCGACCACCAGGACGTTGAACGCGAGCAGCACTGCCAAGGGCCCGGCGAACCCGGCGGCCGCACGCCAGGCGTTTGCCCAGGCCTGCTTCAGGCTACGTGCATCCAGCAGCACGGCCATGCCGAGCGCCGGCACCAGTGCGAGCCCGGAGTTGCGCAGCAGCAGCGACAGCCCCAACACCACGCCCGAGGCGAAGAACCAGCCGCGGGCCATGCAGCCGATCGCCAGTATGGCGACGCACAAGAAAACCGGCTCCGTGCCGAAGGTGTAGGCAAACAGGATGATGCCGGGGGCGGTGAGGCATAGCACCGCCACGGCGAACGCTCCCAGCCGGCCCAGCACGGGCTGCATGGCCCAGTAGGCAGCCGGCACTACGGCGGCAACGCCGCCGGCGGTGACCAGCATGGCGGCCGACAAGACCCCAAGCCCGGTGGCGGCCGCCAGGGCCACTATCATGGGATAGCCGGGCGGCCAGAGATAGATCGGTGTGGGCGCGCCAAAACCGATTCGATGCAGCAATGGCTCTCCACGCAACAGGCTGCGCGCGGCCTCGATATAGCTCGACGAATCACCGACCCAGGGAGAGGCGTAGTGCGCGAAGCCGGTGTTGACCAGCAACACCACCGCAACCGAGGCCACGGCGAGCGCGGCGAGGATCAAGGTGTCCTGGCGCTGCCAGTCGGCCGTCATGGGCCGCCGACCAACGGCGGCATGGATACTGGCAACACGTTGGTTGCTCCTCCCTATCCGTTCGTTACGGCGTTAACCATTGCCCATGCATGTCCGACAGGCAAGGCGCAGCCAGTCGCACCAGCCGACAGGCGCTATTGCACGGCCTTGGCCCGCGCGCTACCGCACAACTCCGCGCAGCCGCGGATCGAGACTGTCGCGCAGGGCGCGGTTTGAGGCGAGCACCAGCAGGAAGAGCGCCACGCCCGGCGCCACGGAGGGGGCTGGCTGCTGCTCCAGGATCGAGAAGGCGGCTGGGGGAAGAGAAGGACGAGTCTTCAATTTCCAGGGAATAAGCAGCAAAGGGACACTTATCCCTGGCGCTTGCGCCAAATGGACCGGCATGCGGGCAAACGCCCCTGCCGGTTGGGCATGCGTCATTGCCGCGCGAGGCGGGGTTTCCGAGACGGATTCAGGGTGGGACTGGGGGCGCGGTGCCCATGGCGGCGCGCGGGCGGTGCAGGCAGGGGAGGGTTTGGGCGCGCGATTGCCGGAACGGCGCATGCCGCGGCCGGGGAGACCACGGAGGATCCAGCCGATCCAGGCGCGCTGGCGGCGGAGGCGGCGCAGGGCGCGCGGGTGGAGTACGGGTGCCAGGTCGTCGATGGTTTCGCCGGTGTCTGAGAATTGCCAGTCCCGACGCGGGGTGCGCCAGGTGCGGCCATGGGTGGCGGCCAGGGAGACGCCTCCCATCGCAAACGCGGCCATGACGGAGGGGCGGCCCGCGAGGAGGGCCAAAAGGGCGAGCAGCAGATGGAAGAGGGGGGCCGGGAGATGGACGCGCTTCATCGCCTCCGCCAGGCGGCGGAGGGCGTCGGCTTCGCTCGGTGCGGCGACGGGATGTGGCATCACCGGTGAATGTGCCAAACGCAACACCGATGGAAAAGGAATTTTTTGCCTCTATAGTCGATTTAACAGGATTTCACACCCATTGATGCCCGTGCTGGGCGGTACGTTGGCAGAGGCGCGCGCGCCGGAGGGAGTTCCGGCGC
>CAMDAM010000031.1 GCA_945888575.1 Asaia bogorensis | reverse complement strand
AAGTTCAAGGCCGGCGAGCTGCGGCTGCTGTGCTGTTCGGACGTGGCGGCGCGCGGCATCGACATCGGCGGGCTGAGCCATGTGTTCAACTTCGATGCGCCGCACCATTCCGAGGACTACGTGCACCGCATCGGCCGCACCGGCCGGGCTGGGCGCGAGGGGCGGGCGTTTACGCTGGCGACGCCCGAGGACCGGCAGAACGTGGATGCGATCGAGAAGCTGATCGGGCACCCGATTCCGCGCATCACGATCGACGGCCTGGACGAGGTGGAGTGGGCGGAGGGCGATGGGCGCCGGCGCGGCCGTGGCCGTGCAGGGCCGAAGAAGGATGCCAAGCCCGAGCGCCCGCCGGCGAAGGAGAAGCGCGAGCGGCCGGAGCGCAAGGACAAGCCCGAGCGCGCCGAGCGCCAGGCCAAGCCGGTGGAGATCGTGGCGGCGCCGCCGCCCGAGCCCATGCGCGAGATGCCGGTGCGTGATGTGCCCGTGCGCGAAGTGCCCGTGGAGGTTCCCATGGCCGCCGAGCCGGCGCCGCGGCGCGAGCGAGAGCGTGACAGGGATCGCGACCGCGACCGCCCGCGGAGGGACGAGCGCCGCGATGACCGCAAGGATGATCGCCGCGAGCGACGCGACCGCGACGATTTGGGCCCGCGCGTGATGGGGTTCGGGGACGAGATTCCCGCCTTCATGCTGATTGCGGCGCGCAAGCGCGCCCCCATCTCCGAAGACATGTCTGTGACCGAAGAGTTGGAGTGCTGAGATGAACGATGCCCCCACCCCTGCCCCGTCGACCAAGGGCAAGCTGGGTCCGTTCAAATGGGACGATGCGCTGCTGCTGGACAGCCAGCTCACCGACGATGAGCGGGCGATCCGCGATGCCGCGCATGTGTTCTGCCAGGAGAAGCTGCTGCCGCGGGTGAAGCTGGGCTTTCGCAACGAGCACTTCGACCGCGAGATCATGAACGAGTTCGGCGAGATGGGCTTCTTGGGCGCCACGCTCTCGTCCCATGGCTGCGCCGATGTGGGCTACGTGGCCTACGGCCTGATCTCCCGCGAGGTGGAGCGGGTGGATAGCGGCTATCGCAGCGCGTTCTCTGTGCAGTCCTCGCTGGTGATGTATCCGATCTATGCGTTCGGATCCGAGGACCAGAAGGACCGGTTCCTGCCCAAGCTGCGCACCGGCGAGTTCGTGGGCTGCTTTGGGCTGACCGAGCCCGATGGCGGTTCCGACCCCGGCTCCATGCGCACGCGGGCGAAGAGCGTGGAGGGCGGCTACCTGCTCAGCGGCTCCAAGACCTGGATCAGCAACTCGCCGATCGCCGATGTGGCCGTGGTGTGGGCGAAGGACGATGCCGGGGATATCCGCGGCTTCATCCTGGAACGCGGCATGAAGGGGCTGACCACGCCGAAGATCGAGGGCAAGTTCTCGCTGCGCGCCTCTGTCACCGGCATGATCATGATGGACGAGGTGTTCGTTCCCGAGGGCAACATGCTGCCCAAGGTGAAGGGGCTGCGCGGGCCGTTCTCCTGCCTGAACAATGCGCGCTATGGCATTTCCTGGGGCGCGCTGGGGGCGGCCGAGTTCTGCTGGCATGCGGCGCGGGACTACACGCTGAACCGCATCGTGTTCGGCCGGCCGTTGGCCGCCACGCAGCTGGTGCAGAAGAAGCTGGCGGACATGCAGACGGAGATCACCATCGGGCTGCAATCCGTGTTGCAGCTGGGCCGGCTGATGGATGACGGGCGCGCGGCGCCCGAGATGATCAGCCTGTGCAAGCGCAATTCCTGCGGCAAGGCGCTGGATATCGCGCGGATGAGCCGGGACATGCATGGCGGCAACGGGATCGTGGACGAATACCACGTGATCAGGCACGTGCTGAACCTGGAGACGGTGAACACCTACGAAGGCACGCACGACGTGCATGCGCTGATCCTGGGCCGCGCCCAGACGGGAATCGCGGCGTTCGGCGAGTAATCCGGTGCGCCGTGCCGGCGGGATGAAGCGCGCGCCCACCCCCGCGCTTCCGCCGGCGTGTGAGACGGTGGTGGAGCGGCTTGGCGCCGAGGGCGATGGGGTGGCACTGCACCCCGAGACCGGGGCCACGCTGTTCCTGCCGTTCACCCTGCCGGGCGAGCCTGTGCTTGCGACCCTCACGCACAAGCGCGGCGATGGCTGGGCCGGCACCGCGCAAGTGCTGGAACCCTCACACGCGCGCGCGGTCGCGCCCTGCCCGCATTTCACCGCCTGCGGCGGCTGCACCGTGCAGCACCTGGATGATGGCGCCTATGTGGCGTGGAAGACCGGCTTGCTCGCGGCCAGCCTGGCGCGAGCCGGGTTTGGCGATGTGCCTCTGGCCCCGATGGTGCGCACGCAGCCCGGTGGGCGGCGGCGGATGGACCTGGCGCTGCGGCGCGTTCCCGGCGGCGTGGTCGTGGGGCTGCATGCGCCCCGGAGCGAGCGGGTGATTGATATCGGCGGCTGCGCCGTGCTGGCCCCGGCCCTTTCGGCGCTGATCCCGGCCTTGCGCGCCCTGCTGCGCACGCTGGCGACGCCGCGGCGAGAGGGCTCGGCGGTGGTGAACCTGCTGGATGCTGGACCGGACCTGCTGCTGCGCACCGATGCCGAGCCGACCATGCCGGACCGCAAGCGGCTGGCGGATTTCGCCCATGCCCATGGGCTGTCGCGCATCACGGTGGAAGTTGGCAACGGCAAGATGGAGCCGGTGGCGGTGCTGCGGCCGGCGGAAACCTCGATGGCCGGGGTGGACGTGGTGCCGCCGCCCGGGGGGTTCCTGCAGGCCTCCGCCGAGGGCGAAGCGGCGATCGTGGCCGCGGTGCTGGCCGGGCTGCCGGAGAAGATGCCGGCACGGGCGCGCATTGCGGAGCTTTATGCGGGCAGCGGCACGCTGACCTTTGCGCTGGCACGGCACGGGCGGGTTTCCGCCTATGAGGGCGATGCGGCGGCGATTGCCGGCCTGCGCCAGGCGGCGGGGCGGGGCGGGTTGGGCGGTAAGGTGGAGGGTGCGGCACGGGACTTGGCGCGCCAACCGCTGACCGAGGCGGAACTGGCACACTTTGCCGTGGTGGTACTGGATCCGCCGCATGCCGGTGCGCTGGCGCAAATGGCGCGGCTGGCGGCGAGCACGGTGAAGCGGGTGATCTACGTGAGTTGCAACCCGGTGGCGCTGGGGCGCGATGCCGCCATGCTGCGCGGGGCCGGGTTCAAGCTGCTCTCCGCCACGCCGATCGACCAGTTCCTGTGGTCGGCGCGGCTGGAGAGCGTGTGCGTGTTCGGGCGGTAGGCTAGCCCGTGCAGTCGTCCAGCATCTGGTCCATCGTGAGCGCCGCCATGGTGGTGCGCTTGGCACCTACGGGCTGGGCGGGGTTGCCGACAACGGTGGTGTAGGGCTCCACCGCGCGCAGCACCACGCTGCCGGCGCCGATCTTCGCACCTTCGCCCACTTCGATATTGCCCAGGATATTGGCGCCGGCGCCGATCAGCACGCCGCGGCGTACCTTCGGGTGGCGATCCCCACCTTCCTTGCCGGTGCCGCCGAGGGTGACGGAATGGAGCATGGAGACATCATCCTCCACCACCGCCGTCTCGCCGATCACGATGGCGGTGCCGTGGTCGAACATCAGCCGGCGGCCGAGCTTCGCGGCGGGGTGGATGTCCACGCCGAACACCTCCGAGGAGCGGCTTTGCAGGAAGCGCGCGGCGTGCTGGCGGCCGTGGCGCCAGAGGTGGTGGGCCACGCGGTGCGTCTGGATGGCGTGGTAGCCCTTGAAATACAGGAAGGCGGTGAGGAGATCGGTGATCGAGGGGTCGCGGTCGCGCACGGCCAGCAGGTCTTCCGCTGCTGCGGCGGCGATCTCGGGGTCGTCTTCCATCGCTTCCAGCATCAAGGGGGCGAGGCAGGCGGCGCCGAGATCGGCATCTTCCAGCTTGTGGGCCAGGCGGTGGGCCAGCGCGTCGGCGAAGCTTTCATGGGCGAGCAGGCCGTGCTCCAGTGTGCGCATCAACATGGGCTCGCGCGCCGCAGCCTCCCGCCCCTCGGCCACCAGGCCGTCCCAGGTGGTGCCACCGGCGGCGATGCGGCGGTGGCGGTGGGCCATGGCAGCGGCGAGGTCGGCGCAATCCCACATCGCTGGGTTCTCCTAAGGGTAGAAAGCGTCTTCTTTTTCTGAAGAAAAAGAAGCAAAAAGACTTTTGTTCGTTTGCGCTCTGGGAGCCGGGGCTCCCTTTCTGTCTTGCTAGACGTGAAAGCTTTCGCCGCAGCCGCACCGGCCCTTCTCGTTCGGGTTCACGAAGGTGAAGCCGGAGGACAGCGCCTTCACTTCATAATCCATCGTCGTGCCGATGAGGAACAGTGACGCTTTGCGGTCCACCAGGACGGTGACGCCCTTGTCGGCCACGGTCTCGTCGCCCGGGCCCGGCGCATCGACCCAGGACATGTCGTAGGCGAGGCCGGAACAGCCCTTGGTGTTGACAGAGATGCGCAGCAGCTTGCCCTGCTGGCCCTTTTCGTAGAGGCCGCGCAGGCGTTCCGCGGCGGCATCAGAGACCTGCATCAGCGGCGGCAGGGCGCGGCGCGGGCGGCCAGCGGGGCTTGCAGTAGGAGGGGCGAGGTTCTCGGACATGACTGTGCGGCTCCTCAGTACATGTTGAGGGAAAGACGGGCGTCTTCGCTCATGCGGCTCTGGTCCCAGGGCGGATCCCAGACGACCTCCACGTCGCAGGCGGAGACGCCGGGCAAGGCCAGGATGGCATCGCGCACCTGTTCCGGTAGTTCCTGCGCACTGGGGCAGGCCGGGGCGGTGAGGGTCATTTCCACCTTCACGGCGCCGGCATCATCGATGTCGATCGTGTAGATCAGGCCGAGTTCGTAGATGTTCACCGGGATTTCCGGGTCGAACACGCTGGCGCAGGCGGCGATCAGATCGTCCTCGCTGGGGCGCGGCGGAGTTTCACCTTCCGGCGTCCAGGTGCCTACGGCGGCCTGCGGTGTGTTGATCGGGCCTTCGTTCATGGCCAGCCCCCGTTATGATTCGCTGGTTGCATTGGCGGCGCCGTCCAGCGCGGCGACGAGAGCATGCCACGGAAGCGTCGCGCATTTCACGCGCGACGGGTAGGCATGAACGGCGGCCAGCGGCTTCAACGGCTCGAATTCTGCGCAGGACGGGCATTCGCCGGACTGGGCCATGGTGCGGAAACGCTCGAACATCGCCTTGGTGTCCGCGGGCGCGCGGCCTTGCACGGCCTCCACCATCAGGTCGGCGGAGGCCTTGCTGATCTCGCAGCCGCGGGCATCGAAGCCGGTCTGGCCGATGGTGCCATCCGGCGCGAATTTCAGCCACACGGTCACGCGGTCGCCGCACATGGGGTTGTCGCCCTTGGCGGTGCTGTCGAAGGCTTCCAGCTTGCCCATGTGGCGCGGGCGGCGGCCGCGCTCCAGGATGGCGGCGTTGTAGAGGTCGCGCACATCCTCGAACATCATGCAAAGAACTCGCGGATGCGGCCCAGCGTCTCGGCCAGGGCGTCGATTTCCTCGTGCGTGGTGTAGATGCCGAAGCTGGCGCGCGCGGTGCTGTCCAGGCCGAGGCGGCGCATCAGCGGCTCCGCGCAGTGTTGGCCGGCGCGCACGGCGATGCCCTGGCGGTCGAGCAGGGTGGCAACATCGTGGGCGTGGGCGCGATCGAGCGTGAAGGAGATCACGCCGCCGCGGTCCTGGGCGCGGCCGATCACGGTGACGCCCTCGATGCCGGACATCTTCGCCAGGGCGTGGTCGGTGAGTGCGGCCTCATGCGCGGCGATGGCGGGGTAGCCGATCGACTCGATGAACTCGATGGCGGCGTGCAGGCCGATGCCCTCGATGATGGCGGGCGTGCCGGCTTCGAACTTGTGCGGCACGTCGGCCCAGGTGCTACGCTCGTAGGAGACGGAGGAAATCATGTCTCCGCCGCCGAGGAAGGGGGGCATCGCCTCCAGCAACTCGCGGCGGCCCCAGAGCACGCCGATGCCGGTGGGGCCATACAGCTTGTGGCCGGTGAAGCAGTAGAAATCGGCGCCCAGCGCCTGCACGTCCACACGCCGGTGCACTACGGCCTGGCTGCCGTCGAAGAAGATCTTGGCGCCGTACTGGTGCGCCAGGGCGGCGAGGCGCTCGGCCGGGGTGTAGGTGCCGAGCACGTTGGACATGTGGGTGATGGCGACGAGGCCGACCTTTCCATCGGCCAGCAGCGCCTCCGTGCCGGCCATGTCCAGCTCGCCGGCATCGGTGATGGGGGCCACGCGCAGTTCGATGCCGTGGCTGTCGCGCAGCATCTGCCAGGGCACGATGTTGCTGTGGTGCTCCATGCCGGAGATCAGCACGGCTTGGCCGGGCTTCAAGATGCTGCGGCCGAAGCTGTGGGCGAGCAGGTTGACCGCCTCCGTGCTGTTGCGCACGAACACGATTTCCCTGCGGTCATTCGCGTTCAGCAGGCGGGCCGAGGCATCGCGCGCCATTTCATAGGCTTCGGTGGTGCGCTCGCTCATCCAGTGCAGGCCGCGATGGATGTTGGCGTATTGGTGCTCCATGGCGTGCACCATGGCGTCGATCACCGCGCGCGGTTTCTGGGCGGAGGCGGCGCTATCGAGGAAGACCAGATCCTTGCCGCGAATCTTCTCGCCCAGGATCGGAAACTGGGCGCGGATGGCCTTGAGATCGAAGGACTGGATGGCGTCGTTCACTCGTGCCTCTCCCACCATGCCGCGATCGCGGCCTCCATGGCGGCGCGGGCCCCTTCATGGCTGATCGGGTCCAGCGCCTCCGAGAGGAAAGCACGAACCAGGATCGCG
This sequence comes from Asaia bogorensis, assembly GCA_945888575.1. Classification (GTDB taxonomy): domain Bacteria; phylum Pseudomonadota; class Alphaproteobacteria; order Acetobacterales; family Acetobacteraceae; genus CAMDGX01. The sequence continues at coordinate 14,957 of CAMDAM010000031.1, read as the reverse complement.
CGCGCCTCGGCTTCCGGCACGCCTCGGCTGCGCAGGTAGAAGAGCTGGTCGGCATCCAGCGCGCCCACGGTGGCGCCGTGGCTGCACTTCACGTCGTCGGCGTAGATCTCCAGCTGCGGCTTGCTGTCCATCTCCGCGTTCGCGGAGAGCAGCAGCGCCTGGTTCATCTGGTAGCCGTCGGTCTTCTGGGCGATGCGGGCGACCTCGATCTTGCCCTGGAACACGCCGCGGCTGCGGCCCGTCAGCACGTTCTTCACCGTCTGCCGGCTGGCGGTGTTCGGCGCGTCGTGGCGCACGATTGTTGTGAAATCAGCGTGCTGCGACGCGCCGAGAAGCTGGGCGGCGTTGAGATGGGCGGCGGCGTTCGGGCCGGCGAGGCGGGCATGGACCTCCATGCGGGCCAGCTTGGCGCCCAGGATCAGGGCGAAGCTGTCGTACGTGCCGCCCTCGGCGACCTCGGCATAGACGGTGGAGAGGTGGAAGGCCCCTGCCCCTTCATCCTGCGTGCGCAGATGGGTCACGGTGGCGCCGGCGGCGACTTCGAAGGTCAGCACGGGGTTGTTGAGGTATTCGCCGTCGCCGATGGTCACGTCCAGCAGGGTGAGCTTCGCGCCGGGCTCCAGCACGATGTGGTGGCGCGGGTGGAAGCCCACGGCGGCGCCGGTGGCGAGGCTGGCGAGCAGCACGGTGCCGGCATCGGTGTTGGCGGGCACATGGATGGCCGCGCCATCCTCGGCGAGCATGGTGTTGAGTGCCACCAGCTTTTCAGCCGCAGGGCGGGCCAGCGTGCCATAGGCCGGCTCGCCGGTGGTGACGCGGAAGCCCGCGGGCACGCCGGACAGTTCGGAATGGAAGCGGCCATCGACGAACACCAGGCGCGTCGCCTCCACCTGCGGCAGGCGGGCGAGCAGGGCCGCGGAGGGTTCGGCCTTGGCGGTGGGCTTGAACTGCGCCTCGGCGAAGGGACGGAGCGCGGTGTAGCGCCACGCTTCCTCGCGCGGGCCGGGCAGGCCGTTGGCGGCCACCAGGGCGGCGGCTTCCGCGCGCAGTTGGCTGTCGCCGGGCAGCGCGGTCTTGCGGGCCTGGTAGTCGGCCACGAAGCTGTCCGCCGCCGCCTTCAGCGCCGCGAGCGGGCCGGAGGGTGCGATGCTCATGCCGCCTCCGGGATGAAGGCCGCGTAGCCGCCGGCTTCCAGCGCGTGGGCCAGTTCCGGCCCGCCGGACTTCACGATGCGGCCCTGCGCCAGGATGTGCACGCGGTCCGGCACTATATGGTCCAGCAGGCGCTGGTAGTGGGTGATGACCAGGGCCGAGAAGGTCGGGCCGCGCAGGGCGTTCACGCCGTCGGCGACGATCTTCAGCGCGTCGATGTCCAGGCCGGAATCGGTCTCGTCCAGGATGGCGAGCTTGGGGCGCAGCAGGGCCATCTGCAGCACCTCGTTGCGCTTCTTCTCGCCGCCGGAGAAGCCGACGTTCACGTTGCGCTTCAGCATGTCGTCCGGCATCGACAGGCGCTTGGCCTCGGCGCGGGCGAGCTTGAGGAACTGCACGGCATCCAGCTCCGCCTCACCGCGGGCGCGGCGCTGGGCGTTCAGCGCGGTGCGCAGGAAGTTGGCGTTGTTCACGCCCGGCAGTTCCACGGGATACTGGAAGGCCAGGAACAGGCCGGCGGCGGCGCGCTCTTCCGGCTCCATCGCCAGGATGTCCTGCCCGCCGAAGGTGGCGGTGCCGCCATCCACCTCATAGCCCTCGCGGCCCGACAGCACGTAGGAGAGCGTGGATTTGCCGGAGCCGTTCGGGCCCATGATGGCATGGACCTCGCCCTGCGGCACGGTCAGGTCGATGCCGTTCAGGATGGACTTGCCGTCGATGGAGGCCTTCAGGCCGTTGATCTGGAGCATCAGAGTCTTTCCTTAACCCACGGAGCCTTCAAGGGAAATCGCCAGAAGCTTCTGTGCTTCCACGGCGAATTCCATTGGAAGTTCCTTGAGAACATCCTTGCAGAAGCCATTGACGATGAGGCCGACCGCGTCCTCTTCCGAGAGGCCGCGCTGGCGGCAGTAGAACAGCTGGTCCTCGGCGATCTTCGACGTGGTCGCCTCGTGCTCCAGCTTCGCGGTGGGGTTGCGGCTTTCGATGTAGGGCACGGTATGCGCCCCGCACTGATCGCCGATCAGCAGGCTGTCGCACTGGGTGAAGTTGCGCGCCCCATCCGCCCGGCGATCGATGCGCACCAGGCCGCGATACGTGTTGTTGGAGTGGCCGGCGCTGATCCCCTTGCTCACGATCGTGCTCTTCGTGCGCTTGCCGATGTGGATCATCTTGGTGCCGGTATCGGCCTGCTGGTAGTTGTTGGTCAGCGCCACGGAGTAGAACTCGCCCACGCTGTCATCGCCCTGCAGCACGCAGGAGGGGTATTTCCAGGTGATGGCGGAGCCGGTTTCCACCTGCGTCCAGCTGATCTTGCTGCGCGCGCCGCGGCAATGGCCGCGCTTGGTGACGAAGTTGTAGATGCCGCCCTTGCCTTCGGCATCGCCGGGGTACCAGTTCTGCACCGTGCTGTACTTGATCTGCGCGTCGTCGAACGCCACCAGCTCCACCACCGCGGCGTGCAGCTGGTTCTCGTCGCGCTGCGGCGCAGTGCAGCCTTCGAGGTAGGAGACGAAGCTGCCCTCCTCCGCGATGATCAGCGTGCGCTCGAACTGCCCGGTGTTGCGGGCGTTGATGCGGAAATAGGTGGAAAGCTCCATCGGGCAGCGCACGCCCTTGGGGATGTAGACGAAGCTGCCATCGGTGAAGACCGCGGAATTCAACGCGGCGAAGTAGTTGTCGTTGGTCGGCACCACGCTGCCCAGGTATTTCCGAACCAGTTCCGGGTGCTCCTGCACCGCTTCGGAGATCGGGCAGAAGATCACGCCGGCCTTGGCCAGGGTGGATTTGAAGGTGGTGGCAACCGAGACGCTGTCGAACACCGCGTCCATCGCCACCTGCGGGCGGCCGTCATCCAAGGGGGCACCATCGGCGGGCGCGCCATCGGCCCCTTCCACGCCGGCGAGGATCGCGCGTTCCCGCAACGGGATGCCGAGCTTCTCGTAGGTGCGCAGCAGTTCCGGGTCGACCTCGTCCAGGCTCTTGGGGCCGGCCTTCTTCTTGGGCGCGGCGTAGTAGTGCAGATCCTGGTAGTCGATCGGCGGGTGGTTCAGCATCGCCCATTCCGGCTCGGTCATCTTGAGCCACACGGCATAGGCAGCCAGACGCCAGTCGAGCAGCCATTGCGGCTCGTTCTTGCGCGCGGAGATGAGGCGGATGATGTCCTCATTCAGGCCCTTGGGGGCCATCTCCATCTCGATATCGGTGGAGAAGCCCCACTTGTAGCCGCCTTCGGTGGCGGCCTGGACGGTGTCTAGGGTTTCGGCGACGGCAGGCATGGCAAGGCCCCCCTGTTACTCGGCAGCGCGGGAGAGAAGGGCCGGCGCATCCGCAGGGATGCGGAAGGCCGGCGGAACGGAGGCGACACGCATGTCGGCCAGCGTGATGGAAGACAGCGAATTCTGGATTGCGCCGTTCACCAGGTCCCACCGCCCCTTGACGGCGCAGACCGAGGAAACGTCGCAGCCCAGCGTGGAACCGTCGACGCAGGCCGTGAGCGCGATCGGGCCATCGACGGCGGTGATTACGTCGGCCACCGTCACCTGGCAGAGCGGGCGCAGCAGGCGGTAGCCGCCGCGGGCGCCGCGGGTGGAGGCCACCAGCCCGGCAGTGGCCAGCGCCTTCAGCACCTTGGCCACGGTGGGCTCCGGCACCCCGGTGGCGGCGGCCAGGCCCGGCGAGGTCTGAACGCAATCCGGCACCGGGCGATCCCCCTCGGCGAGGCGGATCAGCACGACCACGGCGTAGTCGGTGAGCTTGGAGAGGCGCAACATCGGAGCGTCCCGGAGGCGGTGTGTGCTAATCGGACCCGATGGGTCCTGATTGACCGGAAATGGCCCAGGGGGCGCGGCACGTCAAGGCCACGGCTGCGATTTCCGCGGGATGGCCGCGGGATGGACGGTTGCGCGGGCAGCAGGGCGGGCGCGGAACGCCCGCCCCGGCTGGATCACGCGGTCGGGCGGATCATCTCGAACAGGCTGGAGATCTCGGTGTAGTCGCCGCGGTAGCCGCAGCGGGCGATCGGGCGGGCGCCGGCGGTGTCGAAGATGCCATCCTTCAGCCAGCGGTCGTCGATATGCACGCCCACCACCTCGCCCAGCACCATCCAGCTATCGAGCTGCTTGCCGTCCACATCCGTCAGCTGGATGATCTGCGTGACCTTGCATTCCAGCGCGGCAATCGCTTCGGCCACGCGCGGCGCCTTCACCCGCGTGCTGGGCGCCATGGCCAGCCCGGCCAGCTCGAACTCGTTCACGCCATGCGCCACGGGGGCGGAGGTGGCGTTCATGGCGCGCGCCAGCTCGGCACTGACCAGGGAGCAGGTGAACTCCCGCGTCGCCTCGGCGTTGTCGATGCTGTCCTTGCGGCCTTCCGAGTTGAAATAGACCATCGGCGGGAAGGAAGAGACGGCGTTGAAGAAGCTGTAGGGCGCGAGGTTGGGCCGGCCCTGCGTGTCCACCGTCGCCACCCAGCCAATCGGGCGCGGGGCGACGATCGCCTTGAAGGGGTCGTGCGGCAGGCCGTGGCCCTTGCGGGGTTCGTAGAAATAATCGCTCACCAGGAGGCCCTCCGTTCGTTCGGGCGGACCATACCGGGGGTGGCGCGGCGCTTCAAATCCCCGTCATGGCCCCGCGCAGAGGCTCAGCGGCCAGATCTGCTGCGACATCTGCCTGATGTGCATTTCGGCATACACGTGCCGGCCGTGGAACAGCACCAGCACCGCCACGGCGGCCGCCGCCACCCCGATCCAGCGCCGCAGCGCCGGGCGCGGGCCGGCGAGCAGGGCCAGCGCCACGGCACCGGCCGTGCCGATCACCCCGCCAGCCACCACGTCCGCCACGGTATGCACGCCCAGCGAAACACGCGTGTACCCCACCAGCCCGGCCACGGCGGCGCCGCAGAGCAGGGCAGCGCGCGGGCCGCCGATCACCAGCGCCAGCAGCCCGCCATAGACCACGGCGGCCGAGGCCGTATGCCCGCTGGGGCTCAGCAACCCCACCGGCGGCATCAGGGACTGACAGGCCATGGTGGAGAGCTTGGCCACAAGCACCGCCCCCAGCGTGGCCGGCACGGCGATGAACCAGGCCAGCGCGCCGCGCCACCAGCCGGCCAGCAGCAGCACCAGGCCAACCGCCAGCAGCAGCGGAAGAATCACGGCCTGGTCGCCGAGATCAGTGATGAGGTGCAGGTCCATGGGTCGCCGGACGCTTTGGTAAAGGGAACGATGAAAACGCAGTCTGCCGCGGTGCAATCAACGCACCCTTAACACGAAACCCGGCCCCCCGCCCCCACCATTGCGCGGCGCGGCCGGTTCCTGTCATGTGCCGCATATCCAGGCAGGAGGAACCGCCCCATGACCACCCGCAGGATCGGCGAAACAACTGTCACCCGCGTGTACGAAAGCGCCGGCCCCGGCTTCCCCGCCCAGCATTTGCTGCCGGACTGGGACCCCGCGATCCTGGCCGAACACGCCGGCTGGCTCTCGCCCAACTATTTCGAGGCGTCGACCGGCAAGTTCATCTCCTCCATCCATTCCTGGGTGATCCGCACCAAGCACCATACCATCCTGGTGGACACGTGCTGCGGCAACGGCAAGGACCGGCCGGGCTTCGAGCGCTTCCACATGCTCAACACCCCCTACCTCGCCCGCCTCGCCGAGGCCGGCGTGCAGCCGGAGGAGGTGGACTACGTGCTGTGCACCCACCTGCATGTGGATCACGTCGGCTGGAACACCAAGCTGCTCGATGGCCGCTGGGTGCCCACCTTCCCCAACGCCAAATACGTGTTCAGCAAGGTGGAGCGGGACCATTGGGACCCCAGCCTGAACAAGGATCTCGCCCCCGCCCAGGGCGCCATCTTCCAGGATTCCGTGCTGCCGGTGATCGAATCCGGCCAGGCCATGGTGGTGGAAATGACCGACCAGCTTGGCGACGGCCTGCTGATCGAGCCCGCCCCCGGCCATGCCCCTGGCCATGTGATCCTGCGCCTGCTCTCTGGCGGCGACCAGGCGGTGTTCCTGGGCGACGTGATGCACCACCCGATCCAGGTCTACCGGCCTGAATGGAGCAGCCGCTTCTGCACCGATGTTGTCCAGGCCGAGCAATCCCGCCGCCGGGTGCTGGAGCTGTGCTGCGAGACCAATGCCCGCGTTTTCCCGGCGCATTTCGGTGCCCCGCATGTGGGCTGGGTGCGCCGCGCCGGCGCGGGCTTCCGCTTCGAGTTCGACCACGGAGAGACGGCCTGATGTCCCGCATCGTCGACCTGCCGCACAGCATCGCGCTGGAAGGCGTCAGCAATCTGCGCGACCTCGGCGGCTGGCCGACGCGCGATGGCGGCACGGTGAAGCGCGGCCAGGTGTTCCGCTCTGCAGCCCTGCATGGGCTGACGGAGAAGGACATCGCCGCCCTGCGCTCGCTCGGCGTGCACCACATCGTCGATTTCCGCGGCGACGGGGAGCGCGAGCGCTGGCCGACGAAGCTCACCCAGGGTGTATCGATCCACGAACTGACCATCCAGCCCACCATCGGCGCCTCGCTGCGCGACCTGGTGCAAGACCCGAACGCCACCGCCGAGGACGTGGTGCGCGTGATGCGCGCGGCCTATGGAAGCTACGTCACCGAGTGGGCGCATCGCTACCGCACCATGTTCGACCTGCTGCTGCATGAAACGCCGGCGCCGCTGCTGTTCCACTGCACTGCCGGCAAAGACCGCACTGGGGTGGCCGCCATGCTGCTGCTCTCGGCGCTGGGCGTGGAGGAGGAGGTGATCCACCACGACTACCTCGCCACCAACCGCCTCTGGCGCCGCGACGCCGAGGTCTCGGCCGGCCTGCCGCCAGTGGTAGCCGATACGCTGCTCTCGGTGCAGCCCGCCTTCCTGGAGGCGGCCTACGAGGCGATCCACGCCGGCTGGGGCAGCATCGAAGCCTATTTGCACCAGCAGCTGGGCCTGGACGACGCGCGCATGGCGGTGCTGCGCGCCCGGCTGGTGGAGTAGCTCAGCCCCGGCCCACCGGCGGCCAGCCCAGGATCCCCTCCGGCCCCAGCCGGTTGCGCAGCCACCACGACCAGTCCTGCGGCAGCAGTGCCACCGGATCGGGCTGGCCCAGTTCGCGTGCGGCGTAGAACGGCCAGTGCGGGTTGGCCAGCGCCGGGCGGCCCAGCAGCACCAAGTCGATCTTCTCCTCGCGAATCGCGGCATCGGCCACGGCAGGGATGCCGAGGTTCCAGCTGACACCCACCGGGATGCCCACCTCCTGCCGCACCCGCGCCGCGCGTTCCACCATGAAGCCCACCTCGTTGAACGGCACGCCGCGCACGTCATCCGTGTTCATGCCCAGGCTGAGATCGGCGAGATCGAGCCCGTGGGCCTTCAGCTCGCCCACCGCCCACACCGCGTCGTCGAACTGCACGCCATCGGGGTGGAAATCGTCGCTGCCCAGCCGCATCGTCAGCGGCAGGCGTTCCGGCCACACCGCCCGCACCGCGTCCATCGCCTCGCGGTGGTAGCGCAGGCGGTTCTGCAGGCTGCCGCCGTATTCATCGGTGCGCCGGTTGGCCAGCGGGGAGAAGAAGCTGGCGCCGAGGTAGCCATGGGCGAAGTGCATCTCCAGCCACTCGAACCCCGCCACCACGGCCCGCCGCGCGGCATCGGCATAGGCGCGATGGATCTTGTGGATCTCCGCCACGCTCAGTTCCTGAACGGGATAGGTGTAGCGCCCGCCGAAGGTGATCGGCGAAGGCGCGCGCACCTGCCAGCCATCGGGGTGGTCCGGGGCGATCTGCGTCTTGCCGTCCCACGGCTTCTTCTCGCTGCCCTTGCGCCCGGTATGGCCCAACTGGATCGCCGGCACCGCGCCCATGTCCTTGATGATGGCGGCCACGCGCGCCAGGCCCTCGATCTGGCTGTCGTCCCAGATGCCGGCGCAGCTGGTGCCGGTGCGGCCATCCGGCGTGATGGCGATCTGCTCCGGAAAGACCAGCCCGAACCCGCCGGCGGCGCGCGAGCCCATCAGCATCACGTGGAAATCGCCCATCTTGCCGTCCACCGAGCGATACATCGTCATCGGCGACATCGCGATGCGGTTGCGCAGCGTGACACCCTTCAGGGTGAAGGGGCTGAACAGATCGGGCATTCGGGGATCCTGCGCTGGCGAAGGCGCGCGGCATAGACCGGGCGGGCAGGATTGGAAAGCCGCCGCCCTACCGCACTCGCACCGTGGCGCGGGCCGCGCTGCCTTCGGCATCCAGCACGGTCAGGCGGTAGAAGCCGGGCCCCTGCGGCAGCCAGGCCGCCTCGCGTCGCGCCGGGTCGGCCGGCAGGCGTGCCCCGTCCACCAGGAAGGTCAGCGGCCTTCGCCCGCCCATCACCCGCAGCACCACAGGCCCCTCCCCGCCCAGCACGGCGCCCGGCGGCGGGAACAACAGGCGCAACGCCTCCTCCTGGCCGGCGCGCTCCCGGTTCGGGGCGGCCACACGCTCCGCCCGCGGCTCCGGGCGCGGGGAAGGTGCCAGCATCCCCATCACGCGCGACAGCAGCGGCAGCGCGAGGTTGCGCCCCGTCGCCCCCGGCAGCGGCGTGCCATCGGGCCTTCCGACCCACACGCCGGCCACATGCGCGGCATCGAACCCCATCGCCCAGGCATCGCGCCCGCCCCAACTGGTGCCGGTCTTCCACGCCACTCCTGCCGGCCCACCCTCCGGGAAGGGCTGGGTCAGCACCTCGGCGATCACCGACGCCCCGCGCGGCTGCAGGAAGGCCCGCGCCTCGTTCGGCCCCGGCCGCAACCGCAGCGGCGCCCCCATGCCATCCGTGCCCAGCGCCGCATACAGCCCCGCCAGGTCGCGCAGCGTGATCCCCGCGCCCCCCAGCGCCAGCGGCAAGGACGGGTCAGCGCCCGGCGGCAGATGCAGCGCCGCCCCTGCCCCCTTCACGGCCGCGGCAAAGCGCAGCGGCCCCACCCGGTCCAGCAGCGCCACCGCCGGCAGGTTTAAGGAGCGCCGCAGCGCATCGCCCGCCGTCACCCCACCCTGGAAGGTTCGGTCGAAATCCTCCGGCGCATAGGCCCCGAAGCGCCGCGGCAGATCATCCACCCGCGTCGCCGGCCCCGCGATCCCGTCCTGGAACGCCATCGCATAGATGAACGGTTTCATCGCCGAACCCGGCGAACGCACCGCCCGGCTGAGATCCATCGCCCCCGCCCGGCCCGCCTGCATCCCGGCCCCGCCCGAGACCACGGCACGCAACTCCCGCGCCCCCATCTCCGCCACCACGATCGCCAGCGACGCCCGCTCCGGCAGCCCGCGCAGCCGTTCCTCCGCCAGGCGTTCCAGCGCGCGCTGCAAGGACAGGTCGAGCACCGTCTCCACCCGCTCGCCCTTTAGCCCCGCCACCGCCTGCCGCGCGTGCCGTGGCAGCGCCACCCGCCGCTCCGGCACCGCCCCACCATCCCAACCCAGAATGCGGTCCCGCAACGCCCGCGCCCGCGCCGCATGCCGGTCCGGCCGCAGCGCCTCCGGCCGGCGCGGAATCGCCACCAGCAGCGCCGCCTGCGTCGTATCCAGGTGTTGAGGCCCCACCCCGAACCACGCCAGGCTCCCCGCCCGCACCCCCTCCAGATTGCCGCCATAGGGCGCCAAGGTCAGCCAGATGCCCAAAATCTCCCGCTTGGAGTAGCGCCACTCCAGCTGCACCGCGCGCGCCACCTCGATCAGCTTGCTGCGCACCGTCCGCGGCCGCGGCTCCAGCAACCGCGCCGCCTGCATCGTCAGCGTGGACCCGCCCGAGACAATCCGCCCCGCTCTGATGTCCTGCCAGACCGCCCGCGCCAGCGCCACGGGATCAACGCCCGGGTGCCACCAGAAGCGCCGGTCCTCCACCCGGACCAAGGTCTCGATGAACGCGGGCGAAACATCCTCCGCCCGCACGCGAAAGCGCCACACGCCGCCTTCCGCGGGCAACAGCGCCAATGTGCGTCCGTCGCGGGCCAGCACCTCGGTGCCCACGGCGTGCAACCGCCCTAGCGCCGGCGGGAAGGCTCGGTCCAACACCCAGAGCGTCGCGACCAGCCCAAGGAAGCAAGCAAGAATCTTCTTTTTCTGAAGAAAAAGAAGCAAAAAGACTTTTCTCACTGGCGTCCGGCTTTCCCGGGCGCCAAGCGGATAAAAGTTTTTTGGTTCTTTTTTTCAAAAAAGAACATTCTTGCTTGCCTTACTCTGTCGGCAACACCCGTATCTTCGCCACCGCCTGCCGCGCGAAGATCGCCGGCCGGTACATGTCGAACATCTCCGCCCCGGGCAGTTCGAAGAAGCCCGGCGTCACCGCCCGCACCCGGGCCGCCACGCGGAAGCCCTGCTTCTGCTCGGTCAGCTCCAGCGCCGCGGCAAAGCGATCATCCGCCGCCGGTTGCGCCTCCGTGGCGGTCAGTTCGCCGAGCCATGGCATGCCCGGCACCGCGCCAGCCGGCAGCCGCGCGGTGATTTCCCACCCCGCCGGCAGCCCCTGCATCGCCAGCGCCCGATGCCCCTCGCGCGTCTGCGCCTCGCCTTCCAGCAGCACCACGAACTCGGTGTTCTGCTTGAGCTGGTCAAGGTTCAGGGCCGTGCCGTCCAGCGCCAGGAAGCGGCGCGAGATGCGCATGCCGTTGCGCGCCGCCGGCAATGCCTCGGCCGGCACGCCGGTGACAGAGACGCTCTGCCACAGCGGCCGGTCGGTAAGGTTGCGCGCCGCCACGGGGCCGGAGAGCTTCGCCGCCACCACGGGGCCGGAGAGCTCGCGCCCTTCTAGCGAAACCCGCACCGGCCGCCCGTCGCGCCCCAGCGCCGCCGCGGCAGCGGCCATCCAGGCCTGCTCCTGCGTGGAAAGCGCGCCGGGCAGCAGGTCCACCCCCGGCAGGCCGGCCACCAGGCGTTGCAGCCGGTCCGGCAGCAGGCCGCTTTCCTTCAGCAGCACCGCCATCGCCGCGATGTCGCGCAGCCCGGTGCCATAGTCGGCGCCCCACCAGCGCCGCGCCGGTGTATCCAGCGCGGCGCGGAACATCGCCTCGGCACGCGGCCGGTCATGCATCAGGGCGAGGGCCGCGGCCACCTGGGCCTTGGCCAGCGGCGTCGGCAGCGTGTCGGGGCTTTCGGCCATCACCCGCGCCGCACCAGGTCGTCCCTGCCCGGCCAGCGCCAGCACGTAGAGGCGATAGGCCTGCGCGGCCAGGCTCTCCGGCCGGCTGCCGGGATACTCGGACTGCTCGTTGAGGTTCTTCAGCGCCTCGTCCAGCGCCGCCTCCGGCACCGTGGCGCCGGCTGTGCGGGCGCGCAGCAGGAACTCCACGGCATAGGCGGAAAGCCAATCCTCGTTCGCCCCGCCCGCGCTCCACAGCGCGAACCCGCCATCGTAGCGCTGGCGATCGAGCACGGAGGCCACGGCGGAGCCCAGCCGGGCCGCGCGCTGATCGCCCGCCACCGGCCCATCGGGCAGCAGCGCGAGCGGCAGGCCACGGCTGACGGTCTGCTCCAGGCAGGCCATCGGGAAGGCATCGAGTGCCCGCACCAGGGCCGTCACATCGTAGCGCACCGGCGCGCCGAAGCTCGCCTCCGCACTCCAGGTGCCGGGCAGGAAGCGCCCGGTCGGTGGCTCCAGCCGCAGCTCCGCCCCGGGCGCCAGTTCGCTGCCTGCCACCACGCTCACCGGCCCGCGCGCCGGGCGCACGGTGATGGCGGTGTCGCGCTGCAGGCTGAACCCGCCGGCCGCCGAGATGGTCAGCTTCACCACCCCGCGCCCCGCACCATTCGCCCGCAGCAGCGTCGCCGGCAGCGCCCGCGCCCCCGGCGCCAGCGTGGCGCTGATGGTTGAATCGCCCGCGATGGCCAGCGGCCCCTCGGTGGCCACCTGCACGGAGACCGGGCCTTCCGGCAGGTCGATATTGTGCAGCATCACCACCAGCCGCGCCTCGTCGCCGGGGGCCAGGAAGCGCGGCAGCAGCGCCTCGGCCACCACGGGGTCGCGCACCGTGGCGGGCTTGCCGGCGGAGCCGACCTTGCTGCCCTGCCAAGCCACGGCCATCAGCCGCACCTCGCCATTGAAATCCGGCATGTCCAGCGGCACCTGCGCGATGCCGTCGGCACCCGCCTGCACCGGCGGGGTGAACAGCGTGACCGTGCGGATGGGGATATCCGGCAGCACGAAGCCGCCCTCGTCGCCGCCCTGCTTCAGCAGCGTCGCCTCGCCCTCGGCCGGCGCGATCAGCCGGCCCCAGTCGTCGCGGATATCCAGCCCCAGCCGCCGTCGGCCGAGATAGTGCCCGGCCGGGTTCGGCGTTTCGAACCGCGTCAGGCGAAGAATCCCCTCATCCACCGCCGCCAGCGTCACCCAGGCGCCCGGCGCCACGCGCACCGGCACCATGCTGCGCGCACGGGGCGGCAGCCGCTCAGGCGTGTCGATCGCCACCGCCAGCGTGCGCGCGGCGGGATCAACGCCGACCCAGGTGAGCCCGATCGCCCGTCCCGGCCGGTCATTGCCCGAACCACCGCGGAACACGTGCACCGCAACATAGGCGCCGGGCCCCCAGCTTTCCTCCACCGGCACGTCCACATCGGCCCCACCGGCCGGCACCGACACGGTGCGCAGCGAGAGCACCCGGTCCGACAGCACCGCCACCGTCGCCTCGCCGGCAAAGGGCGGCGCGATGTGCACCTTCACGCTCTCGCCCACCTTGGCGGCGCGTACGGAGGCGGACACGTCCACCCGGTCCGGTACATCGGGGCTTTCGCTGGCCGCCCAGCCGGCGCGGAAGCGATAGGTGGTCACCGCCATGCCGTTGGCCTGGGAAACCTCCACGCGGTAACGCCCGAAATCCAGCTTGCGCGCGAAGCGGTGCGGCGTGCCGGTGCCGATCGCGATCTCCTGCGTCTCCAGCGGCTCGTCGCGCCACACGGTTTCGTAGCGCGCGAGGGAGCCGCGCATCACCATCCGCCAGTCCGGCCGTTCCCGCACCAGGCGCAGGCGGGCATTCAGCGGCACGCGCGCGCCATCGGGCCCCACGGCCACGATCTCGAACCCGGCTTCCGCCTGGGCATCCACCGCATTGCCTTCGAACAGCGGCTTCAGCCCGATCAGCGGCCCCGCCGGGCGCACCGGCACGGAAACGCTGGCGCGCGAGGCCCGGCCGGCCGGGTCGTTCACCGCCACCTCGATCTCCGCCTTCAGCGCGAAGGTGGTGTCCGGCAGCCGCCCGACATTCAGCACCATCGTGGTGCGGCCCTGCGGGTCCGTCTCCGCCAGCTCGATCTGCCGCAAGGAGGGCGCGAACACCTCGCCCACCTGGCCGATGCGATAGCCCGCCAGCGCCGGGAAGGGCGCGGGATCGGCCACCAGCCGCATCGTCGCCTCGCCCGTCAGGCCCGCGCCAGGCGCGCCATACAGGAAGCGCGCCGCCACCGGCACGCTCTCGCTGCGGCCAGCCACAAGTGCGGCCGGCAACGGGCCGACATCCACCGCCATGCGGTCCGGCACGAAGGCATCCACGCGGAACTCGCCCTTGCCGATCGGCGGCAGCGCGGGGTCGGCATGCAGCTCCACCGTCCAGGTGCCGGCCGAGGCCCCGGCCGAGAGCGCCACCGGCACATGGATCGAAGCCTCCGCCAGCCGCGCCGGCGTGGTCTTCAGGAAGGTCTGCCCGCCCGGCCGCTTCACCGTCACCTGCACCGGCAGGTCGGCTGGCAGGCCGGCGGCATCGCGCACCAGCGCCATCAGCTGCACCGTGTCACCGGGGCGGAAGATGCCGCGGTCGAACCACACGAAGGCATCGAGCGGTCCGGGATGCGGCATGCCTTCCACCCCGCGGTCCGACAGGTCGAAGGCGGCGCTGTTCAGGTCCAGCGTGGCGAAATCGGTTTCTGCGAAGGCGTGGATCGACCCCGGCTCCAGCGTGCCCTCGCCACGCAGCAGCGCCCGGGCGAAGCGCGCCACGCCGGTCTCATCGGTCGTCGCCTCGGCCAGGATGTCGTTGTTGCGCGCCAGCAGCCGCAGCATCACGCCGGGCTTTGGCTTCGCATCGGAATAGCCGCGCACCTGCACCGTCAGCCCGTCCGATCCGCGCCACACCGTGGGGGCGAGGTCCGTGCGCAGAATCATCTGCACCGCCGAGGCGCCGCGCCGTGGCGAGCCGTCGCCGATCTCGGCCGACAGCGCATAAAGGCCCGGGCCGGCATTTGCCAACGCCTCGGGCATTGGCAGCGCCGTGCGCGCGGGCTTGTTCGGCTCCCATTTCGGGATTTCCGCCGTGCCGGTCCACACCGTGCTGCCGGAGCTCTCGGCTATGCTTTCCACCGACCAGCGGTCGACCTCCTCGCCCAATCTATAGTCCCGCATGAAGCCGGCCACGTTGCGCTCGGTCATGCGCACCAGCGTCATCTTCACGCGAGACATATTGACGCTGGTCAGCGTCACCGCCGGCGCCTGGCCGCGCGGCAGCACGAACATGCGCGTGTCGAACGCCAGGCGCGGCTGGCGGTTGGGCATGGCAACATTGCCCCAGGCCTCCCGCGTGACGGTGATGCCACCCTCCCCCGGCATGCCTTGACGCACCGTGATGCGCGTGGTGGCGCCGAACGGCAGGCCGGAGACGCAGATCTGGTCGCCCTCCCGCGTCACGGCCGCGCCGGGCACCGGAGGCGAGAGCACGATCCAATCCTGCGGGTTGAAATCGGGCCGCCGGCTGGGGGGCGAGGTGAACACCAGGCAGGCGCGCGCCGGCTCCGCTTCCGCCTCGGTGCGCACGCTGCGCACCTGCAGGCCCACTTCGCGCCGCGCCGCCTC